>NZ_JAVREH010000019.1:0-75021 GCF_031845305.1 Jatrophihabitans lederbergiae | reverse complement strand
GGCATGTGGAACCGGCGAACCGAGCGACTCGGCCAAATTGTCATGCCCCCACGGCACAATCGGAAACCACAGAGGCTTCCGCCTCAACAACGACGACCAACAGGCGCTGCGTGAAAGTTTCGGGCTAAGTTATGTGCTGGGCACCCCGACCGCGACTGACCGGCGTAAGCGTAACGGTGACACCGCTCAGATAGATCAGGATCGGTGGAGCCTGGAAGTCGACACCGCGCCCGTCGAGTGGCAACGGCGGCAGTGGACGCGGTGATTGCAGTGCGGCTGCGCCGCTACTCGCCGTCGTCCAGCAGTCGACGGGCCAAAGTCGAGTGCGTGACCAGCGCGTTGATGAGACCGCCCTCGACTGCATACCGCACTGCGTCGGCCTTGCCGGCACCGTAGGCGACCGCGAGGACAGTGTCGATGCGGCCCAGCTGGTCGGCGGTGACTCCGATGATCCGCTGGGTCAGCGGGTGCTCGACCGGTTCGCCGCGGTCGTTGATCAGCGCGCCGGAGATCTCCGCCCGGACCCCGACCGCGCGGGCGTCCTCGCGCTCGCTGGCGTCGACAATGTCGAAGATGGTGGACTGGCCCTTTTCCCAGGCCCCGATGCCCACGACCGCGATGGTCACCTTCGAGACCAGCGCGGCGGCGTGGGCGACGTCGGCCTGGGAGCGCAGCGTCCGAGCGGTGTCGGCGTTGTCGGCCAGCAGCGGGGCGTAGAAGACGTGCGCGGGGCCGCCGCCGGCTCGGGCGACCCGGCGCACGAGCTCGAGGACGTCGCTGCCGTCGGGCCCGGTGAGCGCCCCGGTCAGCTGGACAGCGGGGCAGGGGGGCAGCTTGGTGATGACGTCACCGAGGCGGCGCAGCGACCTGGCCCAGGCCAGCCCGATGACGTCCGCCGGGGTGGCGATCTCGGTCAGGAGCTCTGCGGCGGCGTCGCCGAGCCGGGTCCGCAGCATGATCGGGTCCTCGTCGGACAGGTCGAGCACCACCGAGTACCTGAGCCCGAAGCGCTGCTGAAGCTGCGTGGACAGCTCGGTGTCGAGCGCGCCAGGCGTGATGACCTCGATCCGGACGACGCCGTCGCGTCGCGCCGCGTCCAGCAGCCGGGCGACCCGGAAGCGGCTGATTCCCAGCTCCTCGGCCAGCTCAGACTTGGACTTGTCCTGAAGGTAGTAGCCGCGGGCGACCCGCGCGACCAAGATCAGCTCCCTTGTGCCTGCCACCTAACAGCTCCCTTGCTGTGCTCATCTGAGCGACTGCCGTATCAGTTTGGCATAGCCGCTTGACACTTGGCGAGTCCCAGGGCGATCTTGGTAATGAAAACTTTGAGCGTGGCCCCACTCATATGAGCGGGGCCGCTCAGGGGCCGCGCTGGCAGTGTTCGGCGACTATGGCGAGGAGAATGTGGATGCGCAGCAAGAGGACGAGGGTGGTCGCGGGCATCGCGGCACCGGTGCTGGCAATGGGGCTGGCCGCGTGCAGTGGCGCGGGCGGCAAGAGCGGCGGAGGCGGCAGCAGCGGCGGCCACTCGATCAAGGTGCTGATGGTGAACAACCCGCAGATGGTGGACCTGCAGAAGTTGACCGCCGCGAACTTCACCAAGCAAACCGGGATCACGGTGAATTACACGGTGCTGCCCGAGAACGACCTGCGCGACAAGGCAAGCCAGGAGTTCTCCAGCCAGGCCGGCCAGTACGATGTGGCGACGTTGTCCAACTTCGAGATTCCGTTCTACTCCAAGAACGGGTGGCTGGCGAACCTCGACAGCATCGCCGCCGACAAGACCTTCAATCAGGCTGACGTCCTCAAGCCGATGACCCAGGCGCTTACCGCGAACGGCCACCTCTACGGCGAGCCGTTCTACGGAGAGTCGTCTTTCCTCATGTACCGCAAGGACATCTTCGCGGCCAAGGGCCTCACGATGCCGGCCAACCCGACCTGGGACCAGGTCGCGACGCTGGCCGCGAAGCTCGATGGCGCGGCGCCGGGCATGAAGGGCATCTGCCTGCGCGGTCAGACCGGCTGGGGTCAGGTGCTCGCGCCGCTGACCACTGTCGTGAACACCTTCGGCGGAACCTGGTTCGACAAGGACTGGAACGCCCAGGTGACCTCTCCCGAATTCACCGCTGCCACCAACTTCTACGTCAACCTGGTGAAGGCGCACGGCGAGGCCGGAGCAGCCCAGGCCGGGTTCACCGAGTGCCTCAACGACATGGAGCAGAGCAAGGTCGCCATGTGGTACGACGCAACCTCGGCCGCTGGCTCACTGGAGGGTTCCGGGTCCCCGGTCGCCGGCAAGGTCGGGTATGCCCCCGCACCGGTGCAGAAGACCAAGAGCTCGGGCTGGCTCTACACCTGGGCCTGGGCAGTCGAGAAGGCCTCGAAGGACCAGAGCGACGCCGACAAGTTCGTCTCGTGGGCCGCGAGCAGCGAGTATGAGTCCGAGGTCGGCAAGCAGCTGGGCTGGGCCCGGGTGCCCGCGGGCAAGCGGACCTCTACCTACTCCAACCCTGACTACGTCAAGTCGGCCACGGCGTTCGCCAAGCCGACGCTGGCCGCCATCAGCGCGGCCAACCCCACCAACCCTGGCGTTCAGCCGCGACCGGCGCCCGGCATCCAGTTCGTCGACATCCCCGAGTTCACCGACTTCGGAACACAGGCGTCGACGTTCATCAGCAATGCCATCGCGGGGCAGACCAGCGTGTCCAAAGCGCTGAGCCAGGCGCAGGCGCTGGCGCAGACAGCGGGCAATAAGTACAAGGGTAAGTAGCGGGCAGGCGATGCGGCGCTTGCAAGGTGCCGCCTCGCCCTCGGCACGTGGGGGTGGCCGCACACGGCGGCCACCCCGCGTGCCGAGTTGGCGTTAGCCGATCGGGATCGCCGTGATAGGCGGCCCCGCAGACGGGGTCTGCAGGAGGAGGCAACTATGAGCACAGTGACAGCAACCAGTCCGGTGCCGGGCTGGACGAGCGAGCAGCCGCTGGTCCGCGCGCCGATCCGCAAGTGGGACAAGGCGTCCTGGATACGGCGGGCGCCGCTGCTTCCCGGCCTGGTCTTTCTGGTGATCGTTACCCAACTGCCGTTCGTGGCGACCTTGATCATCTCGTTCATGAGGTGGAACGCCCTGGATCCCAACGGCAAGGGCTTCGCCGGCCTGGACAACTACAAGGCGGTGTTCTCCAACTCCCAGGTGCGACAGTCGGTGCTCACGACCATCCTGCTGACCGTGACGGTTGTCATCGTCAGCCTCGCCCTCGGGCTGGGCATCGCCCTGCTGCTCGACCGGTCGTTCTTCGGCCGCGGCCTGGTGCGCACCATGATGATCGCGCCGTTCCTGGTGGTACCGGTGGCTGCCGCGCTGCTGTTCAAGCACGGTATGTACAACCCCACCTACGGCCTGCTCAACGGCAGCATCCACTCGGTATGGAACCTCTTCGGCGGCCACAACCCGCCACAGCCCGACTGGATCGACGCACACGGAAAGATCGCGGTCGAGGCCGAGCTCATCTGGCAGTGGACGCCGTTCATGATGTTGATCCTGCTGGCCGGGCTGCAGTCACGCGACGGCGAGGTGATCGAGGCGGCCAAGGTGGACGGCGCCAACGCCTGGCAGATGTTCCGGGCCATCACGATGCCGCACATGCGCCGCTACCTCGAACTTGGCGGCCTGCTCGGCAGCATCTTCATCGTCCAGAACTTCGACGCCGTGTTCACCCTCACCTCTGGCGCGCTGGGCACCGCGAACCTGCCGTACACGATCTATCAGACCTTCTTCAGCGCCCACGACTACGGCCTGGCCTCCGCTCAGGGCGTTGTCGTGGTGGCCGGGTCCATCATCATCGCCACGTTCGCGCTGCGCGTCGTGTCATCGCTCTTCAACGAGGAGACCTCCTGATGACCGCTGTCACTGCTGGCACCGCCGTCACCGCTCACGCCCGGCCCCGCGTGCGCCGGAGCCGGCACCACAACTACTCGACCCTAGGGATCGGCCTCGGTGCCTGGATCGTTGGGCTGATCTTCATCATCCCGGTGCTGTGGATGGTGCTCACCTCCTTTCACACCGAGCAGGCAGCAGCCACCAACCCGCCCAGCTTCGGGGCGCCGCTGACGCTGGGCGGCTGGCGCGAGTTCTTCGGTTCCGGTACAGGCAGCAGCCCGTGGCCGGCGATCATCAACTCCGCGACCGCCAGCATCATGTCGACGATCATCGTCCTGCTGCTGGCGATCCCCGCCGCGTACGCGCTGTCCATCCGTCCGGTCCGCAAGTGGACGGACGCAATGTTCTTCTTCCTGTCCACCAAGATGCTGCCGGCGGTCGCGGGTTTGCTGCCGATCTACCTGTTCGCCCAGAAGGCCGGCCTGCTCGACAACATCTGGCTGCTCGTCCTGCTCTACACCACCATGAACCTGCCGATCGCGGTGTGGATGATGCGCTCGTTCCTCGCGGAGGTGCCCATCGCCATCATCGAGGCCGCCTCCATCGACGGCGCGAACCTGATCCAGATCATGCGCCGAATCGTCGCGCCCATAGCCACGCCCGGCATCGCCGCTACTGCGTTGATCTGCTTCATCTTCAGCTGGAATGAGCAGCTGTTCGCCCGCGTCCTGACCGGCGTGGTCTCCCAGACCGGTCCGGTCTTCTTGACCAGCTTCGTGACCAGCCAGGGCCTGTTCCTGGCCAAGGTGTGCGCCGCGGCGACCGCGATCTCGCTGCCCGTCCTCGTCGCCGGGTTCGCCGCCCAGGACAAGCTCGTGCAGGGCTTGTCGCTCGGAGCCGTCAAGTGAGGGCGGCCGTCATCTCAGAAGTAGGCAAGGTCGGCATCGAGGACGTCGACGACCCGACCCCAGCGGCTGGCGAGGTCGTGGTCAAGGTTGCCGCCGTGGGCCTGTGCGGCACCGACCTGCACATTCTGCAGGGCGAGTTCGCGCCGACGCTACCCATCATTCCGGGCCACGAGTTCGCAGGCACGGTGGTCTCCCTGGGCGCGGGCGTGGCCGGGATTCGCGAGGGCGACCGAGTCGCGGTCGACCCTTCGCTGTACTGCCACGAGTGCCACTACTGCCGGCTGGGAAAGAACAACCTCTGCCTCCGCTGGGGCGCGATCGGCGTCACCAAACCCGGCGGCGCGGCGGAGTATGTGGCGGTGCCTGCCGCCAACTGTGTCGCACTGGCCGACACGATCACGCTCGCCGACGCCGCCCTCATCGAGCCGCTGTCCTGCGCGGTGCGCGGCTATGACGTGCTGCGCTCGCAACTCGGCTCGCACGTCCTGATCTATGGCGCCGGCACGATGGGGCTGATGATGCTGAAGCTGGCGCAGCGCACCGGCGCGGTCAGCGTCGACATGATCGACCTCAACACCGACCGGCTCGCCCTGGCCCGCGCCCAGGGAGCCTCCGCCGTTGCCGCGTCCGCCGACGAGCTGAGCCAGCCCTACGGCTGGGACCTCGTGATCGACGCGACCGGTAACGCCGCCGCCATCCAGGCCGGCCTCGGACAGGTCGGCGCGGGCGGGACCTTCCTGCAGTTCGGGGTCGCCGACTACGCCGCACGCGCCACCATCGAGCCCTACCGGATCTACAACAAGGAGATCACCATCACCGGCTCGATGGCCGTGCTGCACTCCTACGAGCGCGCCGCGGAACTCTTCGCCACCGGGGTGCTGGACCCCGGCGTCTTCATCACCGACCGGTACCCGCTCGAGCAGTACGGGCAGGCCCTCGAGGCCTTCCGCGCCGGTGGCGGGCTCAAGACCCAGGTGCTACCCACCGCGGCCGGCTGAGTCCAGCCCGGTCCAGCCGGACTGCCGCGCCCACCGTGACGAACCGCCCCCGACGTTGATCCGGAAGCGCCTCGCCGCAGGTGGCTTCCCGGCTGGCGGCGTCCAGCTACTTCAGGCAGCGCTGATGGGGCGTCGCCTCATCGTGGCGCCTAGAGGGATCTCGCATAGATCCGGCCGAGATGGTTAGCGGGGCGGCTCGTCATTGGGTTGACGTGGCCGAACCGGTCGCCACGGTGCGGCCATCCGGCGCCACCTCGGCGTCCAGGGGTCGTTGGAGGGGAAAGTGGCAGGCGGCCCAGTGACCTTCGCCGTAGCGCACCATGGGCGGCGCGACCTGTGCGCAGACGTCCTGGGCGGCCGGGCAACGGGTGCGGAACCGGCATCCCGACGGCGGGTTCACCGGGCTCGGCAGCTCCCCGCGGATCCCCACCCGGTTCCGGCGCTTCTGCACCTGCGGGTCCGGGATGGGGACGGTGTCGATCAGCCCGGCTGTGTAGTGGTGAGCGGGGCGGGCGTAGACCTCTTCGCTCGGGCCGACCTCGACAAGCTGACCCAGGTACATCACCCCGACCCGATCAGCGAGGTACTTCACGACCGCCAGATCGTGCGAGATCACGACGTAAGACAGATCGTGCGCGGCCTGCAAGCGTTTCATCAGGTTGAGCACCTGCGAGCGGATGGAAACGTCCAGCGCGCTGACCGGCTCATCGGCCACGATGAGCTGCGGGTTCAGGGCCAGGGCCCGTGCGAGCCCGATGCGCTGGCGCTGGCCGCCGGAGAACTCGTGTGGGTAGCGCTCCACCGAGCTCTGCGGAAGGCCCACCTCGCCGAGCAGCTCCCGGACGCGCTCGTCCTGCTCCTTGCGGTTGCCGATTCCCTGGATCGTCAACGGCTCGCGAAGGATTGCTCCGACGCGCATCCTCGGGTCCAGCGAGGCGTGCGGGTCCTGGAACATCAGCTGCAGATCCCGCCGGCGGCCGCGCAGCCGGGAGCCGCTCATGGTCGTCAGGTCGTCGCCGCTGAGCGTGACGACTCCGCGGTCAGGGTGTTCCAGCGCCACCACCATTCGCCCGATCGTGGACTTGCCGCAGCCCGACTCACCGACCAGCCCGAAGGTCTCACCGCGGTTGACGCTGAACGAGACGTCGGAGACCGCCTTCACGCTGCCGGACCGGCGCCTCAGCACGGCGCCGGAGGTGACCGGATACTCCTTGACGAGGCCGTGCACGTCGAGCAGCCGGACCTTGGCGTCGTCACGCTGCTCCGCGGCTAGGACGTGCACGTGATGGGCGAGCACGACCGGGTCCGCCTCCTGGCGCTTGACGGGACCGTCGACAGGGTGCCAGCAGGCAACCAGGTGCTCGAGCGCGGCGTCGCTGGCCACGGCGTGTTCGGGCGTCCTCTCGATCTGCAGCAGCGGTGGCTCCACCGCGCGGCAGTGGTCCGTCGCCCGGGGGCAGCGCTCGGAGAAGCGGCAACCCTGCGGAGGGTATGCCAGGTCGGGCGGAATCCCGGGGATGGTGTGCAGCGGTTGGGTGCCGTCCTGGTCCAGCTGCGGGATCGAGGCGAGCAAACCCTGCGTGTACGGGTGATGCATCGAGGCGAACAGCTGTTCGGTGCCGGTCGCCTCGACCATGCGGCCGGCGTACATGACGTTGACCCGGTCGGCATGTCCCGCGACCACGCCCATGTCGTGGGTGATGAGCAGCACCGCCATGCCGAGGCGCGCCTTCAGGTCGTCCAGCAGATCGAGGATCTGCGCTTGGATCGTGACGTCGAGCGCGGTCGTCGGTTCGTCGGCGATGAGCACCTTCGGCTCACAGGCCAAGGCCATCGCGATGAGCACGCGCTGGCGCAGGCCGCCCGATAATTGGTGGGGGTAGTCGTCGAGCCGCTCGCTCGGTCGCGGCAGGCCCACCAGTCCCAGCACCTCGATCGCCCGGGCGCGGGCCTCGCGCCGGCTGGCACCGAGGTGGCGTCGGACGGGTTCGGCCACCTGGTAGCCGATGGTCCGGGTGGGGTTCAGCGAGGTCATCGAGTCCTGGAAGACGGTCGCAACATCATTGCCGCGGACGCTGCGGAGCTCGCTCGCGGACAGGCCGACCAGTTCACGACCGTCGAGCTTGATCGAGCCAGAGACGATGCTGCCGCCGGGCGGGAGCAGCCCCAGGATCGACAGGCCGGTCATCGACTTGCCGCAGCCCGACTCACCGACCAGCCCGAGGGTCTCGCCGGCGTCGATGTGCAACGACACGTCGCCCACAGCCTGCACGACCGAGCGGCGCAACGCGATGTGCGTCGAGAGGTCGGTGATCTCGAGTGCGCGTGGCATGGTTCTCCTCGTTGAGGCGGGGACGTGCGCGGGGCGGTTGGGCGTGCCGGTGGGCCCGGTCAACGGCGCCGCAACCGGACGTCTACGGCGTCGCGCAAGGCGTCGCCGATGAAGTTGCAGGCCATCACGACGAGCACCAGGCACGCGCCGACCGGGTAGATCAGCCACCAGTAGCCCGACAACAGGTAGTTGATGCCGTCAGAGAGCATGTCTCCCCAGCTGACCCGCGGATAGGACAGGCCGAAGCCCAGGAAGCCCAGCGCGGCAACGGCAAGGATGGCGTCGGCCACCTGGAAGGTGACGTTCACGATCACGGTGCCCAGCGCGTTCGGCAGCAGGTGCCGGAGGATCAGCTCCCGCCTGGTGCCGCCCATCACCCGCGCCGCCGAGACGAAGTCCCGAACGCGCAAGGTGAGCACCTCGCCGCGCACGAGCCGGGCTGGCACCAGCCAGGAGAACAACCCCAGCACGAGGCTGAGGCTCAGCACCGAGGCGTTGAACCGGGTGGCGATGATCAGGACGATGAACAGGAATGGCACGGCGAGCAGGACGTCGACGATGCGCATCATCACGGCGTCGACGATGCCGCCGGCGAGGCCGGCGATCGCGCCCCACAGCGTTCCGATGACGGTGGCGATCAGCGCCGTCAGGAAGGCGATCTCCAGAGAGGCCTGGCCGCCCTTCATGATCCGGCCGAGTTCATCGAAGCCGTAGTTGTCGGTGCCCAGCGGATGCCCATTGCCGGGTGGCATAAACGTGTTGCCGATGTCGGTGTTGGACTGGTTCGTCTTGTAGAAGACGGGGCCGAGGAAGCAGAAGGCCACCAGCAGCACGACGATGACCACACCGATGACGGCCAGCCGGTTTTCCACGAAAGAGCGCAGCGCCAGCCGCCACATCGGCGTCGTCTCGCGCACGGCCCCGCCCTCGGGCGCCGCCTGTGGCGGCGGCGGAAGCACCTGAACGTCCGTAGTCACCACGGTTTCTCCTGGAAGGTCACGCGGGATGGTCATGGCTCAGCCCAGTCGGATTCGGGGGTCTGCGACGGCGAGTGCGAGGTCCGCAACGAGATTGCCGATCACGGTCAGCACGCCGACGATGAGGCTGTACGCCAGCAGGACGGGATAGTCCTCCTTCTGCAGGCTGTTGAAGAACAACAGGCCGAGGCCCGGAAAGTTGAAGACCGTCTCGACGATGAGGTTGCCGGCCAGCAGCGCCGGCAGCGACAAGCCGACAAGGGTGATGATCGGCAGAGACGAGTTCCGCACGAGGTGCCGGGTGATGACCTGACGCTCCGACAGGCCCTTGGCTCGGGCGACCTTGATGTAGTCCTGCGCCAGGTTGTCCAACGCAGCCGAGCGCATGTAGCGGGAGAATGCCGCCACCGACACTGCGGTCAGCGTCACCACCGGCAGCACCATCGACTTCGGATCACCGAGCACACCCAGGACAGAACTGGACTGGCTGGCCTGGCTGGGTAGCCAGTTCAGTTTCAGGGACAACACCGCGATGAGCACCAGGGCCAGGAAGAACGTCGGGATGGAGTACAACGTGAACGCCGTCGCGGTGGCCACATTGTCAACGGCGGTGTTGCGCTTCATCGCCTGCACGATGCCCAGCGGGATGGCGACCACTACGGCCAGGATGAGAGCGATGGCCGTGAGCACGGCGCTGCGTCCTGCATTCGCTTTCAAGAGCGCCCCGACGGACTGATTCAGCTTGTAGGAGTAGCCGAGATCTCCGTGCAAGAGGGAGTTCACGTAACTCAGGTACTGCATCGGCAGCGCTCGGTCGTAACCGTGCTCATGGTTGAAGGCCGCCACCGCCTCGGGACTCGCCTGGAAACCTAGGACCGCTCGTCCGGGCGAGGCCGAGATCAAGTGCAGCAGCAGAAAGACAAGTAGTGAGATGCCGATAACCACGATGACCGACACGCCCAACCGACGTAGCAAGTAGCCCACCATCAGCGCCTTCTCCATTCTCTCCCGGGTGGGGCGCCGGCCCGGGACTGGCCCCCGGGCCGGCGGCGGATCGGTCTGCTACTTGACGAAGTACCAGTACTCCGGCTCGATGCGGTACTGCGTCAAGCTGGCGAAGCTTTCCGGCGGGCCGGAGAGCTTGTTACTCCACGCGAACACCAGGTCCGGGTTCGGCTGGAAGATCGCCGGGATCGCGCCGGTGAGGTAGGACGCCTCCGTGGACACCGCCTTGGGATCGCTGCCGAAAACGGAGTTCGCGATCAGCTGGTCGGCCTTCGGGTCGCTGTAGCCACCGAAGTTGTACGAGCCGGTCGTGTTGAAGATCTGGTTGGTCGACGGGTAGTTGTTGACCGAGAAGCCACCGAAGTCCATCATGGCCCACTTGCTCGTGTTGGAGGGCGCCGAGACGTCGCTGAAGTTCTGGATCAGGTAGTTGAAGGTCTTGGCCGACGTGGTGATGTTGATCCCGATCTGCTTGGCGGCCGAGACCAGTGCCGTCACCTGCTGGCCTGTGGTGGCCGGCTGGTTGGTGTAGTACATGTTCCACGACAACGGCGTTCCCGCCGGGATGCCGGCGCCGCACTGATTGGCGCCACTGCCTGCGGACTTGCATGTTGTGGTACCACCGGGCACGACATTCCAGCCGTGGTCGGTCAACAGCTTCTTGGCGGCGTTGATGTCGAACGGGTACGGGTTGCTCGCGGCGTTGGCCGGCGTGAAGTCGTTCTGCGGCACGGCGGGGACCGGACCGTAGGAGTTCGACGCCGCTGTGCGGAAGACCCCCTTGACCACTGCCGGCTGGTCCTGCAGGTGCGCGATCGCCTGGCGGACATAGAGTTGCTTGATGATCGCGTCGAAGTGCCCGGTCTTGTTCTTGAAGTTGAACGGTATGTAGTTGAACCCGAAGCTCGGGTAGCCGTAGACGTTGTAGCCGTTGCGCTTCAAGATGGGCACCTGCGCCAGGCTGGTGAACGGGACCTGGCCGACCTCGAGAGTTCCGCTGCGAAGCTGGTTGAACTCTGCCGACTCCGACGTGAACGGAACCTGCTGCAGCTCGCTGATGTGCGCCTTCTGCGGGCCGGTGTACTTCGGGTTCGGCTTCATCGTCAGGCCCGAGGTATTGGGGTTGAAGGCCGTCAGCGTGAACGGTCCGTCAACCACCTTCCACAGCGGGTTGGTCGCATAGGTCGAAAGCTGACCGGCTTGCTTTGCGAGGAAGTCATAGATCTTCTTGGCGTTCGCCGGGTCTGAGGCATCGAGCGCGGGTCCGCCGACCGACGCGCGGTTCCATACGTGGGACGGCAGCGGCGTGATGTATGTCAACTGGTTCAGGAACATGAACTGCGGGTTGAACGGCTTGGTCAGCGTCAACGTCACCGTCGTGGGGTCGGTAGCGACCGCTTTGCTGATGCTGTCCGGAAAGTAACCCGGCGTGTAGTTGCCGAAGTTTGCAGCGCTTTCCTTGACGGCGGCCTTGAGCAGCTGCAGGTCGAAGACTACGTCCTTCGCGGTGACCTTCTGACCATCGGACCAGGTGTAGGAGTCCTTCATCTTGATGGTCACGGTCTTGTTGGCGTCGCTGAACACCGGCGCTGCCGCCAGGCTCTCAGTGGTGTTGATCTTCGGCTGGCTGCCGACGGGTGAGGCGTACAACGGCCGGAAGAGCAGGTATTGGAACTGATACAGGTTGTAGACGCTGCCCTGCGCCGCCGGGGTGATCGGGAAAATGTAGTTCGGCCCAGCGCCCGGGGACTGGGCGAGGCGTACCACGCCGCCGTCCGTGGGGGTGCCCTTGGCCGCAGGCAGGTTACCGAAGCCCGAGGCGGCGCTGCCACCCTTGGACGACGTGCCGCCTGAGGAACTGCTGGAGTGGGTGCAGCCGGCGAGGACGGTGACGGCCGCGAGCGTTGCGGCGGCCGCCTTGTAACGAAGATCGGGTGATTTCACGCGGTTCTCCAGCTAAGGGTGGGGACGCGGCCCGTGCGAGTATTCGCTGAGAATGCCCGTCCGGTAGACTGTATACGGACCACCATGCCCCGCGAATCTGATGACTGTCAACGGTCGTTAGCGATTCGTCACCCGGCTTGTCCGACGTATGACGTCACCCGGCTTGTCCGACGGGGGCGTTGTACACGGACCAGGACGGCAAACTGGTCGAGCAGTAGGCCACCGTCGTGCTGGTCTGCTGCGGTGCGATCGAGTCGGCTCGGCTGCTGCTCGCCTCGAAGTCCAACCTCTTTCCGGACGGCCTGGCCAATAGCAGCGGGCAGCTCGGACGCAATGCCACCTTCCACGCGTACTTCTTGGCAATTGGCTTGTCAGACAAGGAGATCCAGGACCCGATCTACGGCTGGGCGGGCAATTACGTCAACGGAACGTCGTGGCGCTGGGCAACTGGCAGGTCAACAAGAACAAGGAGATCATGGAGGCGGCGGGGGCTTGCACTGTCATCCCGGTGTACTTCGAACAGGCGACCGGCAACGCCTGCCACCAGCACGAACAGCCCGGATGGGCAACGATCCGGCTAAGAGCGTGCTGGACAAGTCGGGCCGCGCCCATGACGTCGACAACCTCTGCGTACTCGACCGAAGCGGCTTTCCGACCGGCCCGGGCGTCAACCCGACGCTGACAATCATGGCCAATGCCTGGCGCTGCGCCGAACACCTGATCGAGTCCCACGCCAACGGGCGCCCCACCGGCGCCTGATCGCGCTGCCGAAGGGAAGGAATCACCATGTCATCACAGGCGAACTGGTCCGTCGTAACCGTCGCGGACGACTCCGGCCGGAGCGCTGATTCGACGCTCTTCTTCGATCGCGATCAATGGGTCGTCGTGGAGGCGGCCACTGCGCGCATCATTCCCACCGACCACGACCCGGGTGCGCGCGAGGCCGGAGCCGTCCGCTTCATCGACCGCTCCCTGGCCGTCTACGCGGACGGCACGGGCTTTCTCAAGCTGGAGGGCAAGGAAGCGCTCGCGTGGCAAACCCGGATAGCGGCGCTGCGCCGGACGTACGTCGAGGGCATCCGGCGGCTCCAGGACGTGAGCACCGCGACCTTCGGACGGGGCTTCGTGGAGCTGGAGCCCGACCAGCAGGATCAGGTGCGATCCGCCAGGACCCCACGTTCGTGCGCAACCTCAAGCACCTAATCATGAAGCAGCAAGTCGGCGCAGATGGTGTCGCGGATACTCAAGCCGTGGCCCGAGCAAGAGCGGCTGATCTACCTCACCGTGGGAATCCCGACGGAGTCCACCGGGATCTGGCTGCACGATCCGTTGACGATCGCGGTTGCCTACGACCCGAGCCTCATCACGCCTGCCCGGATTCACATCTCCGCCGAGTACGCGCCGACGCTGGTTCCGCGTGACCTGCTGATCCGCAACGACATCCTGCGGACCATCCCCAAGAAGAAGAAGCCCAACATGAATGTCGCTGTCGATGTCGACGCGGATCGGTTCACGCAGCTGTTCGCTGACCGTATCGTCGGCGGCCTCTGACACCGCCGGCACTCCGATAGGTGCGGCTGCGCGCGCAGCCGCGCCTACCGTGGTCCGCAAGCACCGGCCGCGCGCTGAACCACGGCGGCCGACGACAGTGAGGATCAGCATGTCGCTAGAACCAGGCGCCGGCCCCGTTGCCTCCGGGAACGTCACATGAGCGGCGCGGAGAGGAACGGGGTTCCGGGCCGTGAGCCGCTACCGGTGGTCGTGCTCGGAAGCCTCAACATGGATCTGGTCCTCACGGCCACCCAGATCCCACGGCCGGGGGAGACCGTCCTTGCCGGCAGCCTGACCCGGATGGCTGATGGCAAGGGAGCGAACCAGGCTGTCGCCGCGGCCCGCCTCGGCGCCGACGTCACGTTGATCGGCCGCCTCGGAGACGATCACGTCGCGCAGGAGATCCGCGGCGACCTGGCGCCTACCGGCGTGCGGCTGGACCACGTTCGTGAGATCGGCGGTGTCTCGTCGGGCCTCGCCGTGGTGACGGTGGACCCGCAGGGTGAGAACGCGATCGTGGTTTCGCCCGGTGCCAATCACCATCTGACACCCGACGAGCTGGCGAGGGACGAATCGGCAATCGCGGGCCCGGTGATTGCCGTGGCGCAGCTGGAGACACCGCTGGACACGGTGCGTCGCTTCGCCGAGGTTGCCGTGGACAACGGCGCGCAGCTCGTCCTCAACACCGCGGTCGCAGCGTTGGAGCAGCTGGTCGCCCGCGACGCCCGTGGTGCCGTGGTGACGCCTGGTTCGCAGGGCTGCCTGGCACAGACGGAGGAGGGGTTGTTCGAGATCGCGTCCTACGAGGTGCCGGTCGTGGACACCACCGGCGCCGGACGCCTTCGTCGGCGCCTTCGCGGCTGCGTTGGCCAGCCAGGCGGCCCCTGAGCAGGCGCTGCGCTTCGCCGCGGCGGCAGGAGCGGTGACCTGCCGCGTCGCCGGCGCCCAGCAGGACGGGCTCAGCTATGGACAGGTCCAGGAATTGATCCGTGAGCAGCCAGGGGTGCGGGTCCACCGGGTTGTCGAGAACGTACCGAGCCAGTGATAGCCGAACGGAAGGGATGGGGCCCACATATCCGGCCCTCCCAATCTCGACGTTGCCCGGCACGCCCGGCGAGGAAGTCGGCGAGGCGCCGTCAGCTCCATCTGATCTGATGGAGGAACACAACCTTGAGGAGTTGGCATGAAGCTTGGCCTGCACATTCCGGACTTCACCTGGGACGGCGGCGCGAGCGCCCTGCCGGGCCGCTTGACCGAGGTCGCCCAGCTTGCGGAACAGGGCGGTTTCGACCGGGTCAGCGTCATGGACCACGTCTGGCAGATCGAGCACATCGGTCCACCCGAGCACGAGATGCTCGAGGCCTACACCACCCTGGGTTACCTCGCCGGCAAGACGGAGCGGGTGAAGCTGCTGACCGTGGTCACCGCCGTGGTGTACCGCGAGCCGGGGCTGCTCGCCAAGGCGGTCACCACCCTGGACGTGCTGTCCGGTGGACGGGCCATGCTCGGCATCGGGGCGGCGTGGAACGGGGACGAGGCGAGCGGCTTGGGACTGTTCTTCCCCTCGACGGCCGAGCGGTTCGAGCGGTTGGAAGAGGCGCTGCAGATCTGCCAGCAGATGTGGAGCGAGGACGACGGGCCATACCACGGCACACATTACCGTTTGGAGAGAACGCTGAACTCTCCGCAGTCGCTCAGCCGTCCGCATCCGCCCATCCTGATCGGTGGCGCGGGGGAGCGAAAGACCCTGCGGCTGGTGGCGAAGTACGCCGATGCCTGCAATATCTTCGACTCACCCGAACTCGCTCACAAGCTCGACGTGTTGCGTGAGCACTGCTCTCGTGAGGGCCGGAACTACGCCGAGATCGAGAAGACGGCTCAGTTGCGTTTCGATATAGGCGAGAACGGTGAACGGGTGGACGAGACGATCGCGCATCTGCGTGAGCTTGCCGACCTGGGCATCGAGGTGGCGCACGGAACCGTGATCGGCGCTGGTTCACTGCGGCCACTGGAGCTGATGGCCGAGCGGATCATCCCCGCCGTCGCCGACTTCTAAAGGGAGCAAGACTTCTAAAGAGGCGCACTTCTGAAGCAGCCGCTTCTCGAACGCCACCTCCACGCGGTGGCCCGGGGTGCAGGAATTGGTCGGCGGCCCCGCCCTGGCGTCCCCGACTACAGCGCTGGACCCTGGCCGCGGAGCTTCTCCACCTCGGCCATGGCCGCGCGCAGGCTGGTCAGCCACTCGTCGCTGTGCTCGCCAACCAATTTGACGGCCCATGCCAGGGCGTCTGAGCGCGATCGCGCCACCCCGGCGTCCACCAGCGTGTCGAGGACTTGCCGCTCCGGCTGGCGTAGCCGGGTCATCACCGGAGTGGACAGATGCGTGAACAGCGTCTGCTGCTGGCCCAGGCTCGCTCCCCAGGACAGCGTCCGCCCATAGCGCGCCTGAGCTTCGGTGGCGATGGCCATCCGCTCCGCTCGGGTGCTCTCGCGGAACCGGCTGATCCGGCCCTCGGCGGCGGCGGAACCGGCCTCCGCCGGGCTCGGCTCTGACGACCTCGGGGCTGCCGCACTCTGTTCAGCGGTGTCAGCGGAGACCGGCGGCAACTCGCCGAGAACGACGATCTCTTCACGGTCGACGGTCACGGTCGGGCTGCCGACGAACCAGCTGTCGGGAAGCCGGCCGGCGAGCCACTGCGCGGCGTCGGAGGCGTCGGGAAGATTTGCTTGCTGCCATCCGCCGGTTCGGCCGGGACCGCCGCGACGGGAACCTTCGTGGGTGTGGGGATGTCTCATCATCATTACCTCCATAAAGTAATTACACAATTACACCTGTTGGAGGAGGCATGCAACAGGAGGAGGCATGCAACCCGTCACGGAACGGCCGCCGTGCCGCTGCGGTACCGCACGGGGGACGACGAGCTACTTGGCCGGCGAGGACGGGGTTGGCGGCGCGGGATGCGGTTGGTCCGCCGCAGCCGGGTGCCGCACCGGGTACTCGTGCCGGAAGTCGGGATGATCCTCGCGGCAGTGGTAGTCGAGTTCGGTCTTGCGCTCGAAGCGCAGTACGCATTTCGGGCATTGATGGACGGTCATTGATGGGCTCCGTTCGACCGGCTGGCGCCATGAGCAGCTCGCAGCTCCAGCGATAACGGTAGGCCGATCCGGCCCGGCCGGCAGCGTCTCGTTACCCGAACTTCGCCAGGTCTCAGGCATGCGCGGTCAGGGAGCCGTCAGGCGATTCCGCTTGCGTGGGTACGGCTTACGCAGCGCGAGGCTTACGCAGCGCGAGGCTTGTCAGGGCGAGCAGCGCCAGGACGGCCAGGATCGCCGCGAACACCTCTCCGGTGTGGACCAGCCCGTACTCGCGGGTGCCCACGCCGATGCCGACCACGGGCAGCGAGATACCGACGTAGACGACGGCGAAGAAGCTCGACGCGACGCCGCCCCGCTGCTCGGCGGGGCTGACCTGGGTGACGAGGCCGAGCGCCGCGCGGAAGCTGAGACCCTGGCCGGCCCCGCCGATGACACCCGCGATGACCAGCAGCGGCAGCGATGACCGGGCCAGGCTGATCCCGAGTACCGCCAGCCCGAGGACCAGCACGCCGGTGCCCGCCAGCAGCGCTGGTCGGGCGGGCAGCGTCGCGGACACCACCTGCCCGGCCGCCGACGCGGCGAACACCGCGAAGACCACCACGCCCGTCAGGGCGGGATTGTGGTGCCCGAGCAGCGCGAGTACGGACGGGCTGACCGCGGTGAAGAGCCCGAGCAGGGCGAAGCCGGCGAAGCCCGCGGTGCCAGCCTGCAGGAACGCGGCGCGGGCCACGGCCGGCACGCCCAACCGCTGGAAGCGCAGCCGGCGGGGTCCGTCCGGGCGCACCGGTTCGGGGACGGCCAGGATGGCGGCCACGGCGAGGACGACCACCACGACATGCACCAGGTAGCTGGTCTGCAGCGGCCGGCCGGCGTGGCGCGCAAGCAGGCCACTGACCAGCGGGCCCAGGCCGAGGCCGCCGATGTTGGCGACGGCCGCGATCACACTTGCGCGGAGCTGGTTGTCCTTTCCCGCGTAGTCCGCCAGGGCAGCCGTGGCCGTGCCGGTGAACATGCCCGCGGACAGCCCGGACAGCACCCGGCCGGTAAACAGCAGCGGCAGGCCGCCGCTGCTCATGGCACCGACCAGGACGAACACCAAGGAGGAGGTTCCCGAGAGTGCCAGCGCCGCCAGCAGGACGGGGCGGCGTCCGAGGGTGTCCGACGCGCGGCCGAAGGCGAGCAGCGCGGCCAGTACGCCCACCGCGTAGGCGGCGTACACCAGCGTCACAGTCAGCGGGTCGAAGCGGAACTACTGCTCGTAATGCGGGTACAGCGGGGTCGGCAGCGTCGTTCCCAGCATCGCGGCCGCGAAGGCGAAGGCGGTCAACCACACGGCGGTGCCAGAACCGACGCGTCCGCGCGCTGCGGTCATTGTCGTCACGTAACCATTCTGCCCACCGGCCGGTGTCGGCTTGCCGGCCCGGACGCCGCTGCCGCGGAACTGGTGAAGGGAGTGGTCAGCCGCCCGCGCCGAGCCGGCTGACGGCAGTTCAGGCCTTGACGGACTGGGCGAACGAGAACAGGTTGCCCGGGTCGTACTGCTTCTTCACCGCCTGCAGCCGGGGGTAGTTGGCGCCCCAGTACGCCGCCGGGTAGTTGCCGATGCTGGGGTCGGCGTAGTTGACATACGCGCCATCGCCCGTCCACCGCGACAGCGCCGACCGCTCACCGCGGACGAAGCGGTCATACGGCGCCGGGTCAGCGGCAGCGGCAGACCACGTCGCCGTGTACTGCACCAGGGCCAGGGCGCCGCGATGCGCGAAGGCGGTGGCGGTGGGGGCTATGTCTGCCACCGCACCGCCGAGGGCATCGAAGGACACCCCGCCCTCGGCCAGCCCCGGAATGGACAGGGCCGACCGCGCCTGGGCAACCGCGGTGGAGACTCCGGTGCTCGGAAGGGGAGAATCCAGCACCGCCGAGGTGGCCGCGAAAGGTTGGCGCTTGTGCGGGCTCAGCGCGTCCGCCCGGCACTGGTCGGGGGACTGCCCGGAGCAACCGGCCTCCAGCAGCATCGCGGAGGCGTAGTCGAGGGTGTTGCGCTGGTTCGCCGTGGTGGGCGCGCCGATGGCCTTGAGCAGCGGGTCCAGTGCCGCCTGGAGCTGTGGGCCGGCTCCGATCCAGGTACCGGATACGGTCGCTCGCAGGCCAGCGCCGGGATCGGCCAGCAGCTTGCAGGTGCTCCACAGCGCGCGATCGGTCTTGCCGATCCACTGCTGCCAGCCGCTGAGTACCGCCTCGGCATGCGAGAAGTCCCATTGCAGATAGAAGGTGTGCACCGTGGGTGCGGCCCGGACCGCCAGCGTCAGGTCCACGACCGCCGTGAAGCCTCCTCCGCCGCCCTGTAACGCCCAGAACAGGCCCGGGTCGTGTGAGGGGCCGACGGAGTGGATCTTGCCGTCAGCCGTGACCACGGTGGCGGCGCGCAGTGCGTCGCAGGTCAGCCCGTACGCCCGCGTCAACGCCCCCACACCGCCACCGAGCAGCAGGCCGGTGACCCCCACCGTGGGGCAGGAACCGGCGGCGATGGCGACATTCTTGTTCGCCAGCGCCGCGTAGACATCGACCAGCGTGGCACCGGCGCCGATCTTGGCCGTGCCGCCGGCGGTGTCCACCGACACGGTGCGCAGGGGCGCCACGTCGAGCATCAGGCCCGAGCCACGTGACCAGCCGCCGTAGGAATGGCCACCGGCCCGGACGGAGAGCGGGGTACCGGTCGCCGCGGCGAACCGGACGCCGGCCGCGACATCGGCCGTGCTCCGGCAGCGGGCGATCGCCGTGGGCGCGGGGGCGCTGTCGAAGCGCGGGTTGTAGAGCCGGGCCGCCGCGGCGAAGTCAGCGGACTTCGGCTGCAGCAGCGGCGTGGACAGCTGCCGGGACAGGGCCGCCAGGGTCGGCTTGACCGCCGCGCTCGTACTGGCGGCACCCGTCGGGAGGGCAGCGGAGCCGGTTCCGGTCGCGGCTGCCGAGCCAGTCGCCGTGGTTCCAGCGGGAGCAGTTCCAGCGGGAGCAGTTCCGGCGGGTGGGGTTCCGGCGGGAGCGGTGGGGCCACGGCCACGGGTGCAGGCTGCCAGCGACGCCGCCAGCGCTAGCGAGGCGCCGGTCAGTACTGCCCGCCTGCCGGGGCCGTCGGCCACGCGCTCTCGCATCCATCACTCCCACACTGCCGTCCAATCGGTGTTCGGCAGTGTAGGCCCGGTCAGCGCCCTGCGATCGCTGACTCGACGTCCGATGGTTGCACGAAGTCGCATGAGCCGGCGTGCCGCTCGGGTAGCAGGCAGAGCCGCCCGCTGGCAAGGTGCGTCATTCCGCACCGGTGCGCGAGCGCGGCAGTGGTGTTGATCTCGCTGTTGTGGCTCACCAATGCGGCCGCGTCCGAGGGCTGATCGGATTCCGCGTGCGGGGAGTGCGAGTCGGTCGTGCCTTGATCAGTCATGTCGAGCGCCGATCTGCCCTGGTTTGGGCCGCCGCTGAACACCTCGGGCGATGCCATCGCTTCTTGTGGCACACGACTAACCCTCGGCGGTCGCCGACCCTACTCCTGGCACCGTGTCGCACCCGTGTCGTCGGGATTTACCCGATGTGAACACCGATCGCGAATGTCGCCTACAGGCAACCATCCCGCGGGAGGCGCCGGGTAGGTACTGTCAACGTCACAAGCCCCAGCTTGCTGGGTGATTAGAGCACCTTCAGTGCCAGCACATCCCTGTGCGGCGTTGCCACCGACCCCACGCCGAACAGGTTCTTCTCTTGTCGACTCCCTCGCTGACCGCCGCCGTCCCCACCAGCCGACGTGAGAAGCACGTCTCTGCCTATGCCGAGTTGTCCCAGCAGGTTCTCGCGGCGGGCCTGCTGCGCCGTCGGCACGGCTACTACGTCACGACCATCCTGCTCACGGTGGCGGCCTTTGCCGCGATGTGGGCCGGGGTAGTGGCGGTGGGGAACTCCTGGTGGGTGCTGCTGCTCGCGGCGGCTCTGGCGGTGGTGCGTGCCCAGTTCGGCTTCCTCGGCCACGACACGGCGCACCGGCAGGTGTTCGCGTCGCACACCTGGAACGCGTGGACGTCCCGGGTGCTCTCGTGCGGCTTCGCCGGCCTCAGCTACGGCTGGTGGATGGGCAAGCACAACAAGCACCACAACGCGCCCAACCAAGAGGGCCGCGACCCCGACATCCAGTCCGGCGTTCTCGCGTTCACTCCGGACCAGGCCCGTCGACGCACCGGTGCCGCCGGGTGGTTCGCGCGCCACCAGGGCTGGGCGTTCTTTCCGCTGCTCACGCTCGAGGGGGTGGCGCTGCACGTCAACAGCATTCAGGCGCTGCTCGTCAAGCGCGACATCCGCTACCGCTGGCTGGAACTCACCGTCATCGCGCTCCGGGTCGGCGGCTTCTTCGCGGTGCTGCTGCTGTTGCTGCCGGTCGGCAAGGCGGCGGCGTTCGCGGGCGTCGAGCTCGGCCTGTTCGGGGTGCTGCTCGGCGGCTCCTTCGCGCCGAACCACAAGGGCATGCCGATCGTCCCCGCCAGCATGAAGGTCGACTTCCTCCGCCGGCAGGTCCTGATGTCTCGCAATATTCGCGGCGGCCGACTGACCGACTTCATGATGGGCGGCCTCAACTACCAGATCGAGCATCACCTGTTCCCGAGCATGCCCCGGCCCAACCTCAAGCTGGTGCAGCCGATGGTTCGAGAGCACTGCGCCAAGCACGGCGTGCTGTACACCGAAACGTCGCTGGCCGGCTCGTACAGCATCGTGGTGCGGTACCTGAACCGCGTCGGCCTGGGCGAGCGGGACCCTTTCACCTGCCCGCTCGTTCAGCTGTACCGCGGCTGAGCTGCCATCGGAGGCCGAGCCGCCTGGCTCAGGTGTCGTTCTCCAGCTCCCGCTTGAGCTCGACGAGTGCGCAGACGTGCGGTTCGGTGTACTTGTCGATCCAGCGGTCGTGGACGAGGCGGATCGGCACCGGGTTCAGGAAGTGCAGCTTCTCCCGTCCGGACTTGCGGGTCAGGACGAGGCCGGCCTCTTCCAGCAGCCGCAGATGCTTCATCACCCCGAACCGGGTCATGGTCAGTTCCGACTCGAGATCGGTGAGACTGCGTCCGTCCCGCTCGAATAGCCGGTCCAGGAGCAGCCGCCGGCTGGGGTCGGCGAGCGCCTTGAAGACCAGGTCATCGTCTGTCACCCTAGGAAGATACGTGACCGGATGGTCACCTGCAACACACTCGCGGATCGCCGGGTCTTGGCGCTCGTCGTCGATGGCACACTCCGGCGCAGAGAGCGTCGCCTCTGCGGCGTGACCGACAATGACCAGCGCGCTCTTCGGCTGCGGGCGGAACCGAATCGGGGTCGTAATCTTCGATGCCGGCCTCGACCCGCTCCTGCTCGGGGAACACCGCTGCGTGATTGCGGATACCGTGGTGGCCGCGAGCAATTGTCGGTTGAGCAGACAGCCGGTTCCGACGACGGAGCGGAGTATGCGACCAGATGAGCGAGCCTACCGACCACGAGCTGAGCGGCCCCGAGCTGAGCGATCCCGAGGTGTCCGACCCCGAGTTCACCGATGCCGAGCTGACCGATCCCGTGCCGTCAGGTCCAGCCAGTCTTGGCCTGCGGGATGAGCTGACCGAGAATCCCGATACCGCGAGCGCGGGCTCGGACGAGCTGAGTCCCAGCCGTTTCGACGCCGACCTCGGCGACGATGAGGCCGACCCGGACGACGATCTCGAGACCGCGAGCCCGGACTCCGATGACATCTCTCCCGCCGAACCCGGCGAGGACCTGGCCGCCGGGCCGCCCGGCGGAATCTGACCGTGGCTGTTGGACCGCTGCAGCCGGGATGGGTTAGCCGCCGTTGTACTGTCCCGAGACGTGACCCTTCCGCCGCGGCTGGCCTGACGGGCCGTCATGGACCTCGACGAGGCGGCTGACGAGCTTTACGCGGTGCCGCCCGAGGACTTCGCGACCCGCCGGGACACCCTGGTGACCGAAGCCCGTTCGGCGGGTGACCGGACCCTCGCGAGGCAGATCGGCAAGCTGAAGAAGCCGGTGCTTGCGGCCGCCCTGGTCAACGCCGTGACCCGGTCCGAGCCGCCTGAAGTGGCAGAGCTGACCGAGCTGGGGACGCGGATGCGCAGCGCCCAGCGTGAATTGCGCGGAGCCGATCTGCGGGAGCTCTCCGGGCAGCGGCAGCAGCTACTGGCGCGGCTGGTCCGGCTGGCGGGTGCCGCGGCGAGCCGATCGGTGACGGAGGCGGTGCTCGCCCAGGTGCGCGCCACCTTCGACGCAGCGATTGCTGACGAAGCCGCCGAAGCGGCGGTGCTGTCCGGCAGGCTGACCGCCGCGCTGTCCTACTCCGGGTTCGGCGAGGTCGATGTCACCGATGCCGTTGCCGTTCCGCGGACGAAGCACCGGCACCTCTCGGTGGTGCGCGAGCCGGCGTCTGACCCCTGGTCCGAGCAGCAGGACGAGCACACCGAGGCCCATCGGGGCAGCGCTGCGCGGACCGAAGCACAGGCGGTTGAAGAGCGCCGGGCGGAAGCTCAGCGGGCCGAGCAGCGTCGCGCCGCGTTGCGGGAGGCGGTGGACGAAGTGGCCGCTGCGCATGCCGCCCGGACGAGCGCCGATCAAACGGCGAACGATGCGCGGGCAGTGCTGAAGGAGGCGCGTGAGCGGGCGGCAACGATCGCTGACCGCGCGCACGAACTCGAGGAACTGCTCCACCAGGCGCGGGTCGCCGCGGACGAGGCCTCGACCGCCGAGCGTGCCGCGCAGAGGCAGTCGGATGAGGCTGAACGAACGGCCGAAGACGCCGCCGAGGTGCAGCGCGCCGCCGAGGAGGCGCTCTCCGCACTGGCACGGCGCGACTGAGCACGGGCCGACTGAGCCCTGGTGTGACTCCCCAGGGGCGACTCAGCACGGCGGCGAAGGCCGTCCGATTCAGTTCGGCACTCATAGCAGGCGGCCGGCCGCTGGGGTAACTTCGAGTTAGGCCGGGTCGACCGCCAGTCCGCCGAGTAAGGCAGTTACTCCAGGCCTCCGGCACCCGAACCGGACGCTCCCGACTCGCACTTCTCGGTTCGTACGATCCCCGCTTCGTCGTCCAGTCGCCTGAGGCTGACATCGCCGAGAACGACGAGTTATGTATGCAGGTGGCGGCGCCGTGAGCGGACCGACAAGAGCCTGAGCACAGCGACAAGACCCTGAGAAGACCGACGCGAATGGAGAAGGCGGATGTCCGAATTCATCCAGAAGGTAAGCGAAACCATCACCGGACAGGAGTCGCCCGACGAGGGCCGGCCCGGCGTCGACAGTCCCGACGGTCCGCGGCCTGAGGCCTTTCTCGGCAACGGTGCGGGTCCTGATGACGACTCCGCCACTGCTCCGGGTGATACAGCCGCTACTCCGCCGGATACAGATGAAGCCGGAAGGGACTCCTCGGACCCACGCGCCGGCCACGGCGGCTAGGCCCGCAGCCGGGCAGGAGGCGGCTACGCGTTATCCGATAAGTCCACTTGTTAAATTACGGTTGGATATCGAGGCGCAGTTGCGTATGGGTAGGCCTTCGCCCTACGTTCTGTGTGGGGACGCTTGAGTCACCACGTGGTTGAAACCGTCAGCCGCACGCGAGGAATGCGCTCGCTCGGCGAACACGGTGAACACGCACCGGGGCCGGGCAAGGAGTCGAAGGACGCGCGTATGCAGGACACGACCTTTTAGCCTGTCAGTTGGTGCCGATGAGGCGCTGAACACTGTCGTCACGTGCCCGGTGCTTCCGTGGCTCGTGCGGCCCGGCTAGCGCACATGGCCTGCTGCGCCCATCGCGAATGCCAGAGCGCACGCCGCCGTCCGAGCCGATGAGACAGAAGACGTGTCCCGGCCTAATTAAGGAGTTCCCGCATGACTGAGAACTACACACCGCCGTTCACTTCTACGCCGCTGGCTGGTGATCCCGGTGTGCCGCCGATGACCCCTGCAGGCCAATCCGGTGCCAGCTCAGCGCAGAGCGGGCAGAGCAGCCCGGCAGTCACCGACGTGGCCAAGAGCGAGGCCAGTGATGTGGGACAGAGCGCCGTGGGCGCCGGTCAGCACGTCGCGGGCGTGGCCAAGGACCAGGTCGCGAATGTAACTGCGGAGGCCGGCAAACAAGCCAAGGACCTTGTGAACCAAGCCCGAAGCGAACTGACCCAGCAGGCCGGCCAGCAGCAGCAGCGCCTCGCCGGCGGGTTGCGCGCACTGGGCGACGAACTGCAGTCGATGGTCGACAACGGCCAGCAGTCCGGCGTGGCCACCGACCTGGCGGGCCAGGCGGCGCAGAAGTCACACGAGATCGCGTCGTGGCTGGACGAGCGCGAGCCCGGCCGGCTCGTCGAAGAGGTCAAGGACTTCGCGCGGCGACGTCCCGGCGCCTTCCTGCTCGTCGCCGCAAGCGCGGGCCTCGTCGCCGGACGGCTTACCCGTGGCATCAAGGCGAACGCCCAGGACCAGAGCCAGAGCAGCCAGCAGTACGCCGGCCGTCCGATGACGACCGTTGTGCCGGATGTCGACGTGGTCCGCCCGTACGCCTCCAGCGAGGACCTGGGCGCAGGCTTCCCGAACGAGGGCCGCGTGCTGTGAGCCATCCTTTGGACCAACCGCCGACCACTTCCGGCGAACGACCATCCCTCGGCGAAATGCTGACCGACATCAGCTCTGATCTGTCCACCCTGGTACGTCAGGAGATCGAGCTGGCGAAGGCGGAACTTCGCCAGTCGGCCAGCAATGCAGGCAAGGGTGCGGGCATGTTCGCCGGCGCCGGCGTCAGTGGCCACATGGTGCTGCTGTTCCTGTCCATCGCTCTCTGGTGGGGCCTTGGCGACAAGACCGGCCACGGCTGGTCCGCGTTGATCGTCGCGCTCATCTGGGCCGTCATCGGCGCGGTGCTCGCCGTGATGGGAAAGAAAGAAATCAAGCAGGTGCAAGGAACTCCGAAGACGGCGGAAACCGTCAAGAAGATCCCCAGCGCCGTCGCAGGACACGAGGAGACCCGATGAGCAGCCCCGAAGAGATCCGCGCAGAGATCGAGCAGACCCGCAGCAACCTGTCCGAGAACGTCAACACCCTGACCGAGACCGTTAAGCCGTCCAACGTCGCGAAGCGGCAGGCGGACAAGGCCAAGGGCGCCGTATTCGGCGTCAAGGACAAGGTAATGGGTACCGCCTCACACATCGGCGCCAACACCAGTTCGGCAGGTTCTTCCATGACTGACAGCATCAGCTCCGCGGGTTCCAGCATGAGCGACACCATCACGAGTGCTCCGAGCACCGTGAAGTCACAGGCCTCGGGTAACCCGCTGGCCGCCGGCCTCATCGCTATGGGCGTCGGCTGGCTGGTCGGTTCGCTTCTTCCGGCCAGCCAGGCAGAGCAGCACGCCGCGTCGCAGGTCAAGGAGACCGCGACGCCGATGGTGACCGACGCCGCCAAGTCGGTGGCCGACAACCTCCGCGAGCCGGCGAAGGAAGCGGTCCAGGCGGTCAACGAAACCGCAACGGACGCCGCCAGCACCGTGAAGGAAGAGGGCGCCTCAGCGGCTCAGGACGTCAAGGGCCGCGCCGCGGACGCCAAGGACACTGTTCAGGAAAGCCGAAACTCCTAGTAAAATAGGACACGCCGCCCGGGGCGTGAGCGCCGGAACGCGCCTCGGGTGCACGCGAATCTCCACATCCACAGCATCAACGGTAAGGACGCAGCATGACGAATCCTCAGGATCTTCAGAACATGATCGGCCGCACCGCAGTCGACGTCGAGGGAAACAAGCTCGGCAAGGTCGGCCAGATCTATCTTGACGACACCACCGGTGAGCCCGAATGGGTCACCGTGAGCACCGGGTTGCTCGGCACCAAGGAGAGCTTCGCCCCGCTGTACGGATCGAGTTGGGACGGTGACAACCTCCGGTTGGCAGTTCCCAAGAATCTGGTGAAGGACGCTCCGAACATGGACGCGGACGGGCACCTCGACGACAGCGAGAACGACGCTCTCTTCGCGCACTACCAGGGCTATCTCGGCACGGTCGCCGGCGGTACGCAGGGCAACACCGAGATCATCGGATCGCAAACGGGCGTGGTAGGCCGTGACACTTCGGGTCCGGTCACCGACGACGCGATGACTCGCTCCGAGGAGCGGCTGAATGTCGGCACCCAGCGGGTGGAGACCGGGCGGGCACGGTTGCGCAAGTACATCGTCACCGAGAACGTCAGCACCACGGTGCCGGTTAGCCGCGAAGAGGTCCGCGTCGAGCGTGAGCCGATCACCGACGCGAACCGTGACCAGGCCCTGTCGGGTCCGGACCTCAGCGAAGAGGAGCACGAGGTCACCCTGCACGCCGAGCAGCCGGTAGTGACCAAGGAGACCGTGCCGGTCGAGCGCGTGCGACTCGCCACCGAGACAGTCACCGAGAACCAGACGGTGTCGGAGCAGGTTCGCAAGGAGCAGATCGAGGACCCGACGACCGACACCCGCTGACCGACCGTATTTGGTTCAGGCGCAGCTCCCGACGCGAGGAGATCTACATGAATATCGACAAAGATCAGATCTTGCAGCTTCTTCGCAGCCAAGGTAAGCACGATGAGGCAGACCAGGCCGGCAATGAGCTTCCTGATTCGGTCGACACCGAGAACGGCGATCATGCCGGACTGCTCTCCAAGTTCGGCCTGGACACCAGCAGCCTCGGTGGCGAGCTCGGTGGCCTCGGCAAGCTGCTTTAGAAGCACGCACGGGCTGAAGCCCTGATACACAGAGGCCGGCGCCGCCGGGGGATTCTCGTCCCCGGCGGCGCCGGCATTTGTCGCTACCGTTGCGTTGAATCGTCCGTAGGTGAGCTATCCGCGCGGAAGCTGGCTGAGCCAGCCGTGCGGGAGCCGGCCGCCTTGCGTGCTGCAGCCGCCGCGGCGAGAGCCTTGCCGCGAGCCTCGATCACGGCCGCCTTAGCCGGTACGGCGGCGAACGTCCTGCGCGGCACAGCGGTGAAGGCTCCACGTGGTACGGCGGTGAAGGCCTTGCGGGAAGCTGCGGTCAAAGCCTTGCGGGAAGCCGCGGTCACCGTCCTGGCGGGAGCCGCTGTGGCCGCCTTGCCGGCCGCTGCGGCCGCAACCGCACTGCTCGGACTACCTGCTCGCAGGGTCGCGTGGGTGACGAGGCCGAAGGCGGCGTGCGGAACCACGTCACTGACCCAGTCGGCCGCCGACCAGGTCGCGGGGTCGCTCACGCCGAGCCGCTTCATCGGAATGTTGGCAGCCGCCAATGCCGCCGCGCCGATGACGGTCGCCCCGACCGGCAAAGACAACCGGGCCAGCACCGGACGCAGCAGCCCGGCGACTGCCCCGATTCCGACGCCGACGGCAATGCCGTTCAGCGGGCCGAGGCCGGCGAGGCGATTCTCGTGCCGCTCACCCTCGCCGGGCACCGGGTGACCGAGCTTCTGGGCCAGCACCTCGACGCTCTGCTGCGGAGTGCTACTTGCGGGCCGCGCGCGCACCGCCATATCGAGGTAGGTGACGGCGTTGAGGGCGGTCGTTCCGGCGGCGCCGGCTGCAGCGCCGCGCAGGAGTGCTCTGAACATAGGTCGTCGCTTTCGGTATGGGGGCCTCAGCCAGCACGGCGTAGCCGGCGGCTGGTGGTGGCCCCGTCACAAGGCGGAACGCCGGCGGCGGTGAGGGTTGACCTGCGACGGCAGTATCAATTCTCCGGTATCAGCGACCTCTATCGCCACCTCGGGTCCGTTCGTCATCGGCATCCGCACGGTCATCGGCATCGCTATCGGCACGGCAAGCAACGTCGGCGTCGCATCCAGAGGTGGCCGGCTGAGCCTCGGCGCAGTAGCGTTTTCGGTGGGCAGAGCCAGCTAGCCCTCTCCGGTTCGCCCCAGCCGGTCCGGGCGGCTTGTCATCGCGGCGGCTCGGCATCGAGATAGCGCCCGTGCTCACGCGGTCGACTACCGCTAGTTGCCATCGCAAGTGCTGGCAAGGGTGAATCGCAACCGATAAGGAAGCGATGGATATGGCAGACAAAGCAGCAGACAAAGCAGACGGCCACGCGTCACAGGCCGCACAAGAGGCCGGTGCCGAAGACCAGGTTCAGCGGAACACGAAATCCCAGACGACCGCCGCGAGCTACACCACCACCGACCATGACGTGATCCGGGCCTGGGCCGAGGCCCGCGGTGGTCGTCCCGCGTCGGTGGCACGGACCGGCGATGACTCGGGCGATGCCGGAATCCTGCGCATCGAGTTCCCGGACTCGCCCGGCGGCGATCCCGATTCCCTCGACGAGGTGGACTGGGAGCCGTTCTTCTCGACGTTCGACGATCGCGGTTTGGCCTTTGTGTACCAAGAGAAGACCTCAGACGGCGAGGTCAGCACCTTCACCCGATTCGTGCGGCGTGACAGCGACGACTGAGCATCCGGCCGGTGCCGCGGCGAGGGATGACATCAGCGAGCCGACCACGATCGACTAGGCCGTACGGGAGGCTGTCGGCGACGTCGAGCTACGGCCCGGCCAGCGGCAGGCGATCGAGGCCGTACTTCACCGTGACACCCTGGCGGTGCTCGCGACGGGAACCGGCAAGTCGCTGGTGTACCGGGGTGGCCGGCCGGCTGTCGCCGGGACTGACCGTGGTCGTCTCTCCCACCCTCGCCCTGCAGGCCGACCAGCTGCTCAGCCTCGCCGGCAACGGCCCCCTGGCCGTGGCGATCAACAGCCAGTTGACGTCCGCGCAGCAGCGGCGGGCGCTGGCGCGGATCGCCGCCGGCGAAGTCGGGTTCCTGTTCCTGGCCCCGGAACAGCTCGGTCGTCCAGAGGTGATCGCGGCCCTGCAGCAGGCCACGGTGTCGCTGTTCGTCGTGGACGAGGCCCATTGCCTCTGTTCGTGGGGTCACGACTTCCGGCGGGACTATCTCGCGCTCGCCTCGGCGGCCCGGGCACTCGGCAGCCCGCGGGTGCTCGCGCTCACCGCGACGGCTTCGGCCCAGATCCGCGCGGAGATCATCGACGAGCTGGCCATGCGTGATCCGGTTGTGATCGTCGGGGAGTTCGACCGTCCGAACATCTCGTTGACCGCGCAGCTGCTGACGGACGGCTCGGGTGTGGACGCCGCGGCCACCGACGAGGTGGTGCGCCACCGTGCCGAAGGTGGCGGGTGCGTCATCGTCTACGTATCGACCCGGCGACGCTCGGAAGAGCTGGCGGCGGCGTTGACCGAGCTGGGAGTGCCGGCGAAGCCGTACCACGGCTCGATGGCCCGCAAGGCGCGCCAGAGTACGCACGAGGAGTTCCTGGCCGGGCGCACGCCGGTCGTCGTGGCGACCAGCGCGTTCGGGCTCGGCGTGGACAAGGCCGACGTGCGACTGATAGTGCATGCGGACGCGCCGGAGAGCCTGGATGCCTACTACCAGCAGGTGGGTCGTGCCGGGCGCGATGGCGAGCGCGCGCGGGCGGTGCTGTTCGCCAGGCCCGATGGCTACGGCCTGCACCTGCGAGAACTGCGACAACTGCGCCGCGGGCCGGGTGGCCCCGCTGGAGGAGGGGCCCTTCGCGATCGGCCAGGGTGTCGACCATTCCGAATGGGGACGCGGAACGGTGCAGCAGTTCGAGCCGGGGCGGGTCGTGGTGCCGTTCGACCACGCCGGCTATCGGACGCTGTCGCTGGACCTGGTCGAGGAGAACAACCTGCTGCGACCGGCCAGTTAGCCGGGTCCGTCCACGGCAGCGCCGCCGCCACCCTGCTGCCAGCTCGCCGGCCGCGTCGCGCCCCGATCCCGGAAGGTGAAAAGACTGCGCCGGGTGGTGAACCGCCGGGCGTCGAGGAGGCGCAGGTCCCGGTCGAGTTCGCGGTTCATCGGCTGCCGCTCGCGCAGCACCCACGGCAGCCCGCGCAGCGTCATGGCGATCGCGCGGGCGTACGCCCCGTTCTTCGGGGCATCGGCGAGGATGAAGCCGGTGTAGCGCAGTGCATTGAGAAACCGCCGATGCAGCCAGGCAGTCCACAGGGTGTTGCGCATGCCGTAGGCCCGGAGCGTGGTGAAGTTCGCCAGGCTCGGATAGTGCGCCACGACCAGTTCGGGCAGGTAGCGCAGCTGCCAGCCGCGCTTGAGCAGCGTGTAGGACAGCGTCTCCTCCTCGCCGCCGAGAAAGAACCGCCTGTCGTACCCGCCGGCCTCGCGATAGGCGCTGACCCGGACGACGCACGCACCCGCCATGAAACTCATCAGCACCGTGCCGGGTATGCCGGCGGTCTCGACGATCGGGCTGTCCGCCATCTCGGCGGAGATCGGATCAAGGTGGCGTTCGGGGCCCACCACAATCCGAGCGTTGACGAGGGCCAGCCGCGGATGCCGGTCCAGCAGGTCGCAGGCCATCGGCAGGCCGTCCGGCTCGTACCAGTCGTCGTCATCGCAGAACGCGACGTACGGGGTCTGGACGGCGCGCACGCCGGCGTTGCGAGCGGCGGCGCCGACGTTGTGCGGCATCCGGATCAGCCGCACCCCGGCCGCCGCCACGACCTCAGCCGTGCCGTCGGTAGAGGCGTTGTCGACCGCGACGATCGGCACGTCGAGCTTGCGCAGGTGTGCGAGGACCGGCTCGATCCACCGCGCGCAGTTGTAGGTCAGCAGCACCACGGTGAGCCGTTCATTCAGGGGGCGGTGCGGCACGCCTGAGGTCCTTTCGCCGACGAGGCCGCCCGGCGCAGAGCTGGGTCGGCCCGGTGTCACCAGGCTGCTGATCGAACCGCGCTCCCAAAACCTACCGGGGCCGCGGCTGGAAGCGGCCACCGCCTCGTGTGCGGGGCGGTAACGGTATCGCGGTTGTTGCCAACCGCGCTCGGCCGACGGCAAGCTGAGGCGGCGCGGCGGCAATCCCCCAGACCTGCCGCCGGTCCAGCCCATCCGATCGAAGGAGCATCCGATGCCCGGTGACGAGGAACTGCCCTCGACCCTGCACAGGTCGCCGAAGAAAGCCCAGGAGACCTGGATCAAGACCCACGACGCGGCGGTCGAGGAGTACGGCGACGGTGAGCGGGCGCACCGCACGGCGTTCGCCTCGCTGAAGCACTCGTTCGAGAAGGTCGGTGACCACTGGGAAGAGAAGGCCGGCGGCGCGAAGGGTCCTTCGGACAGCCAGGCCGCCCAGGGTGGGGCCGATGCGCGGTCCGGTTCCCGGGAAACCGCCGGGGGAGTGGACGCCAACGCCAGCAAGGCGCACCTGATGGAACTGGCTCGTCGGCTGGACGTCCCGGGGCGTTCGACAATGACCAAGCCCGAGCTGGTGAAAGCCCTGCAGCGCGCCAACGACCGGGAGACCGCGAAGGCACGCCAGGACGGCTGACCCCGCGCGGTACCGAGACGCTGGCTGCCTGGGCGCTGTCTGGGCGCTGGCGCTAAGGTCGAGCGAACTGCAGATCGCCCGGCCCGGCAATGCGCCGAGGCGTCCGCACCGCGCCGCGTCAGCCGGTCGCGACGTGCGGGCAGCACCGCTTCGAGGAGCACAAGACATGCGGATCGGATACTTCCTGTCGTGCGAGGAGTACACCCCGGCGCAACTGCTGGACCAGGCCAGGATGGCGGAGCAGGCAGGTTTCGAGTCGCTCTGGATCTCTGACCACTACCACCCGTGGAACGACGAGCAGGGTCAGAGCCCGTTCGTGTGGTCGATGATCGGCGCGCTGTCGCAGGTGTGCTCGCTGCCGGTCACCACCGCCGTCACCTGCCCGAGCTTCCGGATACACCCGGCCGTCGTCGCCCAGGCCGCAGCCACCTCGTCGGTGCTGCACGGTGGCCGCTTCATCCTCGGGGTGGGTTCGGGCGAGGCGCTGAACGAGCACATCACCGGTGAGCGCTGGCCGTCGGCCGACGAGCGGCTGGCCATGCTCGAGGAGTCCATCGAAGTGATGCGGGAGCTGTGGCGAGGTGAGTTCGTGACCCGGACCGGCCCGTACTACACCGTCGAGAACGCTCGCCTCTACACGCTGCCGGACGAGCCGGTGCCGGTGTACATGTCAGGGTTCGGGCCGAAGGCCGCCGCGCTCGCGGGACGGATCGGTGACGGCTTCGTCACCACCGGCCCCGAGGCGGAGCTGATCCAGGCCTTCCGTGACAACGGTGGCGAAGGCAAGCCGATGCAGGCCGGTTACAAGGTGTGCTGGTCACCGGACAAGAGCACGGCGGTCGAGACCGCGCACCGGATCTGGGCCAACGAGCAGCTGCCCGGCGAGCTCGCCCAGTTGCTTCCCAGCCCCCGGCACTTCGAACAGGCGAGCCAGCTGGTCACACCGGACATGATCGCCGAGAGCATGCCCTGCGGCGACGACCTCTCCGCCCATGTCGAGGCGTTTCGCCCTTATGCCGAGGCGGGATTCGACGATATCCACATCTCGCAGATCGGTGGCTCGCAACCGGGTACCGAGGCCGAGGGGTTCTTCGAGTTCTATGCCCGCAAGGTGTTGCCGGAGCTGCGCGCCCTGGCGACCTGAGTCGATTCCGCCGACCCGGCCGGGCGCGGTCGAGGGGTGGTCAGGGGCGTGGAACGGGCGCGAACCGCCGCAACTACACCCCGCGGTATCGCCTCGTACCGGCACAGCGGACACGGTTGAGCTTCGGAGTGCCGGACTTTGGGTACGGTGACAGGGCTCAGCAAGTCCTCGCCATCGAAGGGTCAGACCGTGAGCGTGCCGGATACGAACTCAGCCACCGCCGGAAAGAGCCCTTCCGGGCCGAAGGTCGGTGGTCCGCTGCTGCCGGAACTCAACTCATCCGACGTCGGTGACGCCACCGCGGAGGTCGCTGACGAGCCGTCGGCGCCGTTGCTGCCACCTCCGACGGTGGCCGACCAGCCCGCCATGCCGATGACCAGCCTCACCGCCGAGGCGGTCATCTGGCCGGTGCGGGTCGCCTCCGAGTGGGCGGCCCGGCTGATCCTGATCGCGATCGCGTCCTACCTGTTCCTGCGGGTACTCGAAAAGGTCAGCTTCGTAGCTTTCACCTTGGTGATCGGACTGTTCTTCACCGCCATCCTGCATCCCCTCGAGGCGAAGCTGCGGGAGCGGCTCGGCGGACGCAAGAGCCTGTCCACGGCGATCGTGCTGTTGAGCGGGGTCGCCCTGTTCGGCCTGATCGGCTGGTTCGTCGTCGCGCAGATCAGCTCGCACTCCGGTGCGCTGGCCGGTCAGGTGAGCCAGGCCGGGCAGCGGATCCAGCGCTGGCTCGAGACCGGGCCGTTCCACGTTCGCAGCGCTGACACGGCGAAGTGGATCACAAACGTCACGGACGCCGTGCGCAGCCACCAGGCGCAGCTGGCCTCGCGTGTGCTGTCGACGGCACAGGTGCTGGCCGAATTCGTCGGTGGACTGTTCCTGGCCATCCTGAGCGCGTTCTTCATGCTCCGCGACGGCGACATCATCTGGCGCTGGATGCTGCGCCTGATTCCGACCGGTGCCCGGCCGCGCACCGACATCGCGGGTAACCGCGGCTGGCACACCCTGGGCGGTTACATCCGGGGCGAGGTCACCATCGCGGTCATCCACTCGCTGAGCATCTTCATCGCGCTGCTGATCCTGCGGGTGCCGCTCGCCGCGCCACTGGCCGTCGTCATCTTTCTCGGCTCGTTCATTCCGATTCTGGGCCTGACCGTCGCGGGCACCATCTGCGTCGCGGTGACCTTCCTGGAACACGGGGTGACCGCGGCCGTCGTCATCGCGATCGTGATCATCGTGCTGGTGCAGCTGGAAGGCCACGTGCTGCAGCCGGTCATCATGAGCCGCGCGGTGCACCTGCATCCGCTCGCCGTGGCGCTGGCGGTGGCCTCAGGAACAACGCTCTACGGCGTGGTCGGAGCGCTGGTGGCAGTGCCGCTGGTGGCATTCCTGAACTCGTTCGTACGTGGACTGCGTGACGAGCCGGCCGATCCGGTGGCCGAGGGTGAGAAACCCGGGGACACCACCTCACCGCCTGCCCGGACGGAGCGGCGGCCAGCATGGCCGCCGCGTACCACCCGCTAGTTTCCCTGACCACGGACGTTCGTGTCCTTGCTGGCGTGTCGTGTTGAGATCAGCAGGATCCGCCGGTGTCTGTTCGTGGTGCCGGCCGATGGGAGCGCAGCTGTCTGAGTCGCCGCCTAGACGTTCGGGCCGCGCACCACGTCATGGTCGGGTGTTGCGTTGTGGTTGTTGGGTGGGGTTGATCCAGGGTGGTGGGGTGAACCAGGGCAGTCCGTGTCGCATGGTGATGGTCCAGCCGCCGGTGTTGATGCGGTCGTGGTGGTGGTCGCAGAGTAGGCAGAGGTTGTCGAGGTTGGTGGGTCCGCCTTCTGCCCAGGGTTTGATGTGGTGTTTTTCTGTCCATTCGGGTGGGTCGGTACAGCCGGGGAAGGCGCAGCCCTGGTCGCGGGCGATCAACGCCAGGGTTTGGGTGGTGCTGGCGGTGCGTCGGGTGGTGCCGTAGTTGAGGATCCCGCCCTTGCTGTTGTGCACGATCCACGCGATGCTGGCTTGGTCGGCCAGTCGTAGCGCCTGGGCGACGGACAGTTTTTGGCCGTAGCTGGTGGAGGCCAGTCCGGTGCCGGTCTCGAACTGCTGGGCGGTCATGGTGATCAGCACGGTCGCGGGCACCCCACCCGAGGTGGGAAGCTCCCCCGAGCGCAGGGCGAGTTTCAACACCGCTCGGAACGCATCATGCAGGCGTTGACCCGGAGTGCGCTCATCCCGCTCACCGTTCGCACCGCACTCACCGTGCTGACCGGTCTCACCAACGTCGCCGGGTGCGGCTGGCTTGGTGGGTTGGGGTGCGGCGAGGGAGTGCAGCACGGTCATCGCTAGTGCTGCGGTTTCGGTGTCCAGGTCGGCGGTCAGCCGGTACATCCCGTCGCCGCGGGGCAGGCAGCTCAGAAACCTCCGCCGCCGCTGGGACTGCTCATCGGCGAGGCGGCCATCGGGGTCGAGGGTCTCCACCAACTGCTTCGCGATCCCGGCGAGCACGATCGGGTTGAAGCAGTGCGCCTGCTCGACCAGGAACGCCTCCGCCTCGGCCTGCTCCTCAACCGGCAGCGACGCCGCGCGCAGCGTGGTCATGGCCCGGACGATGACATCGACATGCTGTGCGGTGATCGAACCTTCCCCGCGGGCGGCCGCGGTCAAAGGCAACAGCGGCGGCAACGGCTCACCCGTCATGCTGATCCGCCTGCCGAGTTCGTGGGCCTGACGAACCCGGGACGAGCTTTCAGCCGGGGACAGGTTCAGCAACCCCGACAACAACTGCTTAGACCCGCGGACCACCAACCGACCGGCGACACTACGAGCCTCAAGCTCAGTGATCAGCACCGCATCAAAGGCCTCAAGCTGACGACGAGCCCGCTCCGCGAGGCGCACCACATTCAGCAACTCATCATCGGTCACCAGAGACAACGGAGCACCGGTAAGTGCCGTAACCGCGGCAGGCAGCGCCCGCCGCAGCAACAACCGCTGCCGCACCCACCCCCGTTAACGTCATACACCAGACACTAGGGAAGGGGTCTGACAAAAATGCCTGGCTATGGCATCCACCAGGTCCAGGTCAGCGGCCGCCCTCGGGCGGCTGATTGCCAGTGGCCCGGGTGGCGCCGCGGCCGGTTCCGCCATCCGGGAAGTCGCCGCGGTTCGGCAGGTCAGCCCGGTTCAGGCCGGCATCGCGGTTCAGGCTGGCATCCCGATTCAGGCCGGCATCACCGCGGATAGACGTTTCGTCGTGCAGTCGCTCAGTGGAACCGGTCGGCACCGTGTCGGAGCCGGGGGGAAGGCCCTGGCCCGGGCGTCCAGCGGCGCCACTCAGCGGCTGGTCGGTGTCCAGGTCGGTCGCGCGCTTGCGCTCGGAGCGGCGCTCGGCCGCCCGGACGTCGCGGACGCCCACCACTGCCAGCCGGCCCAGCGCGAAGGCGGCCAGGAACAGGATCAGCGCGCCGAGGCCGTAGAAGTACCCGAGCTGGGCAATGGCGATCCCGGACGTGTGGGTGCTGAGGGGGGCGCCCACGCTGCCCAGGTGGAACAGTGCGGCCAGTGACTGCCCGATGATGAACCACGCTCCGGCGAGCGCGGCGAGCCAGCCGCCGAGGCTCGCGGTCACCCGGTTGGCGCTGACGAGCAGCAGCAGGCCGCCGACGATCGCCACCACGCCCGGAAGGACTTCCAGCCAGCCGCGGGCAGCCGTCCAGTCCCAGGATCTGCCGCTCTGGTAGCTGTAGTCGAACCACGGCCCGATGAACGGGATGAGGGCGCCCCACGCGCCCAGGATGATGATGAGGAGGCCGCTGACGGCGCCGCGGCTCCGCGGAATCCGCATGGTGCGCGTGTGTTGAAGCTCGTGGGTGCTCATGGTCGCCAACCTATCTGACGTCATCGGGCGCGCTGGATGGTCGCAGCACGGGGGACGGGCAGTCCAGGGTCGAACGCGGCGCCGTCCCGGCCTTCTTGCGGGAGGGCAACCGTAGAACCACGATAGACCGGTTGCCCACTTTCGCGGGCCTCACTAGGGTCGGAACCGGGTTGGATCAGCAGCCTTCGGCGCTGTCTCGGAGGAACTGTGAAGATTGCTGTCGTCGGTGGCACCGGCAACGTCGGGACCGCTCTGCTCCGCGCGCTGAAGGCCGCGTCCCTGCCTGACCTCGAACTGGTCGGGCTGGCCCGTCGTTATCCCGACGATGCCGAGCCGTATTCGGGTGTCCGGTGGATTTCGGTGGACATCGCCTCGGCGTCCTCGGAAGAGGAGTTGGTGTCGGCGTTCCAGGGTGCGGACGTGGTGGTGCACCTGGGATGGATGATCCAGCCCTCGCACGATCGGGAGTTGCTGCGCCGGGGCAACCAGGGTGGCTCGCTCCGGGTCTTTCAGGCCGCGGCGCGCGCCGGCGTCGGGCAGTTGGTGTACCTGTCCTCGGTCGGGACGTACGCCCCTGCCGTCACCGGCACCTGGGTGGACGAGTTGTGGCCCACCACGGGCAACCCGGAGTCGTCCTACAGCGTCGACAAGGCCGCCGTCGAGCGTGAGCTGGACGCCATCGAGGGCGGCTCGATGACGATCACGCGGCTGCGTCCCGGCCTGATCCTGCAGCCCGACGCCGCGTCCGAGATCGGCCGGTACTTTCTGGGCCGGCTGTTGCCGCTGAGCCTGGTCCGGCCGTGGATGCTGCGGCTGGCCCCGTGGCCGAAGGAGTTCGCCGTCCAGTTCGTGCACGCCGACGATGTCGCCGACGCGATCGTGCGGGTCATCCAACAGGGCGCCGGCGGGGCGTTCAACCTGGCCAGCGAGCCACCCGTCGACCGTGCGACGCTGGCCGAGACGACCGGGATGTCGATGCCCGCGGCACCGGTGGGGCTGGTTCGGGCCGGCACGTACGCCACCTGGGCGCTGCACCTGCAACCCACCGACGTCGGCTGGATCGCTCTCGCCAGGGGAGTGCCGCTGCTCAAGACCGACCGGGCGCGCAACGAACTCGGGTGGCAGCCGCGGGTGCCGGCTGACGTGGTGCTGAAAGACTTCGTCGAGGCACTGGGTCGCGGGCGCGGCACCGCGTCACCGGCTATGCGGCCGCGTAACCCGTTCCGAAAGGCGTCGGTATGACACAGCTCGCTCCCGACGAGGATCCCCGGGACGTGTTCGGCACCGCGGAGCCGCCGGTTGCCGATGTCGCCGGTCCGGCGCGGCGCCGGCCCGACGGGGTCAGGGACGCCACGGTGGCCGCGCTGGGAAAGCTGTCCGAGGCGCTCGAGGTCGTCGAGTACGCCCGCGGCCTGCTGTACGAGTTCCATCGGCGGTGCGGCACGGCCGACCGCCAGCTCCAGGAGGCCACCGAGTTGCTGCGCGGCGCCGGTCATCCGGGAGTGGCTTCCGAACTGGAGGACGTGCTGGTCGGCCGGAACGTGCTGCCGGGGATGTGGAGCTTCGAGATCATCGAGGCCTACGAGCAGCAGTACTGGTCGGTCTTCCGGCAGCTCGAGGAGCGCGCGCGGCGACTGACCGGCGACGTCCCACGGCACCTCTTCGAGGCTGAGCTCAAGAGCAGGGAACAGCATCCCGACCGTTCCGACAGCCTGAGCGCCGCGATCGAGCGCCGGACGCTGGCCTTCCTGTCCGAGTCCGGCGACGCCGAGAGCTGACCATCATCTTGGTCGCTCTCGCTTGAATCGCGCCGCTCAATCGCCGGTATACAAACCGACCCGGCTAGCCCAGGCCACCCCGGACAGCGATCAGCGCGACATCGATCGCGGCGCACAGCATGGTCGCGCGAAAGGCGGTCGCCGAGCGCCGCACGGCAAGGGACGGTCGAAGGCCGTAGGCAACCAGGGCGAGGACCGCAGCCGGCGCGATCAGGTCGCTGAGGACGGAACGATGCCCGGGGCCGAGCAGCACCAGCGCGGTGGCCGCCAGCACCAGCACCGCCGCGCTGACCGCCGAGGCCGGGCCGCCGATCCGGTGCGGCAGGCCCAGCACTCCGGTCGCCACGTCGTCGGGAAGGTCGGGCAGCACGTTACCGAAATGGGCGCCCGCGCCGATCAGCCCCGCGGCGAGCAGCAGCAGCGCCGACGGCCAGCGTGGCTCGGGCAGCGCCAGGGTCGCGATGGCTGGCAGGGCGCCGAAGGCGACCAGATAGGGCAGTGGCGACGCCGGCGTGGACTTCAGCCACAGGTTGTAGAGCCAGCCGCTGGCCACCGCGACCAGGTGCACCAGGCCGGCCCGCCAGCCGAGCGCCAGCGACGCGGGAACCGTGACGACGAGCGCGAGCAGGACGGCCCGGCCGAGCAGCGTCCGATCGATCTCACCGGCCGCCAGCGGCTTGTCGACCCGTCCCACCGCGGTGTCCCGGGCGCCGTCGACCAGGTCGTTGGACCAGCCGATGGACAGCTGCCCGGTGAGCACCGCGAGCACTCCCAGCAGGGTCCGGACCGCCGTGTTGCCGGCCGAGGCGAACAGCACGCCGCCGAGAATCGTGACAGCGACCGCCGGGCCGGGATGGCACGCGCGCGCCAGCCCGAGCGCCCTCGACCCCATCGCCCGAGCATAGGCGGGGACCGGCAGCCCGACCTAAGCTGAGTGCCATGACCACGATCGCGGCGGCCCGCGGAGTCCTCGGCCGGCACCGCTACGACCAGCAGACCATCACCGAAGCATTCGCCACGCAGTGCGCGACGACAGACCGCGAGCGCGCCATGGTGCGCAGATTCCACCAGAACGCCAAGGTGAACACCAGGTACACCGCCCTGCCCATCGAGGACTGCCTGGCGCTGGAGCAGTTCGGTGCGCGCAACGACGCCTTCATCTCGCATGCCACCGTTCTCGGTGCCGAGGCGTTGAGCGCGGCGCTGGAAGAGGCGGGGCTGGCTGCCTCGGACGTCGACCTCATTCTCTTCACGACGGTGACCGGCGTGGCGGCGCCCTCCATCGACGCTCGGATCGCCGCGATGGTGGGGCTGCGCCCGGACGTCAAGCGGCTCCCGCTGTTCGGGCTCGGCTGCGTGGCCGGGGCGGCCGGCATCGCGCGGCTGCACGACTACCTGCTCGGCCATCCGGACGAGGTGGCCGTACTGGTGTCGGCCGAGCTGTGCTCGCTGACCCTGCAGCGCGGGGACCTGTCGATCGCCAACATGGTCGCCAGCGGCCTCTTCGGCGACGGCGCGGCCGCAGTGGTGGCCCTCGGCGCGGACCGGGCCCGCCGGCTCGGCTCCCAGGGGCCGCGGGTGGTGGACTCGCGCTCGCACCTGTATCCCGACACCTCGGACACGATGGGCTGGGACGTCCGCGAGACGGGGCTCAAGATCGTGCTGGGGGCTGGGGTGCCCGACCTCGTTGAGCGGTATCTGGGCGAGGACGTCGGATCGTTTCTGGCCTCGCACCAGCTGGAACTGTCCGACGTCGCGGGCTGGGTGTGCCATCCCGGCGGCCCCAAGGTCATCGAGGCGATCGAGTCGGTGCTGGACCTGGACCCGCAGGCGCTGGAACTGACCTGGCGCTCGCTCGCCGAGATCGGCAACCTCTCGTCTTCCTCGGTGCTGCACGTCCTCGCCGACACCCTGAACAAGCGGTCCTTCGCAGACGGCAGCCCCGGCGTGCTGATGGCGATGGGGCCGGGCTTCTGCAGTGAACTCGTACTGCTGAGCTGGTAGGCGGCCATGCTGCCCTACGTCCTGCTGGTACTGGCGGTCGGCCTGGAACGGCTGGCCGAGCTGGTGGTCGCGCGCCGCAATCTGGCGTGGAGCAAAGCCCGTTCCGGAACGGAGTTCGGTGCCGGGCACTACCCGTTCATGGTGGTGCTGCACGTCGGCCTGCTGGCGGCGTGCCTGCTCGAGACCTGGCTGGCCCACCGGCCGTTCGTGCCGGCGCTCGGCTGGACCATGTTCGTGGTGGTGCTGGCCGCGCAGGGGCTGCGCTGGTGGTGCATCTCGACCCTGGGCCACCAGTGGAACACCAAGGTGGTGATCGTGCCGGGCGCGCCCCGGATCACCGGCGGCCCGTACCGGTTCCTCAGCCACCCCAACTATGTCGCCGTTGCCGCCGAGGGCATCGCGCTGCCGCTGACGCACTCGGCGTGGCTGACGGCCGTGGTCTTCACGGTGCTCAACGCGGTGCTGATGAGAGTCCGGATCGGAATCGAGAACCGGGCGCTGTCGCAGCTGGCAACCCCGTGAGCGACGTGCCCGTGAGCGACGTGCTGGTGAGCGACGTGCTGGTGGCCGGCGGCGGTCCTATCGGCCTGGCGACGGCGCTGCACGTACACGCCGCCGGGCTGACGGTGACCGTCGTCGAGCCGCGGCAGGGACCGATGGACAAGGCTTGCGGCGAGGGGTTGATGCCTGGGGCGGTGCGGGTGCTGGCCGAACTCGGTGTGAACCCGCTCGGCCAGGACGTGCACGGCATCCGTTACCGCGACGGCGACCGGACCGCCGAGGCGCCCTTTCGCAACGGTTTCGGCAGGGGAGTGCGGCGCACCGAGCTGCAACGGGCGCTGCGCGCGACCGTCGACGAGCACGCGATACCGGTGGTGTGCGGCACGGTCACCGACATCGTCCAGGATCGGCACGGCGTCCGCGCCTGCGGATTGAGCGCCCGGTATCTCGTCGCGGCCGACGGCTTGCACTCCGGCGTCCGCCGGTCGATGAACCTGGTGCGGAACACCGATCCGAGCGCTCGCCGGTGGGGCCAGCGGCGGCATTTCGAGATGGCGCCCTGGACGAACTACATCGAGGTGCACTGGGGCGCCGCGTCCGAGGCATATGTGACGCCGGTCGGCGACGGGCTGGTCGGCGTGGCGATCCTGTCCTCGCACCGCACCCCGTTCGATGAGCAGCTACGGGATTTCCCTGACCTCGTCGAGCGAATCTCGGACGCGACCGGCTCGCGGGTGATGGGAGCCGGACCGCTGCGTCAGACCGCGTCCCGCCGGGTGGCCGGCCGGGTGCTGCTGGTCGGCGACGCCGCGGGCTACGTCGACGCCCTGACCGGCGACGGCATCGCGGTCGGCCTGGACAGCGGCCGGCGGCTGGCCCAGTGCCTGGCCGAGGACCGCCCCGACCGGTACGAATCCGAATGGCGGCGGTCCTCCCGGCGGTACCGGGCGATCACCGGCTCGCTGCTGCGGGCCACCGCCATTCCGCGGGTGCGCGGCGCGATCGTTCCGCTGGCCGAACGGGTGCCGGCCCTGTTCCAAGGCGTGGTACGGCAGCTTTCCGGATGATGATCGTGGCTTTCCCGGTGAACGAGTGGCTTTCCCGTGATCGGGCGGCTTTACGGTTTGAGCACCACCTTGACGCAGCCGTCCTCTTTCTTCTGGAACATCTCGTACGCGCTCGCCGCCTGGGCCAGCGGTAGCCGGTGGGTGGCCAGCCGCTTGGTGCCGAGCGGGTCGGATTCGTCCAGTACCAGCGGCAGGATCTCGTCGGTCCACCGCCGGACGTGTGCCTGCCCCATCCGTAGCTGGACGCCGCGGTCGAACATCTCCATCATCGGCATCGGGTCGATCTCGCCGCCATAGACGCCACTGACCGACACCGTGCCGCCCCGGCGGACCGCCTTGAGGGCGGCGTGCAGCGCGTCGAGCCGGTCCAGCGCGGCCCGGTCAGTGACCTTCTGCGCGATCGCGTCGGGCAGTAGCCCGGTCATCTTCTGTGCGAGGCCGACGCCCGCGTTGCCGTGCGCCTCCATGCCTACCGCATCGATGACCGAGTCCGGCCCGCGGCCGTTCACCCGGTCGATCAACTCGGTGGCCAGGTCGTCGACACTGTCCAGATCGATCGTCTCCGCGCCGAACTCCCGGGCCAGGGCCATCCGGCCGGGCACCCGGTCGATGCCGATCACCCTTTCAACGCCGAGGTGTCTGGCCACCCGGACGCAGAACTGCCCCACCGGACCCAGCCCGAGCACGGCAAGGGTGCCGCCCTTCGGCACGTCGGCATAGGCGACCGCCTGCCACGCGGTGGGCAGGATGTCGGACAGGTACAGGAACTGCTCGTCCGGCGGGCCGACCGGCACCTTGATGGGGCCGAACTGGGCCTGCGGCACGCGCAGGTACTCGGCCTGGCCGCCGGGAACCGAGCCGTACAGCGACGTGTAGCCGAACAGCTGCGCGCCCTTGCCCTGCGAGCGCATCTGCGTCGTCTCGCACTGGGCGAACAGGCCGCGCTCGCACATCCAGCAGTGCCCGCACGAGATGTTGAAGGGAATGACCACCCGGTCACCGGCCGCTATGTGCGACACCTCCGGCCCGACCTCTTCGACGATGCCCATCGCCTCGTGACCGAGGACGTCACCGGGCTTGAGGTACGGGCCGAGCACGCCGTACAGGTGCAGGTCGGAGCCGCAGATCGCGGTCGACGTCACCCGGATGATCGCGTCCGTCGGCTGCTGGATCACCGGGTCGGCAACGTCCTCGACGCTGACGTTCTGGTTTCCCTGCCAGGTCAGTGCTTTCATTGGGTGCCCTCCAGTGGCGATCCATCGGCCCGCCACAGCCGGCCGATGGCGGAACGTCACGCCGCTGCGGGCGGAACGAGATCTCGCGTCACTCACTGTCGCTCAGCCGGACGCTCGCCCAGTAAAGCATGAGCGGCGGTACGGTCGAGCGATGAAGACTGGACCCAACCGCGCCGGCACGCCGACCCGCGGAGACGATGTACCGGACGCTGTCGTCATCGGCGCCGGCCACAACGGCCTGGTGGCCGCCAACCTGCTTGCCGACGCCGGCTGGGATGTCGTCGTCTGCGAGGCGACGCCGCACCTGGGCGGTGCCGTGCGCTCGGCGGAGGTCACCACGCCGGGCTACCTGTCGGACCTGTTCAGCGCGTTCTACCCGCTGGCCGCGGCGTCCCCGGTCATCAATGCCCTGGACCTGGACAAGCACGGGCTGAGCTGGACGCACGCCCCGGCCGTGGTCACCCATGTGTTCCCGGACGACTCCTCGGCCCGGCTGTCCCGCGATGTCCAGGCGACGGCGGCGTCGGTGGACAAGTTCGCGGCCGGCGACGGCGACGCCTGGATCCGGATGCACGAGGAGTGGGAGCAGATCCGGCAGCCCGTGCTGGATGCCCTGCTGCATCCGCTGCCCGCTCTGATGCCCGTCCAGCGTCTCGCCCGGACGCTCGGCGTGGCGGGGGCCCTGCGGATGGCGCGGCTGGCGGCCCTGCCGGTGCGCCGGTTCGGTGAGGAGCGCTTCAACGGGGTGGGTGGCCCGATGCTGCTGGCCGGCAACGCCCTGCACGCGGACCTGCCACCGGACGGTGCCGGCAGTGCGGTGTACGGCTGGCTGCTCGCCATGCTGGGGCAGAGCTACGGCTTTCCGGTGCCGGTGGGCGGTGCTGGCAGGCTGACCGAGTCCCTCGGCAATCGGCTGCGCAGCATCGGCGGCTCGGTCCGCTTCGAGAGCCCGGTGGAATCGATCCTGATCGAGGGTGGCCGCGCGTCCGGTGTCCGGCTCCGGGGCGGTGAGGTGATCCGGGCGCGGCAGGCGGTGCTCGCCGATGTGACGGCACCGATCCTGTTCCGCGAGCTGGTGGGGGAGTCCCGGTTGCCGGCGCGGTTCGTCGCCGATCTGCGCAATTTCCAGTGGGACCTGCCCACCCTGAAAATCGACTGGGCGCTGCGCACACCCGTTCCGTGGACCGCCGCCGAGGCGGCCGGCGCCGGCACCGTGCACCTGGGCGTCGACCTGGACGGCCTGACCGACTACGCCGCGGACCTGGCGACCCGGCGGGTTCCGGACCGGCCCTTCCTGCTTTTCGGCCAGATGACGACGTCGGACCCGAGCCGTTCCCCCGAGGGCACCGAGTCGGCGTGGGCCTACACCCACCTGCCGCCCGGCGTCGAGCACACCGACGAGATGGTCGCCGACCATGTCGCCCTGGTGGAGCGGACGCTGGAGCGGCACGCCCCGGGGTTCGGAGATCGGGTGGTCGGCCGGTACGTCCAGTCACCGGGAAAGATCGAGGAAGAGGACCCGTCACTGGTGGGCGGCACCGTCAACGGCGGCACGGCGCAACTGCACCAGCAGCTCATCTTCCGTCCGGTGCCCGGGCTGGGGGGGGCGTCCACGCCGATCGACAGGCTGTTCCTGGCCGGATCGTCGGCTCACCCGGGTGGTGGCGTGCACGGCGCTCCCGGGTCCAATGCCGCGCACGCCGCGCTGGCCCGCGCCGGAGCGCTCGGTGGCGCCCGGCGTTACCTGACGCGGACGGCGCTGAGCCGGATCTACGGGCCGGACCGCTCGACGGCGATGCCCGCCGTGCCGGCTGTGCCCGACACCGCCGAGGTCGATGCCACCCGGCGCTAGCGGCGTCCGGAACAGAGCTGGCTGGAACAGAGCTGGCTGGAACAGAGCCGGCCGGAAGAGAACGCTTCTAGAAGAGCGAGATCGCGCGCGCCAGCACGTAGAGGACAACCAGCAGCACGATTGTCCCAATGATCGCAAGGGCAACAGGCGTGATCACGCGTCCGGGCGGAGCCTCCTGGTGGGACAGCCCTGAGATGGCTGACTCTCCGGGCGGGGTCTCCCCGGGCGGAACGCCGCCACCGGGTTCGAGGCCGGGGGTGTCGGCCGGATCGGGATCGGGTGACGTCATCGAGAACCTGCCTTCAGGACAACCGCTGATTGTTCAGACGGCTCAGGCGTGGCATGGCGCGCCCACGGGCGAATCTACCCGCCCGCCCGGCTTGCCTCGCAGTCGAAATCACCGTCGGTTGACACGGTGCGAGGTCATCGTGTCTGCTGAGTCCGCTGAACCCCAGCGTTCTCAGCGATAGGCAGGCCATGCGCGAGAATTCCGTTCGTTCCGGATCACCGGTCTTCCACCACGCCGTGGTGACCGGGGGCGCGGGCTTTCTCGGTTCCCACCTGTGTGACGAACTGCTCGCGGCCGGCACCGACGTGACGTGCCTGGACAACTTCTTGACCAGCTCGCCGGACAATGTGGCCCACCTGCGGTCCCGGCCGGGCTTTCGCCTGATCAAGTGCGATGTCACCGATTACGTGCACGTCCCCGGCCCGGTCGACCTCGTACTGCACTTCGCCTCTCCCGCGTCACCCGCTGACTACCTGCGGCTGCCGATCGAAACGATGAAGGTCGGCAGCATCGGCACGCTGCACGCGCTGGGCCTGGCGAAAGAGAAGGGTGCTCGTTTTCTGCTGGCATCCACCTCTGAAACCTATGGCGACCCGCAGGTGCACCCGCAGCCGGAAACCTACTGGGGTCACGTGAACCCGGTCGGACCGCGCGGTGTCTATGACGAGGCGAAACGGTTCGCCGAGGCACTCACCATGGCCTACCGCACGACCCATGAGGTCGACACCGCGATCGTACGCATCTTCAACACCTACGGTCCGCGAATGCGCCTGGACGACGGCCGTGCCATACCGACGTTCGTGCAGCAGGCGCTGGACGGGGCGCCGGTCACGGTCGCCGGGGACGGCAGCCAGACCCGCTCGGTATGCTTCGTCGACGACACCGTGCGCGGCATTATCGCGGTCGCCGCCAGCCAACTACCGGGACCGGTCAACGTGGGCAGCCCGGACGAGATGACGGTGCTGGAACTGGCTCAGCATGTGGTCGCGGCAACCGGTTCCGGATCGCGAATCGACTTCGTTCCACGGCCTGTCGACGATCCGATGGTGCGTCGTCCGGACACTGCCCTGATCGAGCGTGAACTCGGCTGGCGCCCGCTGGTGACCTGGCAAGACGGGTTAAACCGCACCATAGAAGCACTCGCGGCCGCAAGGTCGGTGTGAGAAGCGCTTCTCTTCGGATGCTGGCGTAAAAGCACTTCTCCGCATAGAGTCGCTTCGAAGCTGGACAGGCAGCTACGGCAGTATTACTCGGTCGCGTCGACCGACAGGCAGCGACCGATCGGCCTTCGCGGGTGTGCAGTCCCGCCGGGTCATCGCCGTCTGCCGCTGCCGTAATGGACATCGGAAGTTATGGCGACCAGCATGCGCATCCTCGGCATCAACGCTCTTTACCATGACCCGGCCGCCGCCCTCCTGGTCGACGGCCGGATCTCGGCCGCCGCGGAAGAAGAGCGTTTCAGCAGGCGCAAGCACGGGAAAAGGCCGGTTCCGTTCGCGGCCTGGGAACTTCCTGAGCTGGCGGCGGCCTGGTGCCTCGACAGTGCCGGGTTGCGGCCCGAAGACCTCGACGCGATCACGTACTCCTTCGATCCCAGCCTGCACCTGGCGCCGGCCGAGCTCGGTGTGTTCGACCCGTGGGACGAGCTGCGGCACCGGTACGCGGTCACCGCGCCGGACTTCCTCGCGACGGCGCTGCCCGGGCTCGACCCGTCGAAGGTCCGGTTCGTGCCGCATCACGTTGCACACGCCGCATCCGCCGGGTTGGCCGCTCCCTTCGGCGGCGACTGCGCGGTGCTGGTGCTCGACGGCCGCGGCGAGCAGCACAGCCACCTGGCCGGGGTGTACTCGGGCGGCAACCTGCAGACCCTGTACAGCCAGCAACTGCCGCACTCCCTCGGATTGCTCTACGAGGACGGCACGCAGCACCTGGGCTTTCTGCGCAGCTCGGACGAGTACAAGGTGATGGCCCTTGCCTCGTATGGCAAACCGCGACACCTGGACTACCTGCGTCAGCATGTGCACGCCACCGGTGACGGGGGTTTTCGTACCGTGGGTGTCGAATGGGACGTGCTCACCAAGAAGCGCGAGCCCGCCCAGCCCTGGGGGCCCGAGCACGCCGACCTCGCCGCGAGCCTGCAGGCGGTGCTCGAAGAGGTGCTGCACGACCTCGCCACCTGGCTGTACGAGCAGTCCGGCAGCCGCAACCTCGCGCTCGCCGGCGGCGTCGCGCTGAATTGCGTCGCGAACACCAAGCTCTGGCGGGACAGCCCGTTCGAGCAGGTGTGGGTGCAGCCGGCCGCCGGTGACGCCGGGACCGCGCTGGGCGGCGCCCTGAGCGCGGCGCAGGACCTCGGTGACCCGATGGCCCCGTTCACCGGCGCGGACCTCGGACGGGGCTGGTCCGACGACGAGATCGAGCAGGTGCTGCGCACCGCCAGGCTGCCGTTTGACCGGCCCGCCGACATCGCTCAGGACGTTGCCACGGCGCTTGCCGACGACAGCATCGTCGCCTGGGTCCAGGGCCGCAGCGAGTACGGCCCGCGCGCACTCGGCCACCGCTCCCTGATGGCCCACCCTGGCCGAGAGGCGAACCTGCAGCGGCTCAACGACGTCAAGGGTCGGGAGCAGTTCCGCCCGGTGGCGCCGATGGTGCTGGCCTCGCGGGCGTCCGAGCTGTTCTCCGGCGGACCGATGCCCTCGCCGTACATGCTGTTCGTGCACGACGTCGCACCTGAGTGGCAGCAGCGGATTCCGGCCGTGGTGCACGTCGACGGCACCGCCCGAATCCAGACCGTCGACCCGGCCGACGAGCCGCTGGTGGCCCGGATGCTGCAGTCCTTCGAGCAGCAGACCGGCCTGCCGGTGGTCGTCAACACCAGCCTGAACACGGCGGGACGGCCGATGGTGGACTCACCGATGGACGCTCTGGAGTGCTTCGGGTCGACCCCCGTCGATCTGCTGGCCATCGGGCCGTTCGCGGTGCGCAGGCCCGCTCTCGGCAGTGGTCGATGAGCCCGGGGGCTCGCTACAGCATCGTCGTTCCCACTGTCGGTCGCCCGTCCCTGGCCGTGTTGCTCAACAGCCTTGTGGAATCAGCACAAACCGCATCGGTCGAGCTGCCCACGATCTATCTCGTGGATGACCGCCGGGACGCCGCCGCTGGTCTGAACCTCGCCGACATCGCCGACGTGCCGGTGAAGCTGCTCCGCACCGGAGGTCGTGGGCCGGCCGCGGCTCGCAACGCCGGCTGGCGCGAGTGTGACACCGAGTGGGTGGTGTTCCTCGACGACGACGTGGTCGTCAGCCGCACCTGGATGTCTGACGTGGCTGATGACCTGTCCGACGCGCCGGACGTGATGGGCGGTGTGCAGGGACGGATCGACGTGCCGCTGCCGGCGGATCGGCGTCCCAACGACTGGGAGCGTGGCACCGCGGGTTTGTCGTCCGCGCGCTGGATCACCGCCGACATGGCGTACCGGCTTTCGGTGCTGCGCCGGCTCGGCGGCTTCGACGAGCAGTTTCCCCGCGCCTTCCGCGAGGACGCCGACCTTGCCCTGCGGGTGCTGGACCTCGGTTACCTGCTCAGCCAGGGAGAGCGCCGCACCACCCATCCGGTGCGGCCGGCCGGCTGGTGGGCCAGCGCGGCGCAGCAGCGCGGCAACGCCGACGACGTGTTGATGCGGCGGCTGCACGGCCGGGGCTGGCGCCGTCGGGCCGACGCGTCGCTGGGCCGGCGCCCACAGCACCTGTTCGCGACCTCGGCACTGCTCGTCACGGTGCTCGCCTCGCTCGAGCGCCGTCGCAGGCTGGCGGCAATTACCGGCGTCGCCTGGGCCGCCAGCAGCGCGGAGTTCGCCTGGCTGCGCATCAAGCCCGGTCCGCGTGACCTGGCCGAGGTAGCGAGAATGGCCAGCACCAGCCTGGTGATTCCACCCCTGGCGTCCTCGCACTGGGTCGCCGGCATCCATCGGCACCGCCGCGTCCGCCGCGGCCCACGCCGGCCGGCCGCGGTGTTGCTCGACCGGGACGGGACAATCGTTATCGACGTGCCGTACAACGGCGACCCGGAAAGGGTATCGCCGATGCCGGGCGCTCGACTGGCGCTGGACCGGCTGCGCAATGCGGGGATTCCGATCGCCGTCGTCAGCAACCAGTCGGGGATCGCTCGCGGGCTCATCACCGCCGAGCAGGTCGACGCGGTGAACGCCCGCATCGAGGAACTCCTCGGGCCATTCGACGGTTGGTTCGTGTGCCCGCACAGCAAGGACGCCGGCTGCTGGTGCCGCAAGCCGGCTCCGGGGCTGGTGAACCAGGCCGCCGCGCGGCTCGGCGTGGACGTTCGGAACTGCGTCGTCATCGGCGACATCGGCTCGGATACCGGCGCTGCCGCCGCGGCGGGCGCCCGCGGAATCCTGGTTCCCACCGCGACGACTTTGCCGGCTGAGGTCGCTGCCGCGACGGTGCCGGCTGAGGTCGCTGCCGCGACGGTGTACGCGGGCACGTTGAACGAGGCGGTCGACCTGCTGCTCGCGGTGACCCGAACATGACGGGTCACACACTGGTGGTGCGCCTGGACAGCATGGGCGATGTGCTGATCTCCGGCCCGGCGGTGCGGGCCGTCGCGGCAGGCTCGAGCCGGGTCACGCTGCTGACCGGCCCGCTCGGCGCGGCGGCCGCCCGGTTGCTGCCCGGCGTCGACGAGGTGCTGGTATGGGCGTGCCCCTGGATTCTCAATCCGGCCCCGCCCGTGACGCCCGCCGACATTGCCGGGTTGACCGCCCTGATCGCGGGCCTGGGCCTCGATCGGGCGCTGATCCTCACGTCGTTCCACCAGTCCGCGCTGCCGACCGCGTTGCTGCTGCGTCTCGCCGGCGTGCCGGCCATCTTCGCCTGCAGTTCGGACTATCCCGGTTCACTGCTGGACCAGCGGATTCCCGATCCGGGTGACGGCCCGGAACCGGTACGGATGCTCGAAATCGCCCGCGCGGCCGGCTTCGAGCTCGCGCCCTTCGACGACGGCAGGCTCGCGGTCGCCGGTCCGCTGCCGACCGTCGAGCTGGGCCTGCCCGCACGCTTCCTCGTGGTGCATCCCGGGGTCACCGCGCCCGCCAGGGCCTATCCCGACGAGCGCTGGGCCGAGACCGTGACGGCGCTGACCCGCGCCGGATGGCCTGTCGCGATCACCGGAAGCACGTCCGAGCGGGAACTCACCGCGCGGCTGGCGGCGGCTGCCTCCGGTGCGACCGCGCTGGACCTCGCCGGAGCGCTGGACCTGCCCGCGCTGGCCGCAGTGCTGCGCTGCGCCGCCGCCGTGGTCGTCGCCAACACCGGTCCCGCCCACCTGGCCGCGGCAGTGGGCACGCCGGTGGTCTCGTTGTTCTCGCCCGTGGTGCCGGCGTCCAGGTGGGCACCGTACGGCGTCGCGGTGTCCGTGCTGGGCGATCAGCAGGCAGCCTGCCGGGAGACCCGCAGCGTCGTGTGCCCGGTAGCCGGTCATTCGTGCCTGAATTCCGTGTCGTCGCAGGAGATCGTCCGTACGGTGCAGGCACTTGCCGGCAGTCCGCTACCTGCTGAGGAGATGAGCGCATGAGGATCCTGCTGTGGCATGTGCACGGCAGCTGGATGACTGCGTTCGTCCAGGGGTCCCACGAGTACGTGGTGCCGGTGCTGCCCGATCGCGGTCCGGACGGTGTCGGCCGGGCCCGGACCTGGACGTGGCCGGGATCGGTCACCGAGCTGCCGCCCGAGCAGCTCGCTGACCAGGACTTCGACGTGGTGGTGCTGCAGCGCCCGCACGAGCTTCAGCTGGTGGAACGCTGGTTGCGGCGGACCCCGGGGCGCGATCTTCCCGCGGTGTATCTGGAACACAACGCTCCGGACGAGAGGCCCTGCACCCAGCGCCACCTGCTGGCTGACCGCCGCGATGTTCCGCTCGTGCACGTCACGCATTTCAACGAGCTGTTCTGGGACAACGGGATCGCGCCCACCCACGTCATCGAGCACGGAGTCGTCGATCCCGGCAACCGCTACACCGGCGAGCTGGCCCGCGGTGCCGTCGTCGTGAACGAGGCGGGGCGCCGCGGCCGGATCGTCGGCGCGGACCTGGTGCCGCGATTCGCCGCGGCCGGTCCGGTCGACGTGTTCGGCATGAGGGCCAAGGCCTTTGTCGAAGAGCAGGCCGGACGGGGCGTCGGGCGAGCGCATGCCCTGACGGCGGATTCCCTGGTCGGGTATGAGGATCTGACAACCCAGGACCAGATGCACACGGAGCTGGCCAGGCGGCGGGTCTACCTGCATCCGATGCGGTGGACGTCCCTGGGCTTGAGCCTGATCGAGGCGATGCAGCTGGCGATGCCGGTGGTGGCTGTCGCCTCGACCGAGGCGGTCGAGGCCGTACCGGCCGGAGTGGGGATTCTCACCACCGACCTGGACCGGCTGATCGCCGGATTCCAGTTGTTTCTCAACGACCCCGATGCGGCACGTGCGGCCGGTGCGGTGGCGCGAGCCGCGGCGCTGGAGCGATACGGGCTGCCCCGGTTCTTGTCCGACTGGGACAAGGTGTTGAACGGAGTGATCGGATGAGCAGTGATCGGACGAGCAGTGGTCAGATCAGCAAGGTCGGGGACGGCTTGAACATCGCGATGGTGTCCGAGCACGCGAGTCCGCTCGCATGCCTGGGCGGTGCGGACGCCGGTGGCCAGAACGTGCATGTCGCCGCCCTGTCCGTCGCCCTTGCCCGGTTGGGACACCAGGTCGTCGTCTACACGCGCAGAACCGACCCGACCATGCCCAAACGGGTGGTGCTGGCACCCAACGTCCTGGTCGAGCAGGTGACCGCTGGTCCCGCCGCGGACCTCCCCAAGGACGAGCTGCTGCCCCACATGGACGCCTTTGCCGTGCAACTCGCGCGCCGCTGGCGTTCCGCGCCGCCCGACCTGGTGCATGCGCACTTCTGGATGAGCGGGCTGGCGGCGACCACGGCCGCGGGTGTCTGCGGCATACCGGTGGTGCAGACCTTCCACGCCCTGGGCACCGTCAAGCGGCGGTGGCAGGGCGCGGCGGACACCAGCCCGGCCGAGCGGATCGGCGTCGAGCGACGGGTCGCCCGTACCGTCGACCGGATCATCGCCACCTGCACCGACGAGGTCGTGGAGCTGAGCGCCATGGGCGTCTCACCCGCATCGATCGACGTGGTGCCCTGCGGCGTGGACCTCGACCTGTTCACGCCGGGCAGGCCGGACGCGCCGGTGCGCAACGGCAACCGGCGTCGGCTGCTGGCACTCGGCAGGCTGGTGCCGCGCAAGGGCGTCGAGGACGTTCTCGCCGCGCTGGCCGCGATTCCGGACGCCGAGCTGGTCGTGGTGGGCGGTCCGGACCCGGCAGATCTGGCAACCGACGCGGCGGCGTCCCGGCTGCGGCAGGTGGCTGCCGAGAACGGGGTGTCGGACCGGACGCTCCTGCTCGGCCGGGTGCCGCACAGCGAGCTGCCGGAGCTCATCCGCTCCTGCGACGTGGTGCTGGCCGCACCCTGGTACGAGCCGTTCGGCATCGTGCCGCTCGAGGCGATGGCCTGCGGCGTGCCGGTCGTCGCGACGGCGGTCGGCGGAATGAAGGACACCGTGATCGAGGGCGTGACCGGCAGCCTGGTGCCGCCGGGGCGTCCGCAGGAACTGGCCGCGGCTGTACGGGCGCTGCTGGCCGACGACAGGAAGCGGATCGACATGGGTAACGCCGGAAGTGAGCGAGTGCGTTCTAATTACGGGTGGAACTCGATCGCGGCACGGACCGAGCGGTCCTACCGGACGGTGCTCTCGGAACGGGAGCGACTCGCCGAAAGCAACGGCAGCGCGAGCTCGGCGGGGTCGCTGCGATGAGCGCACCGAACACCGCCGCGACGGTGGGAACGTCCATCGCGCAGGAGCACCTGGACGTCCTCAGCGAGGCATTGCGCGACTTCGGCCCGGCTGCCGAGACGGCCGCCAGGTGGGGCGTCGCCCTCGCCACGGCACTGACCTCGGGCGCCCGGCTGCTGGCCGTCGGCAACGGCGGCAGCGCTGCTCAGGCCCAGCACCTGACCGCCGAGATCGTCGGCCGCTACCAGCGCGACCGGCAGGCCTTCTCCGCGGTGGCGCTGCACACAGAGCCCTCGGCGCTGACCGCGATCGTGAACGACTTCGGCATCGAAGAGATGTTCGCCCGCCAGGTCGAGGCGCATGGCCGTCCGGGTGACGTGTGCGTCCTGATGTCGACGTCCGGACGGAGCCCGAACATGGTGGCAGCCGCCCGCCGGGCCCGGACCCGCGGGCTGCGGACCTGGGCGCTGACCGGACCGGGTCCGAACCCGCTCGCCGACGCCGCCGACGAGGCGGTGACGGTGCGGTGCCCGGTATCGGCGTCGGTGCAGGAGTTACACCTGGCCGCGCTGCACATCATGTGCGAGGCGATGGATGACGAGCTGACACGAGTGCCGCCGCAGCCGCGCTGGTCCGGCAGCGGCCTGTGATGGGCTCACCGGTGGTGGTGCTCGGTGACCTGATGCTCGACGTCGACGTCGTCGGGCTGGCGGAGCGGCTCTCGCCGGAGGCGCCGGTACCCGTGCTGCACGACCTCGAGAAGCGGCGGCGCCCGGGTGGTGCCGCGCTGGCCGCCCTACTCCTCGCCGAGCACGCCGAGGAGCCGGTGGTGCTGATCGCCCCGCTGGCGGACGACGCCGCCGCCGAGCAGGTGCGGCAACTGCTGGCGGGCCGCGTCCGGCTCATCGGACTGCCGTGGACCGGCAGCACTCCGGTGAAGACCCGGATCCGCGCAGGGAACCATCCGGTGGCGCGACTGGACAGCGGTGACGCACCGGGGGAGGTCGGCGCGCTGCCCGCCGAGGCCACTGCCGCGCTCGCCGCCGCCAGGGCGGTGCTGGTATCGGACTACGGGCGGGGCGCCACCGCGGCGCCGGAGATCCGCGCCGCGCTGGCGACCGCCGCCCACCGCGTTCCGGTGGTCTGGGACCCGCATCCACATGGCGCCGCTCCGGTCGAGGGAACCATGCTGGTCACGCCCAACGAGTCGGAGTTGCGGCTCTTCGCGCCGGCAGGCACCGGCGGCTCGCTCGGGAGTCTGCGCAGCGGTGCCCAGTCGCTGGCCGGAAACTGGGGCGTCCAGGCGGTGTGCGTGACGCTCGGCGCCCGCGGCGCCATGCTGTGCCTCGGCGACAACTCACCGTTCATGGTGGTGCCCGAGACCGTCGCCGCCGAGGACACCTGTGGGGCCGGGGACTGCTTCGCGGCCGCTGCCACGGCGGCGCTGGCGAACGGCGCTCTCCCGAGTGAGGCGGTCGCGGCAGCCGTCGCCGCGGCGGCCGCGTTCGTCGCGGCCGGTGGCGCGGCGGGGGTGCGGCTGGGCGCCGGAACCGAAGTACCGGCCGGCGCAGTCGACGGCGCGGTGGTGCAGACGCACGCCGACGTGCACGAGTTGCTGGCGGCGGTGCGCCGCCGCGGCGGCACGGTGGTCGCCACCGGCGGGTGCTTCGACCTGGTGCATGCCGGCCATGTCGCCGCCCTGCAGGCCGCGCGCGCGCTGGGGGACTGCCTGGTTGTGTGCCTGAACTCCGATGACTCCGTCCGCCGGCTCAAGGGCCCGTCCCGGCCGCTGCAACCGGCCGTGGACCGCGCGCAGGTGCTCGCCGCGCTCGAATGCGTCGACGCCGTGGTGGTGTTCGAGGAAGATCTGCCGGCCGAGGTGCTGCGGCGCATCCGGCCCGACATCTGGGCCAAGGGCGGTGACTACTCGGGCGTCGAGTTGCCCGAGGCGAGCGTCCTTGCCGAGTGGGGCGGCGAGGCCGTCACGGTTCCCTACCTGCGCGGACGTTCCACCACCGCCTTGGTCGAGCTGGCTTCGCGGCCGGCCGCGCGGCAGTGAGCCGGCCCGTCGCGCTGGCACTGCGCGCGCTCGGGCTCGGTGATTTTCTCACCGGGCTGCCGGCGCTGGCACTGCTCAAGCAGGCGTTGCCCGACCACCGCGTGGTGCTGGCCGCCCCAGCGGTGTTCCGGCCGCTGATCGCACTGACGCCCGCGGTCGACGCGCTGCTCCCGACGGCCGAGTTGGCGCCCGTCACCGGCCTGGACGGTCCGGTGTCGGTGGCGGTCGACCTGCACGGCAAGGGACCGGAAAGCCGCCGGCTGCTCGCCGCGCTGAACCCGGCGGCCCTGTACGGCTTCGCGGACCCGGCCGCCGGGCTGCCCGGGCCCATCTGGTTGCAGGAGGAACACGAGGTGCCGCGCTGGCGCCGTTTGGTCAGCGAATCACTGGGCATTGCCGATACCGGGCCGGGTGTGGCCGGGTGCCTGGCGGTGCCGGCGAGCACGGTGCCGGTCAGCGTGCCGCGGGGGCTCACCGTGGTGCACCCCGGCGCCGCGGCCGGATCGCGGCGCTGGCTCGCCGAGCGGTTCGCGGAGGTGGCCGCCGCGCTGGATCGCGCGGGACACCGGGTGGTGATCACCGGCGGCCAGTCCGAACGTGAGCTGGCGACCGCCGTCGCAGTCCGCGCGGGCGTGCCGTCGCTGCTCGGTTTGGGCTTGCTGGAACTGCTGGTTCTCATCGCGCGGGCGCGGCTGGTGGTGTGCGGTGACACCGGTGTCGCGCACATCGCGTCGAACTACCGGACGCCGTCCGTGCTGCTGTTCGGCCCGGTGTCGCCGGCGAGCTGGGGACCACCGACCGACGGACCGCACCTGGTGCTGTGGCACGGCGACGGCACCGGCGATCCGCACGGCACCGACCCGGACCCGGCGCTGCTGGCGATCGGCGTCGACGAGGTTGTACGGGCGGTGGATTCGCTGTCGGCCAGCACAGCGACGCCCGAAGAGGCGATATCAGGAAGAGGCAGGGAATCCAGATGAGACAACTACACGACCGCGCGGTGCTAGTGACCGGTGGCGGCAGCGGACTGGGCCGCGCCATCGCCCTGCGGCTGGCGGCCGGCGGAGCGCACCCGATCGTGGGGGACCGCGACAGCAACGGTGCCGAGGCGACCGTGAAGCTGGTGTCCGACGCGGGCGGATCGGCAACGGCGATGGCCCTGGACGTGACGGACCCCGCCAACGTGGCGGACGTCATCGCCTCGGCCGCGGAACGTTTCGGCGAGAAGTTCGACGGCCTGGTCAACAACGCCGGGACGGACCGCGGGGCCGGGGTGCGTGACATCTCCGACGAGCAGTGGCTGCAGGTGCTCAGCGTCAACCAGTCCGGTCCGCTCTACACCACTCGAGAATTTCTCAGGGTGATCGGCACCGAGGACCGCGAGTACCCCGCCGACGTGGTGAACGTGATCTCGATCTCGGCGATCACGGTGGGCGCGGACGCGGCGGCGTACAACTCGTCCAAGGCAGCTTTGGCCATGCTTACCAAGGTGATGCAGCGTGAGGCGCACGAGTACCGGTGGCCGGTGCGCATCCACGGCCTGATGCCCAGCGCCATGAACACGCCGATGATGGAGCAGTGGAATCTCTCCGACGAGGTCATGATGGATCCGGACACGGTGGCCAGCTCGGTGGAGTTCATGCTTACGCTGCCGCCGGATACCTTCGTCCAGAACCTGGTCATCAACTCCCGGCGCGAGCCCGGCTGGCCCCGCTGACCGACGCTCCTACCTAAGTCTCGATCGTGCGGGCCTCCGTCCGGAAGCCCGCACGATCGCCGCAAGCCGAAGAACCTAGCTGACCTGCTCGTTCGGAACGCAGTGCGTCATCTTCAGGCCGGTGACGTCGCGCGGCCCGTTCTTGCCCAGGTTCGCCAGCCGGTCCTGTTCCTGCTCGGTGAGCGTCTGGCTCGCCAGCGGCGGCAGGTGCCGGACGTCGTCGGCCGAGATGCCCAGGCCCTCGCCGATGCGCCGACCGAGGGTGTCCTCGCACAGAAAGAAGTGCCAGACCATCCGCTCCTGGATGGGACGGTCGCACTGGCTGAGCGCACCGACCAGGTTGAGCACCAGGTCGTCCTGTTCCCACTGCTCGGACAGCAGGAACCGCTCGCCGGCCTGGCGGTAGTCATCCGTGCGGGGGATGCGCTTGCGGGTGAGGCGCCCGGTGATCTCGGGTCCCTGATCGTCGTGCGTCGGGTACGTCGCCTCGCGAAGGCCGCCGGTGATGGACGGTTCGTAGTTGACATGCGGGTTCTCACCGCCGGTGTCGACGACATAGGTCATCTGGCCGTCCCGCTGGTTGGTGGCGACCTTGGCGTGCTTAGCCGAGTTGACCGGCAGCTGTAGGTAGTTCGGGCCGACCCGGTAGCGCTGGGTGTCGCTGTAGCTGAACGTCCGGCCGACGAGCATCTTGTCGTCGCTGAAATCCAGGCCGTCGACGAGGACGCCGGTACCGAAGGCGATCTGCTCGCTCTCGGCGAAGAAGTTCTCCGGAATTCGGTTCAGCACCATCCGGCCGACCGGCTTGAGCGGGAAGTCGTTCTCCGGCCACACCTTGGTGTCATCCAGCGGGTCCCAGTCCAGCTCGGGGTGGTCGTGATCGTCCATCAGCTGTACCTGGAGTTCCCACTCCGGGTACTCGCCGCGCTCGATGGCCTCGTACAGGTCCTTGGTGTGGTATCCCAGATCCTGGCCCTGCAGTTCCGCGGCCTTCTCGGCGGTCAGCGACTTGACGCCCTGCTTGGGAATCCAGTGGTACTTGACCAGCTTGGTGTCGCCGGCCGCGTTGACCCACTTGTAGGTGTTGACGCCGAAGCCCTGCATCGTGCGGTACGAGGCCGGCAGCCCACGCGGGCCGAAGACCATGGTCACCATGTGCAGCGCCTCGGGCGTCTGGCTGATGAAGTCGAACACCCGGTTGGCGACCTGGCGATCGAAGTTCACCGGGTCCGGCTTCTGGGAGTGGATGAAGTCGGGGAACTTGACGGCGTCGCGGATGAAGAACACCGCCATGTTGTTGCCGACCAGGTCCCAGTTGCCGTCCTCGGTGTACATCTTCACCGCGAAGCCGCGGGGGTCGCGAGCCAGCTCGGAGGAGTCCCGGCCGCCTGCGACGGTCGAGAACCGGATTGCCAGCTCGGTCTGCTTGCCCTGCTCCTGGAACAGCTTCGCCCGGGTGTACTCGGCGATGGGCTCGTCGCCCCAGCTGCCGTAGGCCTCGAAGTACCCGAACGCCGTGGCTCCTCGGGCATGCACGACTCGCTCCGGAATGCGCTCGCGGTCGAAGTGGCTGATCTTCTCGAGGAACTGGTAGTTCTCCAGCGTGGCGGGCCCGCGGGCACCGACCGTGCGCTGATTCTGGTTGTCGAACACGGGGTGCCCTTGACGGTTGGTGAGCACCTGGCGGTCGTCGGCTGGCGCGGACGGTTGCGACGCAACGTCGGTCATCATCTCTCCTATTTATTCGGTGGATCACGTATCTTGATTCAGCGGAACATTCTGGATTAAATCAGTGCGCTTCGATCAGCTCGTACCCACCGCTCCCGGCGGCTCGCCGGTGTGGCCGTCCTAGACTGCGACCATGCCCGAGGAGCTCACCGAGCAAGAGCTGAAATTTCTGCAAGACGTCCTGGACTTCGCGCGGTACGGAGCCGCCGATCGGCTCACGGCCGCGCTGGACCTCGGCGTCCCGGTCAACCTCACCAGCGGTACCGGTGACTCGCTGCTCATCCTGGCGGCCTATCACCGGCAGGCCGACGTGGTGCGGCTGCTGCTGGACCGCGGCGCGGACACGGGGCGGGTGAACGACCGGGGCCAGACCGCCCTCGGCGCGGCCGTGTTCCGGCAGTCGGGCGACATCGTCACCGACCTGCTGCGCCATGGTGCGGAGCCCGCTCAAGGCGCGCCTTCCGCGCTGGAGATCGCCGCGTTCTTCGACCTGCCGGAGATGGCAGCGCTGTTGTACCCGGCCACCGGCTGAGCGGCGGGGCGTAGCGAACGCGAGATGCAAGACACCGCCGTCTCCGAGTCGATGCTGTGAAACCGTCTCGGGCTTCTCTTCGAGCCCGGCCCCGAGCTTAACCGTGGCTCCGGGATAGCAAAAGGACAACGCAAAGGCTCGCCGGTTGGCACGAAGATCATCTGATGGGCGGTATGTTCGACAGCGTGTCCGCCGTTGAGCTGGTTCTGGTCCGCCACGGTGAGAGTGTCGGCAACGTCGCGCGTGAAGAGGCTGAAAGCGCGAACGCCGAGATGATCACCATGTCCATGCGCGATCCCGACGTGCCGCTGTCGCCGGTCGGCGAGGAGCAGGCGCGGGCGCTGGGACGGTGGTTCGCAACCCTGCCTGCCGCCCAGCGGCCCGACAACGCCTGGTGCTCGCCATACCTGCGTGCCCGCAGAACCGCACAGGGTGCGCTGGCCGACCTGGCCACCCCGCCCCCGCTGGTGCTGGACGAGCGGCTGCGTGACCGTGAGCTCGGCATTCTGGACCTGCTGACCAGCACCGGCGTGCGCACCCGGTTCCCCGAGGAGGCGTGGCGCAGACAGTGGCTGGGCAAGCTGTACTACCGCCCGCCGGGCGGAGAGTCCTGGTCCGATGTCGCGCTGCGGATCAGGTCGTTCCTGTCCGACCTGGACGCTCAGCCGGCGCCCCGATCGGGTTCCGGACGGCACCTGATCGTGGCCCACGACGCGGTGATTCTGCTGTTCCGCTACGTATGCGAGCGCCTGGACGAGAAGGAGCTGTTCGACCTGGCGCGCGAGGGCTCGATCACCAATGCCTCGGTGACCCGCATCGTCCGCGACAGCCCGGAGGGGACGTGGCGTACCACCGTCCACAACGACCACAGCCACCTCGAACGGTTCGGCAGCCGGCCGACCGAGCACCCGGGAGAGGTCCCGACCGCACACCCGGGAGACGTCGATGCCATCCACCGCTGACACGGTCTCACCGGCCAGCCTGCGGGCGTGGCCGTTGCCCAAACCGTCAGGCGGCAAGGGCAGCAGGGGCCGGGTGGTGGTCGTCGGCGGCGCGGCGACGACTCCCGGCGCGGCGATGCTGGCCGGCCTCGCTGCGCTGCGGGTGGGCGCCGGGGTCCTCACGCTGGGCGTCGCGGAATCCGTGGCGGCCGCGGTAGGCGCGGCGGTGCCCGAGGCCGGTGTGGAGTGGCTGCCGCAGAACGCCGCCGGTTCAGTGCTCGGGACGGCCGCCGAGGCGCTCGCGCGCCGGATCGAGCGGGCCAGCGCGCTGCTGGTGGGTCCCGGCCTGGACGACATCGACGAGACGGTGCGGCTGATCACCGGCCTGGTCGACGCGGCCGGCGACGAGTTGAACTTCGTACTGGACGCCTACGCACTCGGCGCGATCCCGCAGCTGCCGGCCACCACATTGCGGGCGTTGCGGGGGCGGCTGCTGGTGACACCCAACCGCGCCGAGGCGCTGTTGCTGCTGGATCGCGACGAATCGGGCTCCGACGACGGTTCGGCGGAGGACGGTTCCGAGGAGGCGCACATCGCCCTGGTCAGTGAGGTCGCCGAGCGCTACGGGGCCGTCGTGAGCAGCGACAACATCATCGGGGCGCCGGGTGGAGCCGTCTGGACGGTACCGGCCGGGCACTCCGGACTGGGCACGTCGGGAAGCGGCGATGTGCTCGCCGGAGCGGTCACCGGGCTGGTGGCGCGCGGTGGCAACCTGGCCCAGGCTGCCTGCTGGGGCACCTACCTGCACGCGGCGTCAGGTGACCGGCTCGCCGCCCGGATCGGTGCTCTCGGCTTTCTCGCCAGGGAACTCGTCGCCGAGATCCCGCTGGTGCTGTCAGAGCTCCAGGCCTGAGCCGGGCGGCGGGCGACCTGGCGTCACGATGCCGGGCTCTCCCAGCGCCGGCTGCTGGCGCCGAGCGCGTCAGAGCGTCACGGTCTGGCCGCGCTCCACGTACCGGACCCGAGCCTCGACGCCTGCCGCCTCGGTGGCCGCGACGAAGTCGCTGAGCGGCGACTTGAACACGTCGTAGTCGTCGTAATGCACCGGAATGGACAGGGTGTTCTCAGGAAGCAGCTTCACCAGCTCGGTGCCCTGCCTGCCATCCATGGTGACCATCAGGCCGCCCGGCAACCGGGTGCCGCCCAGGTGCAGCATCGCGTAGTCGATCTCGGAGAAGCGCTGCGGGATCTCGGCCAGCTCCGGAATCAGCAGGGTGTCGCCGGTGATGTAGAGCCTGGACTGCACGGTGCCGTCGAGCGCGTACTCGAGCATGCTGCCCATAACCGGCGGTAGCAGCTTCTGTGCCAGCCCGGGCGCGTGCCGGCCGGGCAGGGAGAAGATTGTCAGGGTCTCATCTCCCAGGGCGAGCGTATGGGTCTGCCAGGTACGCAACCCGGTGGCTGCGGCGAAGCCGCGGTGCCGCAGCCGCTTGGCCGCGTCCCTCGTGGTGATCACCGGAACGGCGCGCTCCAGTTGCCGGGTGGCGATCCGGTCCCAGTGGTCGCCGTGAAAGTGCGAGAGCACGATCGCGTCCAGGTCGGGCAACTCGTCCACCGTCATGGACGGCTCGGTCAGCCGGCGCGAGGTCAGGCCGTACCCCAGGTAGGCGTGCTGGCCCCGGTGCAGGAAGTTCGGATCGGTGAGGACGGTGAACTGCCCGAGCCGGATCAGCGCCGTGGCGGTGCCGATGAAGGTGAATGAGCCGATCTGACCGTGCTCCATGGGCAATCTCTTCCGGGTATGACTTCCACTCGGCGGCTGCTCGCCGGACTGCAGCCTCATCATAGAGCGCCCCACGGGCCGGGCGAGCGGCCTTGGCGTGGCGTGGCGTGGCGGTTGGATGATCGCCGAGGGGGTGAAGTACCGTCTAAGCACGGCTAAAAAAAGCCATCTGGACGACCTGCGAGCCCTCGGTCGAGTGATCGGGGTGCGCGAAAAAAAGTCGTGCTCTTGTGCGGAGGTAGTTCGATGGCCGACAGCATGGCTGGCAACACCACCAAGCAGGCGGACCCGGCCAGTGCGCCGTCTGCCGGTGAACTGGTGTCGCGGGTGGCCGAGCAGATGTCTACGCTGATCCGCGACGAGCTACGGCTCGCCCAGGCAGAACTCACCACCAAGGGCAAGAAGGCCGGCCTAGGTGCGGGCTTCTTCGGCCAGGCACTGCTGTTCGGCTGGCTGGGCGTCGCGACCCTGGTCGCGGCCGCGGTACTGGGCCTGGCAAACGCGGTGCCGGCCTGGCTGGCCGCCGTGATCGTCGGCGTGATCCTGCTGATGCTCGCCGGGATGGGCGCGCTGATGGGCAAGAGGCAGGTGTCGGCGGTCGGATCGCCATTGCCGCGGGAGGCCGTCGCCGGCGTGCGACGCGACTTCGACACCCTCAAAGAAAGCGCGAAACGATGAGTGGCTCGACTAACGATCCGGACGTGCTGCGTGCCGAGATAGCGCAGGCGCGATCCGAGTTGGCTGACACGGTGAACCAACTGGCGGTGAAGCTGGACGTCAAGCAGCAGGCCCGGCAGCGAATGGACGACACCAAGGCCACGGCGGTCCAGCGGCTCCAGCAGGCCAAGGACAGGGCTCCGGAGCCGGTGGTCCAAGCGCTCGACAAGCTGAGTGACACGGTGCTTCCGGTGCTGAGCCAGGCCGTCCAACGCGTTCGGGACAACCCGCGGCAGGCACTGGTCGCGGTTTCTGTCGCCGTGGTCATCACGCTGATCGGCCGACGCGCAGGAGGCGCCCGATGACGGACGACAAGAAAGCGTCGGCAACCGCCGCGGGCAAGCGGTTGAGCGGCACGGGCGGGGACGCGGACCCTGACAGCCCTACAGACGTGTCGGGGCCGGGCTGGTTCGCCATCCTGCGCCGCTCGCTGAAGGGGTTCAAGACCGACAACCTGACGGACTGGGCCGCGGCGCTCACCTATTACGGGGTGCTGGCGCTGTTTCCGGGCATCCTGGTCGTGGTGTCGGTGCTGGGCCTGCTCGGGCCGAAGGCGATCGCCACCATCCAGGAGAACGTGGGTCAGGTCGCTCCGGGCGGGGTCAAGACCTTCTTCAACCAGATCATCTCGAACGCGCAGGGCCAGCACACGACGGCCAGCTTCACGGCGATCATCGGCCTGGTGCTCGCGCTCTGGTCGGCGTCGGGCTACATCGCCGCGTTCATGCGTGCCATCAACGCGATCTACGGCGTCGGTGAAGGCCGCCCGGTGTGGAAGACGATTCCGGTGCGGGTGGGCGTCACGCTCAGCGTCGTGGTGATGCTGCTGATCAGCGCCGTTATCGTGCTGGTCTCCGGCAATGTCGCCGACCAGGTCGGCAAGGTGCTCGGCGTCGGCGACACCGGCCTCACCGTGTGGAACGTCGCGAAGTGGCCGGTGCTGCTGATCATCGTGGCTCTGACGCTGGCGATCCTGTACTGGGCGTGCCCGAACGTGAAGCAGCCCGGTTTCCGCTGGCTCAGCCCCGGCGCCGCCCTCGCGGTGGTCATCTGGCTGGTCGCGTCCGGCGCGTTCGCCGTCTACGTGGCGAACTTCGCCTCGTACAACAAGACCTATGGCTCGGTCGCGGGCGTCATCGTGTTCCTGGTCTGGCTGTGGATCACGAACCTGGCGGTCCTGCTCGGCGCGGAGTTCAACGCCGAGCTGGACCGGCAGAAGGCCATCGCCCAGGGGGTTCCGGAATCACTCGAGCCCTTCGCGGTTCCCCGCGACACCCGCAAGCTGGACGAGGATGACACCCAGCGCGCCGAGGCGCTGTCACGCAAGCGAAGCCAGTCGTCCTGAGAAACTGCGGGCCTTAGGTCAGCTGGGATCAGACCACTGGGCTCAACTGCGCCGTGTTGTCGACCGACACGACCTCGACCGAGTGGGTGGAGCCGTGGGCGGTGCGGTAGCTGACCTTGACCCCTGCCTCAGCACACAGCAGGGCCTTGCCCAGCGGGCTTCCCGGGGTGATGACCGTGGAGCCGGTCGCGGCCTGGCCGAGCGGGCTGACCAGCAGCGTCTCGGTGTCGTCCTCGTCCTCGAAGCGGATGGTGACCGAGCTGCCGACGCCCACGGCGTTGCGGGCCTTCTTGGACTTCCGCGCGCGGCTCGAGGTGGGCGCCTGCAGGCGCAGTTCCAGCTCCAGGATGCGGGCTTCCAGGCTCTCGAGCAGGATCGCCGCCTCGACGTTGGTGGACCGGTCGGCCGCATCACCGCCCATGCCGGGCGGGGTGGCTTCGGCGCGGGCCTGCTCGCGGAGTTCGTACAACTCGTGCAGGCGGGCACGGATGCCGTCCTGCAGATGGCCGACCGTGCTGCTCGGAATCGCGGTGTCGAATGCGGCAGTGTCGGATGCGGTGATGAGCGGGGTGCTGTTGATGGACATTGTCGGCGTGCTCCACGTACTCGTCAGGAACTGACGAAACCGATTGTCTAGGCCGACCCAATCCCCGCATGAACGGTACCGGTGGCCGGCAGCGAGTGCCAAGTGCCGTCCGTGGTGGTCACGTTGTCGTTGTCGTTGCCGTTGCTGTCAGCACTGGTCTGGCTGAGTAGGTGTGAGCCGCGCTCGGTGTGGTGCGGTCCAGCGGGCGCCATAGCGGGTAACCTGAGCGAAGCCTGCGATCTGGCCTCAGCCACGGGGTTTGCGATTGCGGTATCGAAGGAGATGCTGACGTGAGCGAGCCGACGAACGGCCCCTATTCCTCGGGCGGTCCCGCGCAGGAGCCTGGCTACCCGGGTGTCGACCCCGTCGGGCAGCCGATGCCGGATGCGGCTGCGCTACGCGAGGACGGTCATTCGCATCCCGCGCCGGGCTTCAACGAGAAGGGTCACGTCAGTGGCGGGCGCGTCAGCGGCGTGTGGGTGGGCCTGATCGCCACGGCGATCTTCATCATCCTGCTGATCATCTTCATCGCCCAGAACTCGCGCCGGGTGTCGATCCACTTCTTCGGCTGGCACGGCCTGTTCTCGCTGGCGCTCACTGTGCTGCTGTCCGCGGTGGTAGGCATCCTGTTGGTCGCCATCCCGGGATCGCTGCGGATCCTGCAGCTGCGACGGGCCCTGCGCAAGAACGTCCCCGGCGGGATGCGGTAACTCGCTGCTGAGACCGGAGCGGCGCGGGTGTGCACCCGCGCCGCCACCGTTGCTAACTGGTTGGGTACGTTGCTAGCCAGGTACGTAGTCGAACGTGTCAGGATCCGGGCCGATGCGCTCGCTCTTGTTCAGGGCCGAGATCAGCCCCAGGTCGCCGGTCGAGATCTCGAAGTCGAAGATGTCGAAGTTCTCTCGCACCCGCCCCGGCGTCACCGACTTCGGGAACACGATGTTGCCGAGCTGGAGATGCCAGCGCAGCACCACCTGAGCAGGCGTCTTGCCATACGTCCGGGCGAGTTCGAGGATCGTGGGGTCGCTGAGCACGGCGCCCTGGGCGATCGGGGACCAGGCCTCGGTCGCGATCTCGTGGTCGGCGTCGAAGGCCCGCAGCTCGTCCTGGGTCAGGTAGGGGTGCAGCTCGATCTGGTTCACCGCGGGGCGTATCCCGGCGTCCGCGTGCAGCTTGCGGAGATGGTGCGGCTGGAAGTTCGACACCCCGATGGAGCGCGCCCGTCCGTCGGTGTAGATCCGCTCCAGCGCCTTCCACGTCTCGACGTAGTTGCCGTCGCCCACGGTCGGCAGTGGCCAGTGGATGAGGAAGAGATCCACCCGGTCGAGCCGAAGGTCGGCCAGGCTCTGGTCGAAGGCGGCCAGGGCAGCATCGAAGTCGTGCTTGTCGTTGGCCAGCTTGGTGGTCACGAAGATGTCGGCGCGGTCGATGCCGGACTCGGCGATCGCCTGGCCGACCTCCTTCTCGTTGCGATACATCTGCGCGGTGTCGATGTGCCGGTAGCCGGTGCGTAGCGCGTGTGACACCGCTTCGACGGTTTCTTCGGGCTCGATCTGGTATACGCCGAAACCTAGTTGCGGGATCTCGACACCATTGTTGAGCCGTACGTTGGGAACCTCAGTCACGTCTTCTCCTCATCGATCGCGTTGTGCTGCATGGCTGTTCCATCTTGCATGCGTGTTGCGAGCGTCCAAGGTACGGGGGTCTTGACCTAACGCGACACGCTGTCGGCTACGGCTGCTGGTGCGTCGGACAGCCCGAACCGGCTCCGCAGCCGGGAGTAGAAGTCCGACGGACGGACGCGCAGCAGCCGCGCGCTGTGCTCGGCCTGCCGCACCGTGACCCAGTCGACGGGATCGAGGACACCGCGCAACTGACCGTCGACGCTGACCGCGACCTGGCCGGATTGGTCAAGCACTCTAACGGTGATCTCTTCTTCGGCGGCGAGCACCAGGCTGCGGTTGAACACCATGTGCGCGGCCACCGGGGTGAAGACCAGGGCGCGCAGTCGTGGCGACAGGATCGGTCCGCCGGCGGAGAAGTTGTACGCCGTCGAGCCGGTCGCGCTCGAGACGATCAGCGCGTCGGCGGAGTAACTGGCCAGCAGTGTGCCGTCGACGTAGACGCCGAGGCTTGCCTGCCGGTCGCGGGCCAGCTTCTCGAACACGATGTCGTTGAGGGCGATCACGTCCAGAGCGACGCCACCGTCCAGATCGTCGGTCTCTTCCCGGCGGGGGGTCGGTGGTGGCAACAGCGGTCCGCGCCCGTAGCAGAGCAGCGACTGCATGCCCTCGGGGATCTCCAGCGGCCGGGACGCCCCCATGGTGAGCATCATCCGCTCGTCCACCTGGGCTGTTCCGGACACGAAGGCGTTCAGGGCCGTCTCGACCTCGTCGGGCTCGACCTCGGTGAGGAACCCGACGCGGCCGACGTTGACGCCGAGGACGGGTACGTCGCCATGGGCCGCGATGCGGGCGCCGCGCAGAAAGGTGCCGTCGCCGCCGACGGTGACGATCAGCTGCGGGTGCCGGCTGGCAACCAGCTCGTCGTGGGAGCTGCGGCGCTTGCTGGGCAGGCTGTCGTGCTGCCAGACATCCAGTTCGCTGACCTCGATGCCATGCTCGGCGGCCCAGGTGCGCACCCGGGCCGCGGTCTGGACGGCGATGTTCCGGCCGCCGTGCACCACGAGGCCGATGCGCTCGCATTTCCTGGGGGCATTCGCGGAGGGGTCAGCGTTGGCGGCCATTCCACCACCGTACGGGCGCCGGATGGCCGGTGCGTCGCGCACCTGGCGGCGGGTGCCTAGGGTAGACAGCATGTGCGTGGCCTGTGGAACTCCGCTGGTAGGGCGGCCGTTGAGCCCTTGACCCAGCGGCGCGTGGGTGTGCTGGGGCCTTTATCGTGCCTTGAAGAGAACGAGCGGAGAGACGGTGTCCCAGAACCCGGCAAGCAGCGGTGTCGCCGCCGAGGCAACAAGCACGGACGGGGTGGGGGAGTCGATCGAGGCGCGGCCGCCGAAGTGGCTGCGCCCGGTGCGTGACCGGATGCACCGGTTGCCGGGCGGGGCGCTGATCTGGAAAATCCTGATCGCGGTGGTCGGCGGTGTCGTGTTCCTCGGCGGCCTGTTGCTGATCCCGCTGCCGGGGCCCGGCTGGGCCATCGTGTTCCTGGGCCTGGCGGTCTGGGCGACTGAATTCCGGTGGGCGCAGCGGCTGCTCCGGCGGGCCCGACAGCTGCTCAGGGACTGGACGGCGTGGGCCAGGCGCCAGCCGGTGTTCGTGCGCGTGCTGCTGGGCGTGGTCGGCCTGGCGGTTCTGGTCGGTATCGGCTACCTGGGCTGGCACTTCCTGCGGTGATCTTGGCCTCCGGTTACGCGGTTCGGAGAGCGGCGGGGGCGTGTCATGCCGGTCGGGGGCATGTAAGCTAGCCGAGGTTACCGCAGAGGTTGCGGGCGATTAGCTCAGCGGGAGAGCACTGCCTTCACACGGCAGGGGTCACTGGTTCGATCCCAGTATCGCCCACCATCGCAGGTCCCGTATTCGGGACCTCCAGCGCGCGTTAGGCGGACCGCGTGCCCGCTACGTGCCCTGACATGAATGGTGGGCCGAGCAGGAAGGCCCTACCCATGAGCACGGCCGCTTCCCGATGATGGGGGCGGGCCGTTCACGCGTCCCGGTCCTCGCGCGCCAGCAGAGGGTGGCCTTCGGGGCAACCGTTGGCGTCTGACCAACGGTTGCCCCCGACCGCCGAGTGAACCGATGACGTCAATCAGGCTGACACCATCGAATCGGTAACGTACGCAGTACGTAGCCCGTCGAGTCGCTGGTGTCGGTAGTACCGACACCAGCTCGCGGTGCTGACCATCGAGTCGATGACCTCAGTAGTGCTTAGGTCATCGCCATCGAGCGAGTACACGCCAGCCTCGGTGACGGCGGTCATCTGCTGCGTACCCCCGCAAGGGTGTCCGTGGCCGTGGACACCCTTGCGGGGTCATCGACCTGGAGCCTGGCGGTCGCGGTTCACGCTATGCGGCCCCTTGCCGATCGCCCGGTGGCGGGTGTCGCGGGCGGCGGTGCCCAGGACGCGCGTCCGCCCCAGCTAGTCGCCGTCCGTCGGCCAGGTGTCCCCGGTTGGGGACTGCCGGGGTCGAGCTTCCTCCCACTGCCCATCAGGGCGCTGGAACAGCTCGCCGACCCGCGGTGGCCGGGTGTCGAGCCGGCGCGCTGGGAACATGCTCATAGCTTGTGCTTCTCGCCTCTTAGCGGCCATAGGCAAACGATAGCCCTAGGACGGGCGGAACGCCCGATCGCACCCAGCACGGGTGGCCGGACGGGCGGCTCGGGATGCGACGGGGCCCTTACGGGCTGAGGCCGACCGACGAGAAAATGCGCGTCCACGATCCGACGTGTGCCCGGCGTCGGCCATGTCCCCGATCCTGTTCAACCGTTCGGCCGGGGCGAGCTTGTCGGACTTGACGCCCTGGATCTTGCGAACCACGTTCGCGCGAGAGAGGAGGTCGCTGCCGGAGATCGCTTCCTCGAACTGCTGCTCCGACACGTCATCCACCAGGTCGTAGATGCCCGTGCCGGTCTTGTTGTGCAACTCATCCGAACTAGCGAAGTCAGTGGGGCTTGCCTTTGTGGAGTTCAAGGTGTGCCCCGTTTCTCCACTCCACCGGTCATAGTGGGTTGCGGTCCCGCCACGGCGGCGAATCTCGCCTTGCTCTTGCCCGGCGCGGATGGCCTTGCCGAGCGCGTACTCCGCACGACGCACCATCTCGTGCGCGTCCTGCTGTATCTCCGTCGCCGCGGTCGATCACAGTGTCTATGGCATCGTGATCGACCCGCTAGGCACGTTCGGTCGGCCAGGTTGGCACCCTCTGGAGCGGTCCGAAGTGACAAATCTGACTCGATCCGGCCGGGCGGGGGGTGTCAGTGCACCTCAGATCCGCCATTGGAGGAGATCCACGCTTGTGTCAGGGTTGGCGTCATGACCATGAGCCACGGGCGAGCAGACCCCGAACAAACCAGGCGCATCCGTAGTGGTTTGTACGGCCGCGGACCACTCACGCGACAAGACGCCGAACTGCTGAGGAGCCGACCGCCGTACACGTGGGGGGCGAAGTACGAGACGCTAGTGATCGCCGCGGTCCTGTTCTGGGCGGCCGTTTTAATCTTTGGCCTCGTGAGGCACACCCAGATGGTGCGCCTCGTGATCCCGCTCATTTTCCTGGTGGCCGGTGTGCCCGCCTGGTGGCTCGGGCGGCGTGCGCGGCGCAGGGTTCGGCAGGCATTGACGGACTGAGCCGCCCCCCAACGGGCACCGCCTGATCGAGCTGAACACTCCCATCGTCGGCTGGTCACCCTGCCGCTGCACGCCCAGCCGCTCCGGAGTAGTTGAAGACTCAAGCTTCTTGCTTGCAACGGGGCTCTGCACGCCTGCGCCAGCCGTCCCCGGACCGGAACTCGTCTTCACGAGCGGCGATGATGACCGCAAGGTCTTCAGACGTGAAGCGGCAATCGCGCACGGTCTTCCGGTATAGACGCGCACGTCGCTGAATCATCTTCTGCACCGATGAGCTGACCATTGGGCGTTCACCACTTCGCTAGATCTCCTGCGCGGGGTCGCCCTCACCAGGCCCTGCTCCAGTCAGGCACCATGTTCAGGACGCGCTCCACCGCTGAGTCCGCCCGTAAACCTCAGTGATGAAGTAACACCAATCTTACATGCGGCAGCCGGAACCGCAGTATGGTCTCAGCCACCGCACACCAACGGCGGCCGGTCAGCGGTCTGGGCCGCTTTCTTCACGCTTCACCCGGCTGGCGTTGCGCACGACGACGAAGGCGTTCTCGGCTATGCCGAGGAAGCCGATGACGCTTCTCAGCGGGCGGCCAACGTGCGCGATCTGAAGAGCCAGGCCGATGCCCGCGACGGTCAGGCACGTCACCGCGAGGGTCAATTCGAGCCGAGTGACTGTCGATGCCTTACGTAGGACCACGTGGCAAATCCTAGTCCAGTTCGCGGGGCTGAACGGCGCCGCTGGAGATCACTGCGGGGGTAACGTCCTCGGCATGTGGACGGTTGCGTCGTCGAGGCTGCGACGGACAAGGGAGTACTTCACAACTCACACCATTGCGTACGGACTCTTCCTGGCCGCTTTCGACGCACTAGCCGCGACACTGGACCACCTAACGACCGGCCGTCCCTGGTCCCATGTCGCCGAGACCGCGGCCGTCTTCTGGTTGGTGTTGATGGGCTTGTACGGCCTCCGACGTTACGGAGTACTCGCCGATCGAAGGTGAACCTCATGGCGGGGTACACCGCAGGTAGAGACGCCAGATGGCGCTATGAATCGATCGAAATGTCTAGAGGTAGCTCGATCACGTTCCGGTTCTTGTAGTCGACGGCGTCGAGTCCGACCGGACGTCCACCGCGTGATCCTCGCCGTTTGCGGTGGCCCTTCTGGTCGTCGGGCTCCGGGATGACGGCTTTGATCCCACGGGAGCGGAGGTGAGAGCGGATCGCACGGGACGAGTAGGCCTTGTCGCCGCGAACCGCGTCGGGGCGAGTGCGCGGCCGCTCCATATCGCGCCCGACGCGCAACTGCTGCATGAGCGGCAGGAACATCGGTGAGTCCCCGGCCTGCCCGGGCGTGATCAGCGTGACCAGCGGCAGCCCGTTTCCATCAACGAGCTGGTGGATCTCCGGCGACAGCCCGCCGCGGGAGCGGCCGATGCCATGATCAGGCGGCTCGACCCGCGGATTCGGGTAGTTCGATCCAGCCCCCTGTGAGGCGGGTGGTGTTCGTCGCGTGCTGATGCGCGCGAGCGATCGTGGAGTCCGCCGACAGCGACCAATCAACAAGGCCCGCCGCGTCCGCAGCGGCCGTGAGCGTCGCGTGCACCTGATCCCAGGTGCCGTCGGTCGCCATCCTGTAATGCCAGGTCCACACCGTCTGCCAGGGGCCGAACGCCTCGGGCAGGTCACGCCACGCCACGCGATCCCACACCGATACCGGTAGATGATCGCCTCGACCATCAGCCTGGCATCCGAGAACTTCGCCCTAGGCGTCGCCGGGCACGACGTTGGGAACAGGCCGGTGGGGTTGAGGTAGCGCCGTTCCGTCCGGCTGCTCGCACAGGATGGGCGACGGACCGTTGCAGCGGCCTTCCACCTGCCTGACTGTTCCAGCCCGTCATTCGTCTCACAGCCCTTTTGTGATGCGACCGGGCGATGGAGTGTTTACATTTTCCGATATGGGAATATAATGGATGCCATGGCACGAGCGGCGACGACTTCGGACGCGTTCAACGCGATCGCCGAGCCGCAGCGGCGGGAGATCCTGGTCCTGCTGCAGGGCGGCGAGCGGCCGGTGACCGAGCTGGCGCGGGATCTGGGGATGAGCCAGCCGCAGGCGTCCAAGCACCTGCGGGTGCTCCGGGAGGTCGGGCTGGTGCAGGTCCGCGGGGCGGGCAAGCAGCGGCTGTACGACCTGGACGCCCGAGGACTGCGGCCGGTGCACGAGTGGCTGGGCGGCTTCGAGCGGTTCTGGAGCGGGAGCTTCGATCGGCTGGACGAGTACGTGCAGGACTTGAAACAGGCAAGGCGGAAGGAATCATCGGATGGCAACGACCAGTAGCGGCGGCGAGCCCCACCCCGCGACCGCGGACCGCGAGATCGTGATGTCCCGGGTCATCAGCGCACCACGGGAGCTGGTGTTCGAAGCGTTCACGCAGGTCTGGCACCTGTCGCGGTGGTGGGGACCGGACGGGTTCTCCACCACCACGCGGTCCTTCGAGTTCCGTGCCGGCGGGGAGTGGGACTTCGTGATGCACGGGCCGGACGGAACCGACTACCAGGAGTGGGTCACCTGGCGGGAAATCGTCGCGCCGGAGCGGATCGCTCTGCTGCACGGCGAGTTCCGCGACGACCCCAACGCCTTCGAGTCGGTCCTGGCCTTCGAGCCGACCGGCGACGAGACCCGGATCGTGATGCGCTCGGTGTTCGGAACCAAGGAACTCCGCGACGAGGCGGTGGAGAAGTACCACGCGATCGAGGGCGGCGAGCAGACCCTGCGCAACCTGGCGGCCTACGTCGCCGAACTCACCCGGAACGACACCGACCGAATCTCGGATGCCGACCGACAATCAGGAGGCCGCATGTCACTCGTCCGCGTTCACAACTTCTCTGTCTCGCTCGACGGATTCGGTGTTGGTGAGGAACAGCGGCTTGAGGCGCCCTTCGGCCATGCCGGACACCGCCTGGTCCAGTGGGCGATGCCGACGCGCACTTTCAAGCAGATGGGCCTTACTGGTGAGGGAGCGCGCTCCGTGGGTGTCGACGAGGCTTTCGCGAGCCGGTGGGCCACCGGCGTCGGAGTAGAGATCATGGGGCGCAACAAGTTCGCGCCCCAGCGGGGCCCGTGGGCCGACGAGGAGTGGCGAGGCTGGTGGGGTGACAACCCGCCCTTCCACACCCCGGTGGTCGTCCTCACTCATCACTCGCGCCCGCCGTTGGAGATGGACGGCGGCACCACCTTCTATTTCGTCGACGCAGAGCCCGCCGACGCGCTCGAGCAAGCCCGCGGCTTAGCGGGCGACCTCGACGTTCGCATCGGCGGTGGCGCCACCACGATCCGCCAGTTCCTTCAGGCAGACCTGATCGACGAGATGCACATCGTCGTTGTACCGATCCTTCTCGGCCGGGGCGAACGACTCTGGGACGGACTGGAAGGACTCGAGCAGCGCTTCCACATCGAAGCGGTAACCTCACCGAGCGGAGTTCTCCACCTGACCTTCTCGCGACGCCGCCGCGACGCCTAGGCGCGGCATGGTCACGGAGACCGGCATATTTTGTTGATCTCCTCTGGGTCAGTACCGGACGACGTGTCGAGCGGCCTCGGCGATCCGATGGGCATCCGGCAGCCACGCGTCTTCCATGGGCGCGGAATACGGCACGGGCGTGGGGTCGCTGGCGACGAGCGTCGGCGGGGCGTCCAGCAGATCGAAGAATCCCGAGCTGATCTTGGCGATGAGGGTGGCGCCCCAGCCGCCGTCGGGCGGCCCTTCTTGAGCGACGACCAGCCGCGACGTCTTGGTCAGCGACCGGGTGACCGCGTCCAGGTCGAAGGGCACCAGCGTCCTCGGGTCGATCACTTCGACGGAGATCTCCTCGCTGGCCAGTGCATCGGCCGCCGCGAGGGCTCGATGGCGCATCTGCTGTGTCGCGACAATGGTGACGTCGGCGCCCTCGCGGACGACGTCGGCGACACCGATCGGCACGAGGTAGTTGTCGTCGGGCTCTGCGGGAACCGAACCCTTCAGCGGGAAGAGATTCTTGTGCTCGAAGACCAGCACCGGGTCGTCGTCGCGGATCGCCGAACGGAGCAGGCCGTAGAGGTCCTCGACGGTGCCCGGAACGACGATCTTCAGTCCTGGGACGTTGAGGAACCAGTTTTCCGCCGCTTGTGAGTGCTGCGGTCCGAACCCGGCGCCGGCGCCGTTGGACATCCGGACGGTGACAGGGACGCTGGCCTGGCCGCCCGTGGTGTAGCGGTACTTGGCGAGGGTGTTGACGATCTGGTCGAAGCAGACGCCGGCGAAGTCTGCGAACATGATCTCGGCGACGGGGCGAAGCCCCATCAGTGCGGCTCCGACCGCCGCCCCGATGATCGCCTGCTCGGAGATCGGGGTGTCGCGGACGCGGTCACCGAAGCGCTCCTTGAGACCCTCGGTGGCTTTGAACGCGCCCCCTGCAGTGCCGACGTCCTCGCCGAGGAAGACGACCTTCGGGTCGTGGTCCAGTTCGTCGGCGAGTGCACGTGCGATTACTTTGCGGTAGTTGATCTCCACTAAGCGCAATACCGTTCAGTTAAGCTTACAGCGGTGTAGTTTGGTGGTATGCCTCGTGCTGGGTGGGTGAAGCCGGAGTCGGATCGTCGGTTGTCGGATTTGGTGTCGGTGGGGGTGTTGACCCGGGTGTTTC
>NZ_JAVREH010000018.1:0-81521 GCF_031845305.1 Jatrophihabitans lederbergiae | reverse complement strand
TTGCTGCGAGCAGAGCAGCAAGCCTGCGCCCGAGACCCCTACAGGCGACTCGCCTCCCAGCTCCACGTGCTGGCACGGCAACCGGACCATGCCCAACTGCACAAGCCAACTGCTCGGTAGAGGATCGCTGAGCGGGGTGCTATGCGCATTCACAAAGCGACCCAATAGTGACGCGCGAGCCCGTGGCCGTCCTCCAGGGTCTGCTGGAGGACACCGCCGCAACGCTCGATCGTTTTGATCGACGCGAGGTTTGCGTCACGACAGACCAACCCGCACCCCGGCATCGCAGCGTCACGAGCCCGACATAGAACCTCTGTCAGAGCCCAGGTAGCAACACCTCGCCGGCGTGCCGAGGGGCGGATGCCGTACCCGATATGCCCGATCACTCGGTGGTCGATCTCGGAGTAGGGCCGCAAGGCGATGCCGCCCAAGACTGCGTCACCTTCAATAATCCACCAGAAAGTTTCTGGCCCGGAATGCAGCCATTCGACCCACGCGCTGAATACCTCTGCGCTCTCCAGGTCGTCGCCGGCTCGTACCGCGAAACCTTCTTCGTGCAGGCCTGGACCCCACTCACGGTGCGACTTCAGCCACTCTTCGTGCCGGTCGCAATCCGGGCTCACCAGTTCCAGCATTCCGTGATGTTACGCACTGGAGGCGGATCCCAAATCGGCTTGCGCCAGCCGCGACAATTTACGTATGCCGCAACCGACTCTGCATACCGAGCGAATCGTCCTCGTGCCGCTTGCTGAGGAGCACCTCGAGTTCGAAGTTGAACTGGACTCAGATCCGGAAGTGATGCGATACATCACTGGACGTGCCAGGTCGCGCGTCGAGACTGAGCAGGCGCACGATCGTCGGCGGCTTGCCGCCCAGGAGGTCCCAGGGCTGGGGTTCTGGGTCGGTTTCGTCGACGGTGTCTTCGTTGGTTGGTGGATCCTGCAGCCGCCGAATGGGCCAGATCAGCCAGCAGTCGCCGGGGAGGCAGAGCTGGGTTACCGGCTGCTGCGCAGATTTGGCGCTGCGGGTACGCCAGTGAGGGCGCGGGTGAGCTCATCCGCTATGGCTTCGCTGGCGTAGGGCTGACTCGGATTTTCGCTCAGACTATGGCCGCCAACACTGCCTCCCGGGCCACGATGACAAGCACCGGTCTCATTTTTGTTCGCGCGTTTGCCTCCAGCGAAACGATTCCTGACGCGCAAGCGACCTAGCAGACCAGGTCATCCACCGTGTCACTCAGGGAACCGGCTACGGGACAGGGAGCGAGTTCCCGCGGTCGGAGAATCTCGCCGGCCTGCCGTCGGTTGTGTGTTCCTCCTGTGCATGGGCGACGGGTTGGCGGTCACGGCGTAGGTGATGGCTGCAGGCTGGCCGATGCCGCAAACGCGGCAGCGCGTTTCAGCTGGCTGAGGCCAGGAGGACGACCTTGCCGCGCGTGTGCCGCTCGGCCAGCTGCGTGTACGCTTCGCGCACCTGCGCCAGCGGGAAGGTCGCCGCGATCGGGATCGTCAGCTCACCGGACTCGATCAGTCTTGCGAGGTCGGCGAGCACGTCGGCGGAGGTGACCTGGTAACCGAACACGGTCTTGGCGCCGAACCTCTCGGCGGCGTTGAAGTCGATGATCGTGACCACCCGATCGGCAGCGACGCCAAGCCCGGTGACGAGTTCGACGTACCCGCCGCCGAAGGCGTCGTAGGCGGCATCGATGCCCTCGGGCGCGGCTTCGTGCAGCCGGTGCCCGAGGGCGTGGCCGTGGTGCACGGGCTCGGCGCCGACCGATCGCACCCACTTGTCGTTCGCGGGTCCAGCCACGGCGAGCACGCGCACGCCTTCGTTGACGAGAAGTTGGGTCAGGATCGATCCGACGCCGCCGGTCGCTCCGAATACGACGGCGGTCTCGCCCGAGTCGATGGGCACGGCGTCGGCCATGCCGTGGGCGGTGCCGCCGGCGACGTACAGCGAACCTGCCTGTTCCCACGACACCGACGGTGGCCGCGGGGTGAGTTGATCGGCGGGCACCGTGACGAACTCGGCCTGTGCGGCCCGCTCGTCGGTCCAGCCGATGACCTCATCGCCGATGTTCCAGCCGCCCACCTGGTCGCCGACCTCGACGACGCGCCCGGCAAGATCGCTGCCCTGGCCCGACGGGAAGGTCGACGGTGCCACCTCGGCCATCGCGCCCTCGCGGATCATTATCTCGCCCGGGTTGATCGACGTCGCGGCGACCTCTACAAGGACCTGGTCCGGCCCCGGCGTCGGCCGCGCGACCTCGACCACCTCGAGCACGTCCACAGGTCCGTAACGATCGAAACGCACAGCGTGTGGCATGTCGTCGACAGTAGCTCGCGCGGGCTAACGCTTCACCGGGCCCCCGGGCCCCCAGGTGCCCGCGCGAACCGCTTGAGGATCGCTGACCGGGCAGTGGACGCTCGCTGGTTGACCAGTGTGTCGGGCGGCAATCCGCCCCGACAGACGCTTTTAGGATCGTGCGGTGGCCCATCCTCCGATCGAGCCGTTCGATCACGGATCGATAGAGGTGGCGGGTGGGAACACGATCTACCGGGAGACGTCTGGCAACCCGGCCGGTAAGCCGGTGCTCTTCCTGCACGGCGGTCCGGGAAGTGGCCTCGGGGAGGGGGGTACCGCCGTCAGATGGACCCGGCGAAGCACCTGATTGTGGGGATTGATCAGCGCGGCTGCGGTCGAAGTCGCCCTTTGATCACCTGGCTCTCGGGTTAGCGGAGGCCGCTTCGGCCGTCAGAGATCGAGGTGGCGGGCACGGGCCAGGATGTTCGCGATGTGCCCGAGGCCGCGTTGGCGCAGGATCGGAATGAACACGTGCATGGGTGGCGTGTTGCTCCGGTAAGGGTTGGCGCAGGATCCGCGTGGGCGTGCTTAGGCGACCTTGGCGATGACGGGATCGACCTTGTCCACCACCACGCAGCGGGATCAGTGCTCGTGCGGCCGACACGTGGTCACGGCTAACCCACGGCTTCGCCCATGGCCGGGCCGGCCTCTGGATGGGCTGTTCAGCCGGCTTTCGGTAATTCCTCGGGTAGCGGGCGGCCAGCGTCGGCGGCGACCTTGGGGTCGACATCGTGTTTGAGCAACTTCGCCTGGCGGACGAGCAGGCGGGCGAGCATGGTTCGCGCGGTTTCCAGTTCCGCGTCGTCGCGGAAGGTGAACCGGCTGGGTGTCGCCGTGGCGGTCATCGTGACCCTCCTTCATCCTCGGGCCCATTGTGCGCCTGATGCCGTGCCGTTGGCGAGTGTGTGGGTAGCTCGGCGTAGACGTGGCGGGTGTATCGCTCGGCGAAGGCGATCAGGTCCTCGTCGTGCAACCGGCGCGCGGTCGCGGTGAGTTGGTCGAGCATGCTGGCCGTGAGGGTAATGCCGAGGTCGCCGGCCGAGTGATCCACGACCCAGGTGAACCGTGCCCACCATTGGTCCTTACGGCCAGTATGGGCGCGCTGCTGGACGGTGATCAGAACGCCTGCGGCCGCGATCAGGGCAGCGACCACGGCCATGAGGCCACCGAAGCCGGCGGTGTGGGTGAACGGATCGGCCAGCGGCATCCTCATGCCGCACCGTGGCGCTGCCGGGCGATGTGATCGTTGAGGATGCCTTCGGCGTAGTCGATGTGTTCGGCGATGAGTTGCTGGTAGGCGTCCTCGGCGGCGGCGATGAGCTGGAGCAGGCTGTCGACGTCCTGGACTCGGGGTGCCCGGTGCGGGATCGGTAGGCACGTACGCATGGCGGCTTCTACGTCGGCCAGGACCTCGGCCGGGTCTGGGGTGATCCCGGCGGCGACGCGACGGTCGTGGTGGTAGCAGACCATCTCGGCGGTGGCGTCCCATTCGCTGGTGAGGTCATCGACGCCGGACAGCAGGACGCCGAGTCGCCGATGCAGCAGCCGGACATCCCAGCCGGTGACGTGCAGTCGGCTGTCTTCCAGATCGTGTCCGCTGATGCCGTGGGAGTTCAGGGCGGTGAGCGCTTCTCGTGCGTGTGGCCAGGACGACATCCGCACCCAGGTGCTGCCATCGAGCGGGTCACGGGCAGCCTCGACGACGGTGCCGGTGCCGCTGCGGGCCGTGGCCTGGCCGCAGATGCCAATCACCAGTTCGGTGTCGACGGTGGGTGCGCTCATTGTCATCTCCTCGGGTGCTCGCTGCTACGCCGGCGGCGTGGATCGCTGGACGGGCTTGCGGGTGCGTGCCCGCGGTGGTTTCGCGGTCACCGGTTCGGCTTCAGCGGGTGCCTGGCCGAGGGCCGCTCGGGTGGCCTCGGCCAGGCTGGCCGTGAGCCGGTCCCGATCCCGATCGTCGCTGAGTTCGGTGATCCGGGCTCGCGTCTGCTCGAGCTGCGCTTCCAACCGAGTGGCGGCCTTCTCAACGCTGACTCGTTCCCGGTCGGCGGCGGCACGGGCGGCCTCGGCCCGGTCGGTGCGGGTGTTGGCCTCGTCGGCGCGTTGGTCAGCTGCGGCCAGTTGAGCCTCCAGGCGTGCCTGCGCGGCGTGGCTGGTGTCCAGCTCGTCGCGGGTGCTGGTGAGCTGGCGCTCCAGGCCGCCGGCCCGGGTGGTGCTGTCGCCCAGCCTGGTTTCCAGCTGCCCGATCGACTTCTCCGCTGCGGCGCGTTCGCGATCGGCCCGGGCTGTCACCTCGCCGGCGCGGCGGGTCTCGGCGCGCAGCTGCTCCTGAGTCGAGGCCAGCTCCCGGGCCAGCTCGGCCTCGCGCGCCTGGAGCTGGTCCCGCTCCCCCGTGCTGGTGGTCAACTCGTCGGTCAAGGACCGCACCGCGGCGCTAACGGCCGCGAGCTCGTCGAGGGCGGCCTGCCGTGCTCGGTCGGCCTCGATCCAGGCAGCATTAGCCTGCTGCAGCTGATCCTCCAGCTCCTGCGCCGCCTCGTTGGCCTCGACCAGTTCGGCCTTCGCGTGCCGCGCGGTGGCCTCGGCCCGGTTGCGCGCGACCTCGGCCGCCGCAACCTGCTGGGCGGCCTCGGCCGCGACGGTCTCCACCTGCGCGGCCGCAGCATCCGGATCGGTCAGGATGCGCATCTCTTCGACGGCGCGGGCCAGCTGCCCGCCCAGCTGCTCGGCGGTCTTGACCAGCTCATCGCGCAGCATCCCGGCCCTTGCGGTGGCCATCGCGACCGGGCGGCCCATGTCCTCAGACTCCCCCATGCCCGCACTGGTGCCGGCTCGCCGGGCCCGCCAGGCACGCACCGCGGTGTGCCCGGCGTCCTCGCAGTATTCGGCCGGGCGACCCGGCGCGCCGGTGGCCTGCTCCACCGTGCGACGGCAGCCAGGGAACTTGCAGATCCGGGTGCTGGTGGCGGGCGACGTCATAGCCGAAGCATATCACGGAAGGTAATAAATAAATGAAATGAAATGAAATGATTCCACCGAATGACTAACCCAGTTTCCGGGACGTCGTTACGCACCACAGGGGGCAGCCAGACCAGCTGGTCGCCTGCTCGGCGTGCTCAAGGACGCAGGTGGGTGCCCGTCACCGCCGGAGGCTCTTGGCGATGTCGGCTTTCAGCGCGGCGACGGCGTTGGAGTCGGCTGCCAGCTGTGAACGCCGCCTGCGCGCTCGGAAGAAGGCGAACGAGACACCCGAGGAACAGCGGCAAGGCCGAGATCAGCGTCTGGCCCCCAGCGGAGGCTCTCCCGCCAGTCGTCGAGCTGCTCTCGATCACCGCCTCGGTCGCCAGCCGCAGCGCCCGAGCTGTGGGCCGGCCGCGAGCAGGTGCGTGGTGATCAGCACCGGTCCGGTTGTCCCGGCGACGACCCAGAAGCCGGCATGGTCCAGTGCCCCGGTTAGACCGCCGGGCTCAGGTCATGGTCTCGGTTTCGGGATTTCTCGGTTTCTCGGTTTCCACGTCGATGCCGAGGGCAACGAGGTAGCGGTACACCCCGGCGTTGGTGACGTCACGGACTCGAACCCGCACGCCCCGCACGTCGTGTTCGCGCAGCTTGGGCCGCAGCCGGACCAGCTTCTCTCGCACCGAGAATCGGACCCGGGTACCGAACTGGCGGGGCTCGGCCTTGCGCAGCGCCGGAGGCAATCCAGCGACCAGCGCGAGGATCTCCTCCGTGTCGGTCGGCAGGGCATCCAAGGCGAGATCGACCAGCCGCTCCCGGAAGACCCGCTCCCCCAGCCGCTCGGTCTCGTCCAGCTCCCAGCGGTTCAATGCGGATACCAGCTGCGGAGCCAGTTCAAGAGTCCACTTCACGACCTGGTCTCCCGATGCTTCCAGCCGTCCTTCCGGGCCGGTCAGCGGCTGCCGCGCCGTGACGGTCCGATCAGTGGGCTTGTGGGGTGGTGGCGGACCCGCTGCCCGGGATGGCTCGTTTCTGGGTTCGTCGGCCGCTGGCAAGCCGGGCGGAGTCGCGGTCTCCGGCGCTGCGCTTGTTTGCGGCACCAGCGCCAGCGGCGCGGCGGCGGGAAGTAGCTCCTCGCCGGTAGATCGTTGGGCGAGTGTGTTGATCCTACTGTCGAGCCGACGGCTGGCCGCCAGTCCGGCCATCCCTCCGCGCTTCGGAGCGGGTTTCGTCTCGGTCATCGGCTCGCCACTTCGAGGTCGGCCTCGTCGGTGATGCCGCGCAGCAGATCGGCTAGCTCATCACCGACTGCGCGGTAGATCCGGCCAATGTCGCGGTTGCGGTCGATGAGGGCGGTCGGCACACCTCCGAGGGAAGCCTTGGAGGCGTAGCGATTCACCGGGATGGCCGTCTTGAAGATGTGCAGCCCGGTCTCGCGGAGCTTGTCGAGGATGAATCGAGCCTCCTCGCCATCGCCCGACTTGTTGAGGAGTACGCCCAAGGTTTTCAGGTTCGGGTTGAGGGAGTTGCGGACCTGGGCGACCTTAGCGGCGTAGACGGTGGTCGAGGTGTAGGCCAGCGTTTGGGGCTCGGTGATGATGATGATGCCGTCCGAGGCGACCATCGCCACGACGGCTAGCCCCTCGACCTTAGGCGGGGTGTCGATGAAGCAGATGTCGTAGTCGTCCTTGACCGAGTCGAGCAGCTTGCGGAGCCGGGTCATGCCGGTGAGCGCGTCGAGGGCGATGTCGTGTTCGGCGCGGACCAACGCCCGCTCATCGCCCGGCAGCAGGTCGACACTCGGGGCGACGGAGCGGAGGACGACCTCCCTGAAGCTGGGCTTAGGACTTACCGAGTCGTTGAGCAGCTCCCCCACGCTGAATCCTTGGGGTGGGGTTTCCTGCCCGAAGCTGAACGTGAGGTGTGACTGTGGGTCGAGGTCGACGGCGAGTGTCCGCAGCCCGGTCTCTCCCGCGATGACTGCGAGGTTCGCCGTGACGGTCGTCTTGCCGACCCCGCCCTTTTGCTGGCCTGGGGTGACGACATACATCGGCATAGGAGTGCTCCTCAGCGCGGATCGGTGATGGACGGTCCCGCATCCGAGGCTAGGTCCCGGCAGCCCGATCGGCGGGGACCCCGGCCGCCGATCGGCGTGTCGGTTCGGCAGAGAGTTTGTCTCGCTGTCCGGTTGCATCTGTGTCCGATCCCAGGCAGGTCTGCGTGGCGGGGCGTACGTCAGCATCCTTGTCAGTTTGTCTTCACGTCACTGTGGCGTGCAGGCTGCTCGTCTGATTGCGTCTAGGGCGGGCCGGCCGGTCGGCATCTTGTAAGTGTGTTAGTTCGATCCCAAGGCAGCATGAAACCGTGCAACTCAGAAACTGAGAAATTGAGAAACAATGATGACGGTGGGATGCCCGGACGACCGTTCATCGCGGAACCGTACGAGCTACGGCGCGGGTCGTGGGGGAGGCGCGAGGGCGGCGGCCGATGCTCTGTCGCTCAATCGAGGTCCGCGTACGGCGGGGCGGAGCAGCTGGGGGAGCAGGCCAGCAACGAGCCGGGTTCGCCGTCGATTGAACCGATCTCAATGGCTTCATCGGCGTCCAGTCCGCAGCGGCAGAGCACGCAGTGCTTCGGGTCCAGTCGGCCCAGCTCTGCGATCCCCCGGGGGATCGCAACGGGGGAGTACACGCGTTGGCCGGCGTGGCGGCGCAGTCGCCCCAGCGCTTGGGCTCGGTACAGCTCGACCTGAGTGCTGAAGCGGTGCAGGGCGGTGAAGTCGCTACGGCTAGGTAGGCGAACGCTCTCGACATCGGCGCAACGGACACGCTCGGTCGGCCCGGGGCAGCGATGGCGCCGCAGGCAAGTCGGCGGGTGAGGGTCCGTCCCGTCGGGCTGAGTCGGCACCCGGTGGGGGAGCACTAGGAACCGGTCGCCGTCGGGCACGGAGGCAACCTGGAACTCGCCGGTGTCGAGAGTCTCGATCCCATCGGGAGCGGGCAGCCGCAACACGTCGCCCAGGCAGTCGGGGCACACCCCGGCACCGACCCTCATGCGGTCTCCTCGGTGATGAGCACCGCGCCCAAACTCTCGCGCAGGGTTTCCATCGCGGCTGCCTCCAGCTCGTCAGGTACGAGCCAGTTGGGACGACCTCCACCGATCGCCCGTCCTTCCTCCTCGCGAGTCGGTCGCGACGGGGCCTGAGCCGGGGGCGCCACGCCGGGCCACGCGACGGTGAACCGGTTGGGTTGGCGGCGTTCGGGCAGACCGTGGGCGATCCGCAGCATCTCGCGTTCGCGTCGCCAGCGCAGCACGAGGTCGTGGAGTCGGGTCCCGATCTTGTTCAGATGGGCGAACCGAGCGAGGGTGCGCCGGCCAAGGAGCCAACGTCCGTCGCGGCATCGAACGAGCTTGGCCTGGTGCAGTTCGTACAAGGTGGCATGCACGGTCCTGATCGGCATGTGAGCGGCCCGAGCGAGGTCGGCTGCAGTACTTGAGCCTGCAGCCCGACTGAGGGCCGTGTAAAGCCGATAGGCAGGCTTGCACAGGGCGCTGAACGCGGGGTGGATGCCGTACGGCGCCGGCGGCAGGCCAGCCTCTTCAGGGATGTCGTTGAGATAGCGGTCAGGGATGCGCAATTCGTAGATGTCGGGGTCGACACCCCTGTCGGATTCGACGAGCAGGATGAACGGGTCGTCTTCGGATGCCAACAATTTGAGGGTCTTCGCAACCGTGCTGTGGTCCAGCACCGTCCCGGCGCCCATGGACAGGTGCCTCACTCCGAACGCAGGGTAGATGGTCTGGGTGCGGCGGGCGGCATCTCCCAGGGCCAGCAGGACCATCTCCACTCCGTACGAGCGCGCGCTGTTCCACCGATCGCCGGTGAGTGCCAGCTGAAGGGCAGCCGTCCAGCGGCGCAGGTGCAGTCGCGATCCGGAACCCTCCCCCCGCCGTGGTCGCGTAGCGCTGGTGTGGATTCTGTGCGCTGGGCTCTCATCGAGCTTGGCTAGGCACCGTTGGATGTCGCCGAGGAGGGCCTTCGGCGTGTACTTGCCGTACTTGGCCTCATAAAGCGCGGCCAAGCCTCCCCAGCGCCCGGTGAACACCTGCTCGGTGATGGAGTCGGCGTCCCAGCCCCGGCATAGCGCGTGCATCACCACGGCCCCCCGTGCCTGCGAGGGCGTTTCGTATCGGCGCGTGTCGTAGTGGCCGGTGACGGCGATCCCGGCGTAGTCGGGGGTAAGCGGGAGTCGTTGTCCGGCCCCGGCGGCCTCGCGAGCTGGCAGGTAGAGATCCGTCACCTGCGGGCTCGGCGCGGGCTGGGGGATCAGGGCCAGGAACGCCGACCAGCTCGCCGGACTCGTACGTCGGGTGACCGCCGACAGCGCGGCGGGTAGCGGGGTGACCAGCCGCTGGTGGCCGCCGGTGCGGTGCGCGGCACCGGGCGGCCGGATGCAGCCCTCGGACATGTTGACCAGCGGACCGATGTCGAAGGTGGGCAGCTGGCTGGAAGATTTGAGGGACTTGGCCATCGGAGCGACGTCGGCGAAACTCCGCGGCTGCTCGAGGAAGACGTAGACGTGACGGCCGCCTGAGGGTGACTCGTCGATGAGGTAGGAGCATCCGGCCTCGATCAGCCAGTTGGTCAGGCGTTCGCAGTCGCGCAGTACTGCTCCCCGGGAGGCGCCCTTCTTGCAGTCGAGGTCGAAGGCCACGCACCGGGTTTCACCGGTCGCGTCGTACGTGCGCACCGCTGCGGGCTCGGTCGGACGCTGCCGGGGGTCGAGGTTGCGCTCGAAGGCGCGGCGGTAGTCGCGGTAGTTCTTGGACACCCGGATCCGGCCGCAGGCCGCGACGGCAGGGGCGAAGTGGAACCACAAGAGATCGGCCTTCGGCGTGTCGAAGTCTGAATCTGTGGTCGGGACTGTGAGGGCGTGGCTATAGTCGATGACGCGGACCTCCCGTCGTGGGGGCACGAAAAACGGAGCTACTCGGCAGAGGAACTCTTGACCTGATCGAGCTGGTGCGGGAACACCGGCACGGTCAGCAATACTTTGGCGGCGGCAAGGGCGGGAACCCTTCCGTCGCCGCTTTACGTCCGGGGTGCGATAGGCGCTCCACCCCTTCCGCTGTGGGTCCGGTCGTCGTCGTCGTGCGTTGTCGCACGGCGGCCCACTCCGGCAGGTGCCGAGGGAAAGTTGGAGGGTGCCAGGCCGCTCTCGAAAGGCGCCGCTGGCATCTGGTGCGCGACCACGCTCGGCGTGTCGCAGCAAGAGTTCCGCGCGGATGCACCGGTGCGCTGGCTATAGTCCACGGCGGAACTCCTTTCGGGTATGACGAATCCGGATGGGATTTGGCCTAACAACTTCACAGGTCGGCGGTGCTGCAAACACCGGGCGATCAGAACGCTCTAGCGAACACGGCGGCGGTTGGGTCTTGGCGGACCCTCCGCCGCCGCCGCTGTTTAGGAAGCCCTTTTGAGGGGCAGCACCTCCTGCGGCTGGATGTCCTGCGTGCGCTTGGTCCGCTCGCTCGGAAGGGGGAGCCGAGGCCGGTAGCGCTCGGCGAGGATGTCTGCCATCAGCAGGCTGTAGGACAGACCCCTCTCCGCGACCTCAGCCTCGAAGGCTGCCTGCACGTCCCGGGGTAGTCGGGTGGAGTAGAGGGGCCTGGGCCGGACACGCCTGCGCGGCTTGTCGACGGCCAGCTCCTCTTGGTCCTGGGAGATGTCGGTCTTTGTGCGGAAGCGTTCGCTCGGCCGTTGCAGCCCGTAGCGATCAGCGACCAGATCGGCCAGGTGCTGGCTGAACGAGACTCCGGTGTCCACTGCGGCGCGCGCGAATGCTCGGGATACGTCCTCCGGCGGCCGGGTCGAATAGAGCTTACGTTCGCCCATGTTCGGCTGTGCCATCGTTGGTCTCCTCGCGCCGCCTGCTGCCGGTTCTCGTATATCTAAGCGGCTCTGCGTATCTGCTACGGCAAGGCGCGCCGGTCAGGCCGCGTATCTGCTACGCGCGGTCCGCGACTACCCAGCCCGAGGCACGATCCTGGACACCCCGCATTTGCTGGGGATAGGAGACGCCGGCAGCCCCTCAATCGGGTCCTTTGGGCGCAATGCACGCGTGCACCGGAACGACCGGCAACTTAGACCTTTTTGTCAGGCCTAGGACGAATATGGCCCAGTGTGGGGGAAGGTGCCGTCGCAGCCGTCCATATTAGACGGCGAACTGCAGGACCCCGACCGCGTTTCCCGTGAGACGCTGCACATCGTCGACTTCGCCGCATCGGTCGAAACCCACTCGAACTGGTGGAGCGGCGGCAAGCCCACCGCCGCCGGTCTGGCCAACCTCGCCCAGACCCTCACCGGCTACCTCGGCGGATCCACCCCGGCAGCTCACCATCCGCGCCGGCGTCGGCAAACATCACCGTCGCCTCGACCACGAACTTCGCCGACAGCTTCGACCTCGACGGCGAACGCCTCACCAACGCCCGCACCATCGTCTCCTTCGGCGACGGGATGAGCGCACCGACCGCGCCAAGGTCATCGCGGTGGCCACCGCGATCCAGGAAAGCAGGCTCTGATCAGCATCAAGGCGCCCCCGTCCGTGTTCGGGATCTTCCAACAGACCCCTCCAGGGTGGGGCACCGTCGCCCATGTCGAGGGCGCGCCCACGCCGCTACCTCGTTCTACACGCGCCTGCTCAAAGTCCCCGTCTCCGTCCTGCACCTTGCCGAACGTGCCGTCCTGCGCAGCAGGTAGCCGTCCGGGCGGCCAGTACCGCATCATATGGACCACCTAATTCATCGACCCGGACATCGAGCAGCCTGGCTGTGTGACCATCTATGCACAGCGCCTCGACGAACGCGCTCGCACCGTCCGTCCGAATGACTCGCGACCCGCGGCTCTCCAGGTACGCGGCGTCCCAACCCGGGCCGCTGCCGAACTCGAGCACCGTCCCGACACCGACGAGATCAGCAACCTGGTCCAGGTATGCCAGAACCGAAGCTCCTGGCGGCGCGGACTGCTCGACGTACCGACCCGCAGCCGCGTTGTATGACGCAAGGGTTACGTCATTAGGCGAACCGACCGGCCCGTCGCCTGCCCCGGAGTCACCCCTGGATCATCGCACGGCAAACCAGCGCACCATGGCACAAGCCGAACGACGATCGAGACTGCTAACCGGGCAACTCGCTCACATACGCGGATCGTTCACCCACTGAACGCGAGCTTGGAGGGGCACCTGGATTTAGTTTGATCCACACCGGCTCTTCGTAGGGTGAGTCGTGCTCGCACCGCCATTCGGTGAGCAGATGTTCGGGCCGGCCATTCGCATTGTTACGTTCGGCGTAGCCGTGGACCAAGGTCAGCACGACCGCGGACCTACCCTGGCACTGCACACACTGCGGGTTGGGCTCGGCGTTCCGGCGGTCGTTGGTGCGGTGAGTTCTCATGAACAACATCATGATGGTGACCGTCCGTCCGCTGGGTCCGGTATGTGGGCCTCACGGTAAGTGGCGCGCTTCTGTCAGCGAGAGATGGCGCGATCGCTGTCCGAAGAGGATCGCTCACCGGTGTTAAGTCCGGTTAGGTAGCCGCGCCCGGTCCGGGGAGCAGATCTACGTCGGTGGCGTGCATCTGCTTACCGCAGCGTGTGCACAGGAGCCCGGCGCCGCTTATCTCGCCGCACCCGTGGTGGCGGTAGAGGACTGGTGGGCCGGCCTTGCCGGAAAGCCATCGGTCACCCCAGCCGGCCATCACCATCAGGACATCGACGAGGTCGCTGCCTTTGTCGGTGAGCACGTACTCGTGGCGGGGTCGCCGGTCGTAGGGACGGCGTGTGAGGACGCCGTGCTCGACGAGGTGGTTCAGTCGCTCCGTCAGGACTTTGCGCGAGATGCCGAGGTCGGCCTGGATCTGGTCGAATCGGGTGAGCCCTGCCCAAACGTCACGCAGGATCAGGGGTGACCAGGGCTCGCCGATGACGTGGAGGGTGCGCGCGATCGAGCAGGTGATGTCGCCGAAGTTCGTGCGCTGCATGGCACTAGCGTAGCAATTAGAGTTCCCTTACGGAACGCCGTTTGCTATGGTCTTCGAGTCTCTTCACGGAACTCCCGAAGGATCACGCGATGATGAGCAAGGTGTTCGTAGCACTGTCGACGTCGGTCGACGGGTACATCACCGGGCGCGATCCCGGGGCTGGTCGCGGCCTTGGTGACGGGCCGACGCTGTTCGACTGGTACTTCGACGGTGACACGCCCAGCCAGGTTTTCGACGGATTCCGGTTGAGCGAGGCCAGCGCCGGTGTCTTCGATGCCGTCGCCGGTCGTGTCGGCGCCAGTCTGGCCGGTCGCAACACCTACGACGACTCGGGTTGGGCTGACGGTGGGACGCCACACCCGACCGCACCGTTGGTCGTGCTCAGCCACCGACCGCTCCCAGCGACGCACGAGCGGCAGACACTGGTCACGACGGGGATCGAGGACGCGGTCGCGGCCGCACGGAAGTTCGCCGGTGACAAGGACGTCGGCCTGATGGGCGGCGACGTCACAAGTGCGGCCCTGGCGGCGGGACTGGTTGATGAGGTGATCCTGCATCAGGTGCCCGTCCTGCTGGGCGGCGGCCGACCGTTCTTCCAAGCGCTGCCCCAGCACATCGAGCTGCGCCTCGTCGAAGCCGTCCCCGCCCCGGGCGTGACCCACCTGCACTACGAGGTGCTGCGATCCTCACGCACCGACAATCCCCGCTGAGAGCAGCAAACCGATGCTCGATCCCGACGTGCGCCGCGTGCTCGACGGCAGCCCGATCGCACACCTCGCCACCGTCCTGCCGGACGGCTCTCCGCACACCCCCCCGGTCTGGGTCGGTGCCCAGGACGATCGGATCGTCTTCTTCACCGGTCCCGGTACGCGCAAGCACGCAACCTGCGCCGCCACGCATGGCGCTGTCGATCGCGCCCGCCGAGAACCCGTTCGAGCCAGTCGTGATCCGCGGCCAAGTCGTCGAATGGATCGACGAAGACGCCTCGTGGGAAATCATCGACCAGATGGCGAGGAAATACACCGGCGCGCCATATCCCCGAGCGCAAGAACACGTTGCGGCCATCATCGAAGCCGAGCGACAAACGGTGGCGCCTTGGCTGAGCTGAACGGCCGCCGACCCGCACAGCCGGTCAACACCCTTGTCCTCCCGCCGACTATTCCGCAAGCGGAACGTCCTGCGGCACGCCCAGACTCGGCCGGCGGTCGACGTCGGTGCTGTGCGGCCGTTCAGCTGGTGACGTAGTCGGTTGACCAGGGGCCGACCGCTGTGCCCAAGATAACAGTGTCTTGCTCAGCCCCGTCGAAGTGCACGGCTCCCGCGGGGACATACAGGAAGCTGCCGACTGGAAGATGTCAGCTGCCGACCGGTCGAGGTGGGGCCCGTAACCCAGGGTGCCGGGCCGGTCGAAGTAGGCCAACACGTCGACGGATCGCCGTTTCAGGGTGCGGCCGAGGGTGATCAGCTCGCTCAGCTCGTCGGGGACGCCTCGACTGATGGATGTGATGACCTTCGCGAGGGCGATTTTCGCGGCGCTGCGGTCGGGTTGGCGGTAGGCGGTGTCGATGCGCTGGTAGATGCCCCAGGTGGCCTCGACCTCGACGTGCGCCTCGCCGGCGAACACCGCGGTCAGTCGGGCGTGCTGGCGGTCGGTGAGCAGCTCTATGCCGGTGCGCAGCACCGGCGGATGCCGTAGATCGGGTCACCGGAGCGTCCGCGGTGCCCGCCGACCTCAAAGCAAGGGCCGTTGGCGCACCTGCCCTCGGGTTCGTTCGCCGCCAACAGCGCGTGGCTGGTCCTCGCCGCGATCGCGTTCAACCTGACCCGCGCCGCCGGCACCCTCGCCGGCACATCCCACGCCCGGGCAGTCACGGCCACCATCCGGGCTCAGCTGATCAACGTCCCCGCCCGGATCAGCCGCTCAGCACGCCGAACCGCCCTCCGAATGCCCACCGGCTGGCCCTGGCGGCATGCCTTCGACACGGTATTCGCCGCAGCACTCAGCCCGCCCTCCCCAACCTGAAACCGAAACCACCAGCCCCAGGGCGCGACCGGAAAACCAAGTGGAAAAGCCGGGCACACCGGCAACACCGACCTGCCCAGCCAACAAAACCACAAGCGCGAATCCAGAAACCGATCACACAATCAACCACGGTGCACCCGGGCTGAGGCATCGAGCATCAACCGATCGTGCCATTCGGCGCTGACATCGGGTGCGGTGCGACCGGGCGCGGTCGGGCACGTGCGGTGGGCAGGGTGAGCAGCGGTGTGGGCGGGGGAGCCGTCAGGTCGGGTGCGGAGTTCTCGTGAGCGGAGGCATCAAAGTGAGCCGCGAACGCGGTCGGTGAATGTGCGGTACACCGTTGAGGAGTACGCCGCGGTCACCGCCGCTGCCGGCTGGTCGGACCTCAGCCCGACCGCCTACGTCGGTACGGCGGCGCTGGCTGCCGCTCGCGGTACGGAGGCGCCTGGGGCGCCGATTCGGGAGGCGCTGACGGAGCTGATGCCGGCGCGGACCGCGGCGGTGCGCATCGGGGTTGCGGTGAACAAGTTGGCGGCGAAGGCCCTGGCTGGCGCCGACGTCACCGCGGCCGAACTGGCCGCGGCCCCTGATGCCACCGCGCGGGCGGTCGCCCGGGACGAGCAGGTCGCCGCGGTCGTTCATCGGGTGATCGCGTGATCGGGCGGGTGTTTCGGGGTCGCTCGCCGTACGGGTTGGTGAAGTACCTCTACGGCGAAGGGCGGCGTAATGAGCACACCGATGCGCACCTGGTCACCTCGTGGGATGGCAACCCGGCCGGGGCTGGAGCCGGAGTACGTAGTCGAGCTAGGCAGGCACCAGGTGGTGTCGTTGGTGCGGGTGTGTGAGCGGGCGCCGGAGGAGTTCGTCTATCACTTGGTGTTACGTAACGACCCGGGCGATCGGCGGCTGTCGGATGAGGAGGGGGGGCAGGTGTGCCGGGCGGCGATGGACCGGACCGGTATCGCCCCGGAGGGTGATCCGGCTGGGAGCCGGTGGGTCCCGGTGCGTCACGCCGAGGACCACGTCCATCTACATCCAGACAGGTCAAGTCACCACATTGCGGCGCAGCCGGAGAAACTTGCAGCGCTACCCTAACGAAATGGGCCAACCGTCATTGAATTTCACTTCTGTATCTGTTGCCGCGCCGGATCCACGTAAGCTCGCCGAGTTTTATAGCGAGTTACTGGGTCTTCCCATCACAAGCAGCGAGCCGCCTCATCCCGGCGCACCGCCCGAGGACGGTTGGGCTCAGATTCGCCCTCCGAAAGGGAAGTCTGGACCGACACTGAACTTTGAGTACGAACCGGGCCATGTGCGGCCGGTGTGGCCGTCTGTCGAGGGCGGACAACAGTTGCAGACACATCTTGACCTTGCAGTGGACGACATGCAGGCAGCCGTGTCGTGGGCCGAAGGCGTCGGTGCGGTACTTGCCGACTTTCAACCTCAAGACCACGTGCGGGTCATGCTCGATCCGGTTGGTCATCCTTTTTGCTTGTTCCTGCAGAGCTAGCGTCGCGGGCATGCGCGCGAGGCCCGGGTCAGCCCCGCTGCAGTCGGACGTGGAGGCCCTCGTCCACTGCGTCACCGGCTCCCAGCACACGCGCACGCTCCTGCAGATCGTGATCACCGGCGACGAGGCAGCAGACACCCCGGGAGAGGTGCTGGTGTACTTCACCACCTGCGGGTAGCCGGCGGGCGGCGACCGACGTCGCGGGACGCCCGATCGGGGGCAGGTCACGCTACAAGGCTCAGGTTTACGTAATAGGTTCTCGGCTTACATTCCCCGCCGCCGGAGTGCTTCGCTGGCCTCGGCTCGTCGGGTGCGGCTGACTTCGGTGTAGCCGGCGACGGAGCCGAGGCCGTGGTGGCCGAGGTAGTCCGCGGTCAGTCGGGGGTCGCCAAGTTCTTCTTGGACGATGGTGCCGGCGGTGTGACGGAACCTGTGTGGGTGCAGTTTGGTGACGCGGTCGCGGGTGCCGAGGCGTTCGCATAGGGCTTCGGCGCCACGGACGCTGAGTCGTCGCCCTATCCGTCCAGGGGAGTAGCTGACAAACAAGGCGGGGCCCTCGTCGGTTCGCGCGGTGAGGTAGCGGTCGACCTCGGCGCAGGCGCGGTCGGTGATGACCACGGATCGGTCGACGTCGCCTTTGCCTCGCACGATGACGGTGTGCCGGCTCCAGTCCGCGCGGTTGAGGGCGAGTGCTTCCGATATGCGGCAGCCGGTGGAGATTAGGAACGCCACCAGTGCCCGGTCTCGTAGGCCAGCGGGGTTGAGTTCGACGTCCTCGGCTGCGTCGGCGGTGACGCGCGCTAGCTCGTCGTCTTGTAATGGTTTGGGTAGCCGTCGGGGGAGTTTGGGCAGGTCGATGGTGACGCCGAGGTCCCCCGGGGTCCACTCCTCGCGGGCGCAGAATCTCAGGAACGAACGCAGCGCAACCAACCTGCGGTGTCTAGTGGGCGCCGCCAGCGGCGTGGAGCGGTCGGGGCCGCGGGCCAGATCGGACTGGAAGGCGCGCAGCAGCTCGCGGTCGACGCCGTCGAGGCGGGTGACGCCGACGTCAGCGGCGTAGGTGAGGAAGATGGTGAGGTCCTGCTTGTAGGCGCGCACCGTGTTCGGGCTGCGGCCCTTGTCCAGGGCCTGCCAGTCCAGGTATTCCTCTACCGCCTGGTCTAGGGGAGTTGAGCTTTCGATCGGGCTGGTCACTGGTTAAGGCTAGTGCGCATAACCAAATTTCCCGCAGTGTCTTCCGCGGGCGTGCCCTGGTCGGGGGAGTGACGTCGGTGGCAGGCGGACCTTATCCACTGTGAGCTCGCCGCTGACCGACGCAACACCCGACTCGATACGCAGGCGTTGATCTTGCGGAGGCCGTTATCGTCACAATCATCAGCCACGTCCCGACCGTGAACGATGCGCCCACGCTCGCGCGGCGGCCGGATGACTGTTGCCGAAGAACGACAAGACTGTCGCCTGAGCGTGTGAAGATGACCCAGTGCCGCGTCCGATGATCCATCGCTCCGAACGCGCAGACCCGCTTGTGGACGCACTGGGGGAGCTTCTGGCGAGCCCGCCGACCGATCTATTCGTCGCTGATGTCGTGGCCGTGCCCTCGCGCGGGGTTGAACGCTGGCTCGCGCAACGGCTCAGTCACGTGCTCGGCGCAGTCAATGGTGACGGTGTGTGCGCGAACGTCGAGTTCCCGCCCTCGACCACGATGCTTGACGCAGCCGTCGCCGCCGCTGACCCGAACTACGCCGAAAGTGTCGAAGTCTGGGCACCCGCGCGCATTGTGTGGCCGATCATGGCGCTTCTAGACGACATCCACACGCGCCCCTGGGGCGCCGCACTGGGCGCGCATCTTGCCGGTGACCCCGGCCGCCGCTACGCCGTCGCCGCCAAACTCGGCCGCCACCTAGACGCCTACGGCCGCTCACGTCCGGACATGCTGCGTGCCTGGGCGACTGGACGTGACGAGCAAGGCGACGCCGCTGCGGTACCGGACGACTTGCGCTGGCAGGCGCAGCTGTTCCGGCAGCTCCGCGACGAACTCGGCGCGGCGCCGGCCGAGCTGCACGAGGCGGCGTGCGCGCGGCTACGGACTGCACCCGGCACGGTTGACTTGCCTCAGCGGGTGTCGATCTTCGGCGTCACACGCATCGCGCCCACACGCATTGCCGTCCTCGACGCGCTCGCCGAACACCGCGACCTGCATCTGTGGCTCAATCATCCTTCACCGGCCCTGTGGAACGCCGTCGCCGGCGACCGACCAGGCCCAGGACGCCGCGCCGATGACCGTGGCGCGCAGCTAGTAGGAAACCCACTACTAGCCTCGCTCTCCCGGGACATCCGCGAACTACAGCAGCTTCTACCGCCGGCGGACACCGTCCACCATCCGGTCCCGCCCCGCCCGGGCACGCTACTGGGCGCGCTCCAAGACCAACTCGCCCGCGACTCCGTGCCGACGCAGCCGGTCAAGCTTGACCCGGCCGACAGAAGCCTCGTCGTGCACGCCTGCCACGGGTCCGCCCGCCAGACCGAAGTCGCGCGGGAGGCAATCCTCGCGCTACTGCGCGATGACCCGACGCTCGAGCCTCGCGACATCCTGATCATGTGCCCGGACGTCGAGGTGTTCGCTCCATTGATCGCCGCAGCATTCGGCATGCTCGACGAGCCCGGCGCACACCCGGCAACGCAGCTGCGAGTCAAGGTCGCCGACCGCTCTCTGCGCCAAACCAACCCGATGGTCGGACTGCTCACCCAGATTCTCGAGCTCGCAGGCTCCCGCATCACCGCAAGCGCGGTACTCGACCTCGCCGGCACCGCACCCGTCCGCCGCAAGTTCGCATTCACCGACGACGACCTCGAGCGACTCCGTGAGTGGGTCAGCGCCACCAACGCACGGTGGGGCCTGGACGCTGAGCACCGCACCCCCTACGGACTTGGCCACGTCGGGCAAGGGACATGGCGGGCAGCGCTAGACCGACTGCTGCTGGGCGTGGCTATGGAGGAGGACGGACGTTGGCTCGGGACCGCGCTACCGTTCGATGACGTCGACAGCGGCTCCATCGACCTCGCAGGCCGGGTCGCCGAACTCATCGACCGTCTCGACGCGGCCGTCCGAGCAACGGAACAGCCGCACACGGTGGCGCAGTGGGCGACACTGCTGGCAGACACGGTCACGAGCCTCGGCGAGGCTGAGCACTCCTGGCAGGGTGCGCAGCTGCGCGGCGAACTCAACGACATCGCTGAGTCCTCTGGCGCCGTGGAACTCACCCGCCCCGACGTTGCGGTGCTGCTGACGCACCGATTGGAGGGTCGTCCGACCAGAGCGAGCTTCCGCACCGGCACCCTTACCGTCTGCACCCTGGTGCCGATGCGGTCAGTCCCGCACCGCGTCATCTGCTTGCTCGGCATGGACGACGGAGCGTTCCCCCGCCATGGAGTTGTCGATGGCGACGACGCGCTTGCGCGCGACCCGCGCACCGGCGAGCGGGATGTCCGCAGCGAAGACCGTCAGCTGTTTCTCGACGCGATTTGCGCCGCGCAGGAGCACCTGCTCATCACCTACACCGGCGCCGACCCGCGCAGCGGCGCCACCGTTCCGCCCTGCGTGCCGCTCGGTGAGCTCATGGACGCCATCGACGCCACCGCCTGCACAGCGAACGCTCGCCCGGCACACGAGCAGGTCGTCATCGCCCACCCGCTCCAGCCATTCGACCCCCGCAACTTCGAGCCCGGCCGCCTGGGAGTGAGCCAGCCGTTCTCCTTCGACCCGTCCGGGCTGGCCGGCGCGCAAGCCAGCGTCGGACCCCGCCATGCGCCCACACCGCTGCTGACCAAGCCGCTGCCGCAACCGCTGGATGCGCCGGTCGAACTCGACGACCTCGTCGAGTTTGTCTTGGACCCCATGAAGCACTTCCTCAGACGCCGCCTGCAGGTCGCTACCTGGCAAGACGACAGCGAGCCGGAAGATGCGCTGCCGCTGGATATGGGCGGACTGCCGGAGTGGGCCGTCGGCGAAGCTCAGCTGACCGCACGGCTGTCCGGCATCGAGCTCGATGCCACACGAGAGCTTGCCGTGCGCCGCGGCGACCTGCCGCCGGGCCTTCTCGGTCACCGACTCCTCGGCACGGTCGCAGGCACGGTCGAAGCGCTGTTGGGCGTATGCATGCAGCAACGGCAGGTCGCTGCCCGAACCGTTGACATCGACCTTGACCTCGACGGCGTCTCACTCGGTGGCACCGTCGGCGGCGTCCACGGAACGACGCTGCTAGCCGTCTCGTACTCCACCCTCGGGCCCAGGGCGCGTCTGCGGGCATGGGTGCGTTACCTCGCGCTCGTCGCCCAACTCAACGACAACGCCCTGACAGCCCTGACGGTCGGCAAAGCCGGCGCCGTCGCCGGCCGCACGATCATCCGCGGTGTCACCCCGGACGCCGCCCGAGCTAGGCTTATCGACCTGCTGGAGCTGCGCCGCGCCGGTCTACGCAGCCCACTGCCGATCGCGCTGAAGACATCCGAGAAGTACGCCGAACGCCTAGCCGCTGGCAAGACCGAGCAGGACGCGCTCGCCGTCGCAGGCACACGCTGGCGCAACTTCGACTACGGCGGGGAGAACCTCGAAGTCGCCCACGAGCTGATTCTCGGACAGAACAGTGACATCGCGGCGCTCGTCGACTACGACATCACCGGCGACGACACCCTCCGCTTCGCCCCGCTCGCGCACTGCCTATGGGACCCGCTGCGCGCTGCCGAGACCTCATGACGACCGACTTGAGCGCGGCCCGCACTGCCGCGTACGAAGAGTTCGATCTGCTTGGTCCCCTACCGACCGGCACCACAGTGCTGGAAGCAAGCGCCGGAACCGGCAAGACGCACACCATCGCCGCGCTCGTCACTCGCTACGTCGCCGAAGGCATCGCCACGATCGACGAGATGCTCGTGGTCACCTTCGGTCGAATGGCAACTCAAGAGCTACGCGACCGCGTCCGAGGCCGGCTGGTGTCCGCCCGCGACGCGCTGGCAGACCCTAGCCAGGCGGCCAAAGCCGAGGACCCTCTCATCCGACACCTCGCCGCAGAAGACGCACCAGCGCGCTGGCAGCGGCTCGCTCACGCGCTCGGCTCGTTCGACACCGCAACAGTCGCCACCACGCACGAGTTCTGCCGCCGCGTTCTCAGCGGCCTCGGCACAGCAGCCGACATCGACACCAACATCACCTTCGTCGACAACGTCGACGACCTCACCGTCGAGGTCGTCCAAGACCTCTACCTGCGCATGTGGTCACGTCCCAATGCCGACGCGCCGCCCATGGACGTCAAGAGCGCAATCGAGCTCGCCAAAGCCGTCGTGAGCGACCACCACGCACAACTGCGACCGGACGACGGCGCACCGAACTCCGCAGCAGACCTTCGCTTCCGGTTCGCGCGAGCCGTCCGCGAGGAGGTGGAGCGACGCAAACGCGAGCGGTACCTGCTGACGTTCGACGACCTGCTCACCCGACTGCAGAAAACTCTCGACGCTGACGGCAGCGGCGCGATCGCAGCAGCGCGGCTGAGGCAGCGGTACAAGGTCGTGCTCGTCGACGAGTTTCAGGACACCGACCCGGTCCAGTGGGACATCCTGCGTTTCGCCTTCCACGGCCACACGACGCTGGTACTCATCGGTGACCCCAAGCAGGCCATTTACGCGTTCCGGGGCGCAGACGTGCACACCTACCTAGCCGCGGATGAAGTCGCCGAGCACCGGCGCACCCTCGGGACCAACTGGCGCAGCGACCCCGACCTGCTCGCCGGGCTCGAAGCTCTTTTCCGCGGCGCCGCACTCGGCGATGACCGCATCGTGGTGCGTCCCGTCGCCGCCGGGCACTCAGGACGTTCGCTGTCGCTACCGGGCGCACCGATCGAAATCCGCGCCGTGCGGTCCCGCCACCGCCGTCGGCCCAGCCCGCGACGCCGTCGTGGCCGACGTCGCACGGACCGTCGTAGAGCTTCTGGACACTGGCATTGAACTAACCCCGCGCGCCGACGCCCGTGCGACAGTCGGCCCGCGCCCACTACGCCCGGGCGACATAGCGATCGTCGTCGACACCAACCATCAGATCGACCTGCTCCACGACGCGCTCCTGAGCGCCGGCGTGCCGTCGGTCCAGCGCAAGACCTCCAGCGTCTTCAAGACCATCGCCGGCAACGACTGGATCGTGCTGCTGGACGCAATTGCCCAACCGCAACGCAGCAACCTGCTGCGCCGCCTAGCCATCTCCTCGTTCGTCGGCTGGAGTGCCGCGGACCTGGACACCGCCGACCTGGACACGCTCGGCCTGCGTGTTCGCCGCTGGCTGCGCGTCTTCGACGAACGAGGCGTGGCGGCATTGTTCGAGGCCGTGAGCCGCGACCAGCAGCTACCGCGCCGAATGCTCAGCGAGATAGACGGCGAACGCAGACTGACCGACCTGCGACACGTCAGCGAGGCGCTGCATGCCGAAGCAACTACCGGCCAGCTGGGCCTAGCCGCGCTGCTGGACTGGTTGCGCCGGCGCGTTCGCGAGTCCGCCAGCGACTCCACTATCGAACGCAGCCGCCGCCTCGACTCGGACGCGGCAGCGGTCCAGCTCGTGACCGTCTGGACCAGCAAAGGCCTAGAGTTCCCGGTCGTGCTCGTGCCGTTCGAGTGGGACCGGTACGACAGGCCCGACGCGGTGCCGCTGTTCCACGACGAGCACGGCCACCGCATCCGGTACGTCGGCGGTAACGGCCCCGGCTACGACGAGGCCGTACAGTCCGCGCTCTCCGAAACGCGTGGCGAGCAGCTGCGTCTGCTCTACGTGGCCGTTACTCGTGCCCAAGCCCGCGTAGTCGCCTGGTGGGCGCCGACGAAGAAGAACACCGAGATCTCGCCGCTGCACCGGCTGCTGTTCACCGCCGATCCGGCCATCGGAGTGCCCGAGCAAGTGCCGCCGTACCCCGAGGAGCGCGCAGCCCGCACGATGCTCGAGCTTGCGGCACCTGACCAGCTCGCCATCGCCGCATTCCACCCGGGAGCGGTGACGCAGTGGCGCGCCCCGGCGCAGGAGTCGACAACGCTCACCGCCGCCACCTTCGGGCGAAGCGTCGACATTGACTGGCGGCGAACCTCCTACAGCGCTCTCACCAGCGGCGTGCACGACGCTTCGCCGCCGGTCACCAGCGAACCCGAACTGACAGAGAAGGACGACGAGCCGGATACGTCAGCCCCACTTGCCGGTGGCGGCGAGGCCTTACGTGCGTTCGTCTCACCGATGAATGCGCTGCCGGGCGGTCCAGCCTTCGGCACGCTCGTGCACGCGGTGTTCGAGGCAACCGATACTGGAGTGTCCGACCTGCAGGCCGAGATCACGGGGCACGTTGCCGCTGAACTTGCCAAGGCAGGTATGCGCGGCATCGGCGTAGCTGAGCTCACCGATGCGCTGCTTCCATCGCTGGCCACGCCGCTCGGGCCGCTGGCAGACAATTGCGCTCTCACCGACATCGCCGTCACTGACCGGCTCGCCGAGCTTGACTTCGAACTGCCGCTGCGCGGCGGCGACCAACCCAACGGCGTCACCGCGCTGCGCGAAATCGCGGCCCTGCTGCGGCAATATCTGAGTGCCGAAGATCCGATGCGCGCCTACGCGGCACTGCTGGAGGACCCAGTCGTCGCCGACGGGCTACTGCGCGGCTATCTCACCGGCAGCATCGACGCGGTCCTGAGGGTCGGCGAAGGGGACACTCAGCGGTTCGTCATCGTCGACTACAAGACCAATCGCCTCGGCGAACCCGACGAGCCGATCTCCGCGTGGGACTACCGTCCGGACGCACTGGCCGAGGCGATGCTGCACGCGCACTACCCGCTCCAGGCATTGTTGTACGCCGTGGCGCTGCACCGGTTTCTGCGGTGGCGCCTACCTCACTACGACCCGAATCAGCACCTCGGTGGCGTGCTGTACCTGTTTCTACGAGGCATGGTTGGGCCGGATGTTACAGGCGACGACGGCGCCATCCCAGGCGTCTTCCAGTGGCATCCGCCGGCAAAGCTCGTCACAGCTCTGTCTGACCTGCTCGCGACAGGAACGTCGTCATGAGCGCACTCATCGCTGCGCGAGCAGTCGGGCTGCTCGCCGACTTCTCAACCGCCGGAGTGCTCGCACCCGCAGACGTCCACGTTGCGATGCGCCTGGGTGCGCTGGTCAACGCAAGCGACGACCGGGTCCTGCTCGCGGCCGCGTTGACCGTCCGCGGGACACGGCACGGGTCGGTAGTGCTCGATCTGGCCGAGGTCGCCACCCAGATCGTCGCTGACCCGACAACGCCGACATCGACAGCGCCGCGGATAGCTTCGCAGCCGGCGCCTCCGAGACGGTCGAGCTGCCGTGGCCCGAGCTTGAGCCGTGGGTTACCGCGGTCGCCGCGAGCCCCCTAGTGACCGGTGTCGCTGGCGGGCCCCCGCTGCAAATGGTCGGTAGCCGGCTATGGCTCGACCGGTACTGGCGTCAAGAAGTTCAGGTCGCGACCGACCTGCTACGCCGCAGCGCCGACCGGCCCGGCGACCTGGACCTCGACGCATTGCGCGGAGATTTGGACGAGCTGTTTCCCGAGGCTGGCTCCGCGGACCAGCGCGCTGCGGTTGCGGTCGCCGCGCTGTCACGGGTCGCGGTCATCGCAGGAGGCCCCGGCACTGGCAAAACTACGACTGTCGCTCAACTCATCGCTGTCCTGCGTCGCCGTCTGAGTCCAGGCGTCCGAATTGCACTCGCCGCCCCGACCGGCAAGGCGGCTGCACGGCTAGAAGAAGCCGTGCATTCCGCTACCGGAGCGCTGTCTCCCGACGATCGCGCAGGACTGGCGCAACTGCCGGCGTCGACGCTGCACCGGTTGCTTGGCTGGCGTCCGGGCTCTAACAGCCGCTTCCGGCACAACCGTGACAGTCACCTGCCCTACGACGTCGTCATCGTGGACGAGAGCTCGATGGTGTCTCTGACATTGATGGCGAGGCTGCTAGAGGCGCTGGCACCCTCGACGCGGCTCGTCCTCGTAGGCGACCCCGACCAGCTCGCGTCCGTCGAAGCTGGTGCAGTCCTCGGGGATCTGGTCGACCCTGCGGACATCGGCCCGGTGACCGAACAGTTCCGTAGCGACCTCAGCCGCGTTGTCCAGGACCTAGCGGCCGAGACCCGACCGGACTCTCACGGTGCACGGCTGGCAGAGTCGGTCCGGCTGCTGCGCACGGTCCACCGTTTCGACGCTGGCGGTCCCATCGCACAGCTCGCCGCACTCATCCGCGCCGGTGACGCCGACGGTGCGCTGGAGCTGCTGCGCGACAGCGACGCCGCCAGCATCGAGTTCTACGAGGTCGCCGACGACGCGCGGATCACTGCCGACCCATTCGCAGCAATCGAGGCCGCCGTCACCGGCCACGAGCGCGCAGTAATAGCCGCTGCCCGTGCAGGTGATATCGACGCCGCCCTCACCGCCTCCGAGCAGCATCGGCTACTGTGCGCGCACCGCGCCGGCCCGCGAGGGGTGCGCCACTGGACGGAAGTCGCGCAGCGGTGGCTCGCGTCCGAGCTGGACGTGGTCGGCCGGACCGACGGCCACTACGCCGGTCAGCCGCTGCTGGTGACCTCTAACGACTATGAGACCGGCCTGTACAACGGCGACACCGGCGTGGTCGTGCGCCGAAATAGCGACAACGACGGTGAAGAACTCGCTGCAGCGTTCCGCCGGGGCGGACAGCCGACCGTACTGCCGCTGGCCCGACTCGGTGACGTTCGGCCGATGCACGCCATGACGGTCCACCGGGCCCAGGGCAGTCAGTTCCGCAACGTGTCCGTCGTGCTGCCGCTAGCGAGCTCGCCGCTGGCAACACGACAGACGTTATACACGGCCGTCACCCGCGCATCACAGCGCGTGCTGGTTGTTGGATCAGCGGAGTCTGTGCGAGCGTGCGTCGACCGGCCGATCGCCCGCGCGACCGGCTTGCGGGGCCGCCTTGAAACGCCTTTGGAGCCGGTATGCGACACGTCTAGCTGAATTGGTCGAGGGGAATTACGTGAGAAACTGGTCGGTCAAGCAGAACGATTGCCAGGTAACGAGCTGACGGTCACCTGAGCCAGGACCTGGTTGAACCAAAGAACCGCCGCCTCGCCATCCTTGCGGGTCACTTCGTCGACGGTCCTGCTATGCCGAATGCCGTTGCGCAACTCGGCGAGTTGCCCGAACCGCCCATTAAGGCTCTCCTTTGTCGCGAAAGAACTTTCGAAGGTGGGCCACGCGGTCTTCGAAGTAATGATCTCCTGCAACTCACGAAGGTCGCAGTACTCCAGTAGCCGCACGACGCTGGTCAGGTCGACGTCGATCCGGCTCATCGCAGAAGAGGGTGTATTCGGGGTCTGAAGCCGCCGGTGTCGAGCAGTGATCTGGCGATGTAGTTGGTGAGGTTGCGGAAGCCGAGGGCGGTGCCGCGCAGGTGTTCGAGGCGGCCGTTGATGGCCTCGGTGGGTCCGTTGCTGGTGCGGGGCCGGTCGAAGTAGGCCAGCACGTCGACGGCGCGGCGGGTGAGGGTCCGGCCGAGGGTAGTCAGCTCGCTGAGCGCTGCGGGCACGCCTTTGCTGATGGCGTCGATGATCTTTGTGAGCGCGGTCTTCCCGGCGGCACGGTCGGGGTGCCGGTAGGCGGCCACGATGCGCTGGTAGATGCCCCAGGTGGCCTGGACCTCGACGTGCTGGCCGTCGGCGAACACGGTGGTGAGCCGCTGCCGCTGCTTGTCGGTGAGCAGGTCAGCGCCGGTGCGCAGCACGCGGCGGATGCCGTAGAGCGGGTCCCCGATCCGGCCGCGGTGTCCGCGGGTGTTTTGTTGGACGCGTTGGCGGCAGCGGTCGAGGGCGTCGCCGGCGAGCGCGACGACGTGGAAGGGGTCCATGACCGCGACCGCGTCGGGCAGTTCTTCGCTGGCGGCGGTCTTGAAGCCGGTGAACCCGTCCATCGCGACGACCTCGATCCCGTTACGGAACTGGGCTGTCTGCGCTTGCAGCCAGCCCTTGAACACCTGTTTAGAGCGGCCTTCGACCATGTCGAGCAGCCGGGAGGGCCCGACACCGTCGCGGACCGGCGTCAGGTCGATGATCACGGTGACGTACTTGTCGCCGCGGCGCGTATGGCGCCAGCAGTGTTCATCGACGCCGATGACCCGCACCCCGTCCAAGCGGTGCGGATCATTGATCAGCAGCGCCCGGCCGGCGGCCAGGACCGCGTCGTTGACGGTGTGCCAGGAGGCGCCGAGCCCGGCCGCGACGCGGGCGATCGACAGCCGGTCGAGCACGACCGACTTCAGCGCCCACAGCACCGCGTGCCGCGACAGCTTCGCCCGCGGCGCCGCTGCCGAGGACGTGTCTTGGCGCCACACGTGCCCGCAACCGGTGCACCGGTAGCGGCGCACCCGCACCACCAGGATCGTCGGCCGCCAACCCAGGGGAACGTGAGCGAGCTGGCGCAACACGGTGTCGCGGGGGACGCCCTGGCAGCCGCACTCGTGGCACCAGTCATCGGGCTCGAGCACCCGGCAGGCCAGCACCGCACGGTCGTCCTGGACCTGCTGCCCGGTCACCGACAGACCGAGACGATCCAGCAGGCAGAAGCTGTCCAGATCAGGGCAGGAGAAAGTAGCGTTGAGCACGTCGAGGTCTTCCGGATGGGTGGCGTGAGAACCTCCATCATCGGAAGACCTCGACCCTCCCCCGATGACCGACGCGCCCACATGTGCTTCAGCTGAAGTCCCTGAGGTTTCATCAGAGCGTTGATCAGGTCGAAGACGTCGAGCTGCTTCCCCTTGCTGTTGATCTGCGTGAAGATGTCGCAGACCTTATCTAGCTGCAGGTCCCGGTCAAGCTCAACGTACGAGACTTGATATTGCTCGGTGATGCCTCGGAGGTGCTCACCAAACTCCCGGGCGTTACTGGCGTGCACGGCCGCAGCTTCGGCGTCTTCCTGCTCGCCGTCCGAGGTGGCCCGAGCCTTCTCCTCCGTCCAGTACTTCTCATAACCCTGTGCCCAGTTGGCCAGAGACCAACCGCCTTTACCCATGATCGAGAGCGGAAAGACGTGGCGGCGGTACTGGGCCGATTCGTTCTCGCTCACGGCGCGCATGGAACGTCTCCAGTCGTGAGCGAACGCCTCGTCGTAGGCCTCTTCCATGAACTTGTCTACGCGAATGTAGAAGAGATACCGGTTCGATCGACCCCGCATCGGCAGGTCAGGCGCAACGAAGGCGTAGTACATCGCAGTCAGTCGCTGCTGGCCGTCCAGCACGATGTGCTCAGGGCTGCCCTCCGGGGCACCGAAGATCGGCTCGCACGACAAGCTGGCGAGGTTGCTTGGTTGCGCCTTCCACAGCAACAGACTGCCGATGTAGTAGTCAAGGAAGATCGACCGCATGAGGTCCCTGACGTCCGAAGGGTCCCATTCGAACTCACGTTGAAAGTCTGGGATCACAAAGCGGCCGTCCTTTAGGTGGCCTATCAGAGTCCCCAGACTTACGTGATCGGGCTTTTGGGCGTCTTTCATGCGCTTCGTCTCCTACGGGCGGAGCTCTGCAGCTCCTTCTGACCTACGTCCTGGCCTAGTCAAGCACCCGCCTTGCAACCTCAGGAACCGGACAGACGCCCGGTGCCCGACCAGCGCGATCGAGAGAGGTGGATCGGTCGACGGCGACGCCAGCACACACCTCTGCGAGCGCTCGACCCACCGCATCTGACCGGCGGCCGCGGGGAGAAATATGTGTGTGCGTTGCTGTCGTCACGGCGACAGCAACTGTTCGGGCGCGCCCCGGTCCGCGATGCGTGCTCCGAGCGGGCCTAGCACTGCGGGTAATAATAGTTTCACGCAGTGCAGTGCGGTCTGAGAGTTGATACCGCGCGCCGCCGCCACGTCGGATCGTCTGGAGCGCGCTCACGATCGACACCCAAAGGCTTCGGGCGGCGTCTCGTCGGTTGGCATCATCAGCAAACGGCACGCACCACCTCGCCCTCCGCAGACACCGTCTGCCAGGACACGCTGCTGGCCGAACCCGCAGGAGGTCTTGAAAGGTGGTGATCGGTTGCCGACACGGTCGGCTGCTTGGGCTTGAGGGTGGGCCTGGGGCCTCAACATTCGTGGTGCTTAGGACACGAAATGGGGAGGCCCCAGGTGGATGGAAACGGTAGCGCAGGCACGGCGATGTTGGGGCTGGCAGGCTTCGTCCTGCTCGCGGTTTCCGAGCTCGGCGGTGAGGTTGAGCAGGCGATCGAAACGACCGAGAGGGTGGTCGGCTGCCCGGCGCTGTGGGGTGCTGGCGACACGCCGCGCTCGCTTCCCGTGGACCCGTGTCGGGATCCGAGCAGCGCTGTTCGTCGACCTCAGCGGCGAACCACTGCAGCGCGGCGGACTCCAATACCTCGTCGAGATGGCACTGCGCGCTGCAGGCGTCGGGGACCGCCGCTCCCCGGTGTCCTCGTCCACGCCCTGCGCCACACCTACGCCACTCGACCGGCCGACGTCGGCGCCTCCGCGAGGGAGATCATGGCGTTGCTCGGCCACGCCTCGCTGACCACCAGCCAGGCCTATATAGACGCCACCGCTTCCGAGGAGCGTCGGTCCGCCGCCGCTAACCGGACCTACCGGGCGCTGGACGGCTTACTCGCACAGGGACGTGCGACCCTAGCGGAGCGCTGGTCGCGGTACAGGGACCGATTTCGAAGACGCACGTGACAAGATCATCTACGGCGCCGGCGGCAAAGCAGCTCGGCGCTCAGCGGAGGGATGGGTATGGCTCACGAACCGTTGCCGATCGTTGAAGCGACGTTGGATGACCTCCGCCTCGACTTGGACAACTACCGGATCCTGACCCTTCGCGAGGACGACGCGGCGACGCTTGGCTACTTGTTCGCGTCCGAGGACATGCTTGGCGCCGCCCGCGTAATACTCCGAAACGGCTACTTCGACAATGAAGTGCCGACTCATAAGATGGCGGTGATGCGGCGCTTCCTGGCTGGAGTCAAGTTCCGCAACGGGAATCTGAACACTCGGTCGAACGAGTTCAGGCGGGACGCGCCCGAGAAACGCCAACTCGTCGCGATACTGCTGGGCCAGCCCTTTTCCGACCGATTCGGACCGCACCGGCGCGGGCCGAGTAGCCGAACATGATCGACATGACGGACAGGGACGAGACAGTGGCTGCGGGCGCTCAAACTGCTTCACCCACTGCGGGACCGGCGATGAGTGGCTTCGCCAGCCGACCGCCCGTCGGCACGTGCAGCGTGCTTGCGCCGATCTGTCAGGCGATCGTGCAGGATAAGCCTGTGATCATCGCGCAGCTCACAAGATGTCTGTGACCGGCCGGGCGGTGCTGATCGGTACCGTCGCCCGCCTATACCGATATCCAGTGAAGTCCACCGCTGGTCAAGCCGTGACGGCCGCGCCGCTCGGTTCTCGAGGCCTGTTGCATGATCGCGAGTGGGCCGCCTACACCCCTGACAGCGGCATCGGCAGTGGCAAGCGAACGCGCCGCTTTCGGCCGGTTGCTGGGCTGATGCAGTGGCGCTCGGAAGCGGCGGATGAGGACCGAGTGCCATGGCTGATCAGCCCGCAGGGCGACCGCTACCGGGTCGATGACCCGGCCGCGTCGCAAGCACTCACGCACGCGCTGGGACAGCCGCTGACACTGCGACGAGAAACCACGATCCCTCACCACGACGAAGCCAGCGTCCACCTCGTTACCACCTGCTCGATCGCTAGCACCGAGGCCCTCCTCGGAGGAACGGTCGACAACCGCCGAGTGCGCCCCAATATCGTTCTCGATACCGGCCCGGAGCCAACCTGGCTTGAGGACGACTGGGCCGGCGCAAGCATCACGATAGGGGCCCACGCGATGCTGCGAATCGGAGCCGGCATGACCCGCTGCGTGATGCTTGACCAGCCACAGGTGGGCGTTCGAGCCGAACCTGCCGCGCTGCAGATCCTGGGGCGAGCCCACAACCTCATCCTCGGCGTGCAAGCCGGCGTCACTCATCCTGGCGTCATCAGAGCCGGTGACCCAGCCGTCCTAATGCACAACGTCTGACAGGCCCCTTTCGCGAACTGGACTGTCCACATAATGGAGGCCGACTTGATCAGAGCACGAACGAAGGAGGGCATGCGAGTCGCCAAGGCCGAGGGTCATCTGCGCGGCGAGCAACCCCAAACTGAGCCCCCCGCCAGGAAGCACGCCTGGTCGAGCTGATCCGGTCGGGCGAGTACACCACCGGCGAGGTCGGCGACCTGTTCGGCGTCGCTCGCTTGACCGTCTACCGCGCGCTCGCCCGCAGCAAACAGCGCGCGGCGCACGCGGGCATCACCGCCACGCCCGGACCGTCACGGATGCCACAACCTGGACCGGCGGCTTCGGGCGCGGAAGCTGAAACGACCTATCGCCGCGGCATGGTGTCAGCGACTTCCCGTCCGTCAACCGGGCAGCACGACGCAAGCCGGCACCCCCGCGATGCCCGCAACCAACACCGAAGACGGGACGCTGACCATCGTTGCCACCGAGCCGCGCAAGCCCGCGAAGTCCCGCAGCTTGCGCCACAAGCGATTCGGCGTGAGGGGCGGCGCTCGTCGCCGCACAGCGTGGGAGCAGTGGATGATGTCGGGGTGCGTGCACCCTCGCTGACGGTCGCTGCGGCTCAACCGGCCTGCCGTGCGCTAGACGTTGCCGGCAACGCCGAGGCGCACGCTGGTGTCGTGCGTGCGGCGCAGGCGCGCGTTGTCGTCTTTCCAGAACTGTCGCTGACCGGGTACGAGCTGGATGCGGCTCCTGTCGCATGCGATCACGACGTGTTGATTCCGATCATCGACGCCTGCGCAGCGACCGGGTCGCTCGCTCTTGTGGGCGCCCCCGTCGAGGAGCAGGGTCGGCGCTTCATCGCGATGCTGGCCGTCGACGGGGCGGGTGCGCGGCCCGCGTACCGCAAGACGTGGCTGGGCGGCAACGAGCCGACGCAGTTCCACCCCGGTGACGGCCCGACGGTGCTGGAGGTAGACGGGTGGCGGCTCGGGCTGGGGATCTGTAGTGACACCGGCGTCGCTCAGCACGTCGCTGGCATCGCGGCACTGAACGTCGATGCCTACCTCGCAGGGCTGGTACACCGGCCGCAGGAGCTCCCGGAGCAAGAGGCCCGGGCTGTCGTCATCGCCCGCGCCTGCCGGGCGTTCGTCGTCTTCGCCAGCTTCGCCGGCCCGACGGGAGACGTCTTCACCCAGACGGCAGGAGCGTCGGCGATCTACTCGGCGGAAGGCCTTGCCATCGCCCGCACCGGCCCGGACCAAGGAGGCGTCGTCCGGGCCACCCTCACCTGAGACCGCCCCCTGCAGGTTCCTTTGGTTCTCGTGGTGATCGCAACCACCGAGGGCCGGTCCCACTTCGATCAGTGCTTAGTAGCGCGGGTCAGGCCGAGTCCCGCGGTCCTAGCTGGTCGAACTGATAGCCGTTGGGATAGACGCCTTCGACCTTGCGGCCGGGCTTGAACCAGCTGTCGGTGCGCGGTGCGTGGCGGTGGTGGCCACGTCGCCGGCGGATGGTTCCGACGAGTCGCATCAGGGCACGCCCGGCGCGGGGTGCCGGTGCTAGGCCTACTGCTTCGGCCACGTAGTCATCGAGGATGAGGCGCGTCAGCAGCGTGGCGGCCGGCTTAAGTGGTCGGGGGAGCTGTTCGGCCATGACGTTTTCGGTGGATTTCATGAGTGCACAGCCGGCGTCGCTGTAGCGGACGTTGCGGGCTTCGTAGTCGTCGAAGATGCGCTCTGCGTCACGGTAATTGGCCGGGAGGTTATCGATGTTCATTCGACGGCCCAGTTCGCGGTAGAACGTGGTGATGGCTGCCGTCTCGGTGTCGGTGAGCTTGCGTGGGCCGTAGTTGTGGAGCCAGCGGGTGGGAACGACGATGAAGGTGGTCAGGACGTAGAGGTAGTCCTCGGCCGCGATGTCCCAGCGCTTGTGCATCTTGTTGAGTGCGCGCACGACCTGGCGGCCGCGTTCGCTGTCGTAGCCGGCTTCGATCAGCTCGTACATGAACAAGCCGGTGTCCATCGACCGTTTGTGGGGCTGGGTCTTGATCTCGCCGGTGTGCGCCAGGAGTTCCGCGATCCGGGGCACGGCGAAGGTGCGGTAGAAGGCCAGGTTGAGCCCGACCCGGATATCGCGCACCAGCTCGAAGAGGGCGACGTTGCGGTACACCTGGTGGGCTGTCGCCAGCTCATCCTCGGTTTCCCGGGCTTCCTGGGTCATGGTGTTACCTCCGTCGCCGTCGTCGCTCGCGTGGGCGTACGCAACGACCGCTCAATGGTCTCAGCTTGCCTGTAGAGCGATTCCAGGTAGCGGGCGGTGTGATCGGTGCGGCCGGTGTCGGCCACGGGCGAGCCGGTGATCGGGTAAGCGTCCAGGGCACCGGTTTTCTTGGCGGTCAAGGCTTGGTGCAGCCAACCCGCCAGGCGACACAGAGCTAGGTCGTCATCGATCACACCGTGCGTGTGGGGGCCTGGTGGTGGGGCGTAGGCAGTGAGTCGCCTCAGCCCCTCGTGGATCATGGCCACGCCGGCCACGAGCCGTTCAGCCGTGGTCAGCGCCGCTGGGGTTTCGATGTCGGGGAATTCGCGTTGCAGCTGGTCAACGAACGCGGCCAGGCCCCTCCATTGCTCCCGGAGCTGTCGGTCGCGTCGGCGGCCGGCGAGCCGATCCCAGCCGGCCTCGTAGGCGGTTCCGATGGCGATGAGGGAGACGGACAGGGCCAGCACGGCGGCTTCGGCCGCCTGGTCGAACTCGATGAGAGCAGGCCCGTGACCCCACCACCAACCCAGAACGGTGATGGTCTTCTCGACGATGTATGCGCCGCCGATGGTGGTTCCGAGCCCGACAAGTGTGACCGCTGTCCGGGTCGGGGCGTGTTCTTCGACGCGCCGGAACCGCCAGCAGAGCCGGGAGGCAACCCAGAGCGCCCATCCGAGGTAGCCGAGGAAGCTGGCCCAGTGCACGAGGCTGTGCCACGTGTTGTCGTAGTACTCGGCCCGGTGCTGCAGGCTCGGCGGAAGGGTTCGTGGTGGGTCGATGAGCCAGGGCAGAACGCTGACGGCGAGCGCGGCGGAAAACGCGAGCCAGGTGCGGCGCGGGGTGTGCGGCTGCGCGCCGGGCGGAAGTAGGTGGGCCACCACCGCGGCGGTGTTGGCGGCGGAAAAGAGGGCGAAGCTGTGCTTGAGCACCGCGGCCGAGCCCGGGGCACCCACGAGGTCTTCAACGGCCCGGTACATGCCCTCGATTTGAAGGGTTTGGCCGAGGGTGAGGGTGAGTAACGCGAACCAGAGGAGGCGGCTGTTGGCCTGGGTGACCATCCGGACTCGTAACAGGGTGACGGTCCAGACCACGACGGCTCCCACGATTTCAAGGTCGTTGAGAACGTCGGCAAGTCTCAATCTGCTGAGCTGCCCAGCGTGCGGCGCATGGTCTGGCGCAGGTGGGCGGTGGCCGGATCGTCATCGTCAGCGCTGGGCGACTGGCGCTGCTCGATCAGCAACTTGAGCCGGTAGGCAATGAATTCGGCTTCGCGCTCCTCCACGGAGTCGAACCGGGAGCTGCGGGAGAAAATGGTCCGCGCGGCGTCGGGTGCCGTCGTCAGCGCCTCCATGTCCCCTCCCGCGAACGGTTGCCCGGCCGAGGGGTGGTCGTGACCGCAGAGCATGTGGCCTACTTCGTGGAAGACGTTGAGTTCGAGATAGAACACGCTCTGCGTGGGCGCGTAGAAGATGAAGTCCCGGTCTCGGTCCTTCCACCACTTCGCACTGACGGAGTTAGTGAGTTCGGGTGCCTCGGCGAGCACGATCTCTCGGCCGCGGCGATCACCCAGTGATCTCAGGAAGCCGTCGAGGTCCCAGGGGGCGGGGATTTCGATTCCGCGCAAGGCAGCGTCGCAACGACGGCGCAACTGCCGTTCGCTGGTCCACTTCACTGCGCTGCTCCTAGGTCTCCTCGTTGGTGCTCTGCTGAGGCTTGTCTTGATTATCCGCGCGCAAACCAGTCGTTAGGTCTCGAACGCGGTCCAACAGTGAATGAATCACATCGAGGGTGTCTTCATCGACCGTGTTGCCGCGCATGGCCACGTGTTGGAGGCCGCTGGCGGCTAGATCGGTCAGCTTGTCGAGCTGGCCACGGACGCGTTCGGCTTCCTGCTGATCACTGAGGAAGGCGGGGCTGACACCGAAGAACCTCGCGAGCCCTTCAAGGTGCCGCAGGGTTGGGTTGTCTCGTCGGCCTGATCGAAGCATCCAGATGTAGTTGCCGGAGATGTCGAGGCCCTGATCCCTGGTGATGGCCTCGGCCACATGGTCATAGCTGTAGGGCCGTTGGCCCTGAGGGTGAACCGTCCGGAACAGGTAGTCCAACCGGCCCGCGAAGGTGTCGAGGGACGTCGTCGGCTCACCGCCACCCTGAGGCTGCAGGTCAGGTCCGGTCTCTGTCACGCGCGCTCTGCCCCTCGTCTCCGAGCTGTGGCACCAACCTCTGTGGCCACGGTGGCGACGTTAGCAGTTTGCCTATGGCGTTTGACAGAGCAGCGACCAGCGGGCCTATAGTTCTGACTGGTGTTAGACGCAAGGTCCGCTTTTGTCTTCTGAGGCGAGGCGTGGGCCTAAGTCTGACATGAGATGCCCGTTTCGGGATAGGCCCGATCTGGACTGACGCGAGCGAACTGGGAGGCCAGCATGAGGGGTGCCGCTCCCTTCGCTGCGGCCGCTGGCCTCTTACTGGTCGTGCCTGTGGTGGTTGCGGTCCTACTGGGTGGCGGTGCGTCCACGCCGGCGCAGGCGGCGGTGGGGGGTCTGGGTCACGGGTTGAAGGCTGGGACGGCGCCGGCGGCGTATGTGGCGCTGGTGTCGGCGGCTGGGGCGATGTGCCCGGCGGCGCCGGCGTCGGTCATCGCGGCGCAGATCGAGCAGGAGTCCGGTTGGAATCCGAAGGCGGTGAGCCCGGCGGGTGCTGAGGGCATCTCGCAGTTCTTGCCGGGGACGTGGCCGTCGTGGTCGAAGGCGGGGGAGAGCCCGTTCGATCCGGCCGCTGCGATCCCGGCCCAGGGTCGTTATGACTGCTCGATCGCGGCGCAGATGCAGGCGTGGCAGGGCCAGGGCAAGGTGCCGGCGTCGTTGACGTTGACGGAGTTGATGCTGGCCGGTTACAACGCCGGCCCCTACGCGGTGCTGTCCGCGGCGGGGATTCCGCAGAACGGTCAGACCCCGGGCTACGTCGCGGCCATCACTGCTCGGGCCGCGCACTTCGCGGACACGACCGGGGTCGTGCCGGGCGGCGGCCCGTTCGCCGCGAAGGAGATCGCGGCGGCGCAGTCTCAGATCGGCCAGCCGTACTCCTGGGACGGCGGTACCTACACCGGCCCGACTCTGGGCCAGTGCACCAACGATGGCGGCTTCAATGACTGTCACATCGTCGGCTGGGACTGCTCCGGGCTGGTGATGTATGCGGTCTATCAAGCCTCGGGCGGTGCGATCAAGTTGAGCCACGACGCCCAAGCCCAGGGTGATGCCGGCAAGCCGGTGGACCGCGACTCGATGCTGCCCGGCGACGTGATCGCCTTCGCGAATCCGGGGGAGTCGGTGGCCCATCACATCGGCATCTACATCGGCAACGACCAGATGATCGACGCCCCGCAGAGCGGGGAGCTGGTGCGCATCGACTCCCTGACCAGCGGCTACTACCAAGCCCAGCAATGGAAGGTGGCGAGGTTCGGATGACCGCCTCTCGACAGCTTTGCGTCGTGGTCGGTCTCGGCCTGGCGGCGGTGCTGCTCACCGGGTGCGGGCGACTGACCTTGACCCCGGCCGCAACCTCCAGCGCCAGCTCGGCGTCGTTGTTGAGTGTGAGCCCCTACCCCTCGTCGAGTTTTTCCGGCACATCGCCTGTGCCGGTTCCGTCGCCGGCCGCGGTGAGCGGCGCCGGCGTCGATGCGGTGGCGCTGGCGGCGGTGAAGGCCATCGAGTCATCGGACACGAGGCTGGATGCTGACCCGAACGACACCGCGAAGCGGGCCTCGGCGTGGCTGACGCCGGCCTTTGCGCAGCAGGTCCGGGCCTATCCGCCGGTGGCGGCACCCGGTGCGACCTGGAACCGGTGGGCCGCGCACCACGCCTACGTCGAGGTCACCACGTCGCTGGCCGGTGATGACCACCCCGTCGACAGTGCGACGGCGGCCTACCGCCAGGTGGTTGCCGTGCTGCATCCGGTCGGCCGAGACGGCTGGGTCGGCCCGGCGCAGACCGTTGTCGTGTTCGTGACCCTGACCCCCGTTCACGGCCAGTGGCGACTGGCCAACGAGCAACCGAGCTAGCTACCTAGGAGGTTTGGTGTGGCCAAGCGAATAACCAGCGTGCTTACCCGGCCGGCGCACCGGCAGAACGCACTGTCCGCACCCCGCAGCGACGTGTTCTCCCCGCCGCCGGCCGATCGGTTGCTGCCCGTCCACAGCACCCGGATCGCGGCGCTGACCGAGCACGCGTCGTGGGCATTCGTGGCGGTCCACGGCGGCTCGGGGGCGGGCTTGCTGACCCAGCTCGCCCGTCATCCCTACGACCTGGCCCTGGCGGCCGCGGTGGCCGCTGGCCAGCCTCCCCTTGGGCTACCCGCGTTCGCCGTCAATGCCGGCCGGGCCTGGCCCGATCCCATCCTGGAACGCACCACTTGGGTGGTGGTGGTGTGCCGCACCACGATGCGGGGCCTGGGGCGGGCGCGCGACGCGGCCGCGCAGTACCTCGCCGGCCGCGCCCCGGACGGCGTGCACCTGGTCGGAGTTGTCACCATCGCGGACCAGCCTGGGCGGCTGCCGCAACCGATCGCGGCGGCCAAGGGCCTGCTCGCGGGCGTGTTCCCGCACACCTGGCACGTCCCGTACGTGCCGGAGTACCGCCTGCTCACCGGCCTGCCCGGTGAGGAGTGTCCCGCGACACACCCAGCCGTCGACGACGTGTTGGCCGCCATCCGCACCACCGTCACCCCGAAAGGACACCTCGCATGACCACCACCGCGGCGGCCCGCATCCTGGCCGACAACAACGCGTTCAACTCCAACCCCCTCGCGATTCCGGGCGTCACGAATCTGCAAACGATCATCGGTTACGTCTGCTGGATCGCCACCGCGCTGTGTCTGGTGGGTCTGATCATCACCGGGGCGATGATGGCCGTGTCCTACCACCGCGGTAGCAACGAGCACGTGGGCCGCCTCGGCGGCGTGGCAGCTGGCTGTCTCGTGGTCGGCGCCGCGTCACCGATCGCCGGCGCCATTCTCGGCTTCAATTTGTTCACCTCGACCCCGCAGGCGATCCCGGGCTTGACGGGGGTGCAGACCGTCATCTCCTACGTCTCGTGGATCGCCGCGGCGCTGTGCCTGATCGGGCTGATCGTGGCTGGCGGCATGTTGGCCGTGTCCTACCAGCGGGGCAACTCCGAACACGCCGGTCGCCTGGGCGGTGTGGCCACCGGGTGCCTGATCGTCGGCGGGGCCTCCACCATCATCGGCGCGCTCATCTGATGCGCCCAGAAACCGGGCAGGATCGTGAAAAATGCCGCTCATGACTAACAACGAGCCGTCCCGCCCCGAACCTGCTCCCGCAGACCGCGACTGGTTTGGCGGGCGCCGCTGGACCGGTATCGCCGCGATCGGCTTCCTGATCCTTGTCGTCCTGTGCGTCGCCGTCGTGCTGATCGTCAACCACGGCAACAAGAAGAACGGCCCAGTCGCCACCGGCGGTGGCCCGGCGACGACCACGATCGGGTCGTCCAGCAGCTCTGGGCCGGCGTTGCCGACGACTGTGCCGAGCGCTGCGCCAGCAGGCGTCACCTGGTCGATCTATCAAACCGTCGCGCTGCCCTCGCTGCCCGGCGCTGGCCCGAGCAAGGTGACCGGTGCCATCGCCACCGGTTACGCGCACACACCCCTCGGCGCGCTCTTAGCCGCAACTAACGAGGGATTCCGCTACGGGTTAGCGCCGGATGCGGAGTTCCGTAGGGCCGCTGACGCGATGTTGATTCCCGGCCCTGGTAAGGAAGCCTGGCTGAAAACTCGCGCAACCCACCTCTACGGAGCTGGTGGCGCGGCTGGCAACGATGTGCTGTCTCAGATTGCTGGTTTTCAGTTCGTGTCCTACACGCCGTCTGACGCTGTGATCCAGGTAGTCAACCGAAATTCCGACGGCACGCTCCAGGTAGGCGCCGACCACGTGAGCTGGGACGGCTCCGACTGGCGGTTCGTTCCAGCGTCCGATGGTGGACAGGCCGCGAACCTGCAACAAGTTGACAGCCTCGCCGGCTTCATCGAGTGGAGGGGTGTCTAGCGATGCCGGGTCTATGTGATGTTCCTGGGGTGCGCGAGGCGTGCAAGGGCGTTGGTGGTGTGGCTGGCGCTGCTGCGAGTAGTGGCTTTCAGGCTGTTGAGGATGCGTTCGCTAAGGGGTTGGCGGACGTGATGAAGGCGTTGATGACGTTCTGGATCAACACTCCGGAGCCTGATTTGTCGTCGTCCTCGGGGGTGATCACGACCTTGGACAACCTGACTAGACCGTTGGTGGCATTCGCCGCGGTGCTGGGTCTGCTGGTGGGTGGCGTGCGGATGGCGTGGACCGCCCGGGCCGAGCAGTCCGGCCAGTCGATCCTTCGTGGGCTGTTGCTCATGACGATCGTGACCGCGGCCGGCGCAACCATCGTCGAGGTGACGCTGACGGGCTTCGACCTGCTGGCCAAGTCGATTCTCGACAACGGGTTCGACGGGCATTCGGTGGGCGAGAGGTTGACCGCGCTGGGGTCCCTGCCGGGTGTCGGCGGCGGTCTGGTGTTTCTGTTGGCGTTCTTCGGGATGATCGCCTCGCTGGTGCAGGTCGGGATCATGCTGGTCCGCGGCGCGATCCTGGCGGTGCTGGTGGGGATTCTTCCGGTGGCGGCGGGTTCGTCGATCACTGAGGCCGGCTATTCGTGGTTCAAACGGTTGTGTGGCTGGATTTTCTCGTTCGTGCTCTACAAGTTGGTGGCCGCGATCATCTACGCCGCGGCGTTCACGATGATCGGCGACGCGAAAGACCTCGCTGGGATCGTGTCCGGGTTCTCGCTGCTCATTGTGGCGATTCTGGCGTTGCCGGCGCTGCTGCGGTTGTTGCCTCCGTCTGCTGAGGCGATGGGCGGCGGCAGCGGTGGTGCGATGGCCGGGATGGTCGCCGCGGCCGCGACGGGCGCGGTGAGCCTGTCGGGCAACGGCAGTGGCGGTTCGTCTGGTCCGACGCCCACGGCGTCGCCGGGTTTGAAGGGCGAGGGCGGGCCGTCCGGGTCGAGCGGGACGAGCGGTAAGTCCGCCGGCAGTCAGGCGTTGCCGTCCGGCGGGAAGGCTGCGAGCGGTGCAGGGCAGGCCGGCGCTTCGGGTGCTGGCGCTGCCGGCGCCGGAGCTGGCGCTGGAGGAGGCGGAGCCGCTGCGGGTGCTGCGGCGGGGGCCGGCCCGGTGGGGGCCGGTGTCGGGGTTCTGGAGAAGGTTCATTCGGGCGCGAAGTCCGTGGCCAACGGTGCCGTAGGTGAGGGAGGGTCGCAGTGAGTGCCGGTGTCGAGGTGAAGGACCGGACCTATGGCGGGTGGCGCCGGCCGGCGTCGCCGGGTGTGGGTCCGTTGAAGCTGATTCCGACGATGGTCATGATGGCCGGGCTTGGGATGACGTTGTTGGTGTCGATGGTGGCCGGGTTGTGGTGGGCGCTGGGGTTCGCGATGGTCGCGCTCCTGGGCGCTGGGCCGGCGGTCATCCCGTTCCGCGGACGGACGGTGTATGCGGAGTGGTCGAAGTCGGCGCGGTGGCGCCGGCACCAGCGTCGCGGGCGCAACATGTATCGCTCCGGGCTGGCCGGCGTCACCCCCTCGGGCACCCGGTCGCTGCCCGGGCTGCTGGCCAAGGTGAAGGTGTGGGAGGCCACGGACGCGATCGGCCGGGACTTCGCGTTGGTCGAGATTCAGGCCGCCCACCAGTGGGCGGTGGTGATGCGGGTCGCCGCCCAGGGCGGCGCGCTGGTCGATTCGGAGACCAACGACGTGTGGGTCGCCTCGTGGGGGGAGTACCTGGCACTGCTGGGCCAGGAGGGCGGCGTGGTGCAGGCGGCCGCGGTGGTGGAGACGATCCCCGACGCCGGGGCGATGCTGTACTCCCACGTCGCCACCCAGATCCGCGATGACGCGCCCCAGTTCGCCCGTGACGTGGCGTTCTCCGCGGCCGCGGAGCTTCCCGTGGATGTCGCCGACACGGTCGGCTACGTCACGCTGACGTTCACCGAGCGGGGCCTGGGGATCGACCGGAAAGGCTCCGATCAGACCGCGGCCGCGGTCGCCGAGGAGGTCGGCCGGCGGCTGCCCGGATTGTCGGTGGCGCTCAAGGACGCCGGGGCGTCGGAGGGCCGGCCGTTGTCGGTGGCGCAGCTCTCGCGCCGGGTGCGGGAGGCCTTCGATCCGGCGGTGGCGGCCGAGCTGGCCGAGTCCGAAGCCGAGGGCTTGCCGATCCACGTCGAGTTCGCCGACGCCGGCCCGTCCGCCCACGACGAGACGGCGTTGTCCTACCGGCATGACTCGGGCCTGTCCCGGACGTATGAGGCGTTGCAGGTGCCACCGGGTGTGGTGCGCGATGCGCATATGGAGCGGTTGATGGGGCCGATGCGGACCGCCCCGCGTAAGCGGGTCACGTTGCTGTACCGGCCGGTTGACGCCGGCCGGACCGCGGAGACCGTCGATCGGGATTACAAGTCCGCGATCAACCGCGCCGGGCGGCGCAAGGGCCTGGTCCATGCGCACGACTCAGCCGACCTGCGCTCGGCCCGCCAAGCCACCGAGGAGGAAGCAGACGGCGCCGGGGTGGTGTCGTTCTCGGTCCTGGTCACCGTCACGGTGACCGATGACGACGCCTTTGACCGGGCCTGCACCACGATCGAGCGCGCCGGCCGCGGCGCCCGGTTCCGGCTCTCACCCGTGCGCGGCGCGCAAGCCGCGGCGTTCGCCGGGGCGTTGGGGATCGGCCTGTCGCTGCCTGACCTGTCGGTGCTGCCGCACGTGGCCCGCGAACACATCTGAGAAAGCGAGTAATCCGTTATGACCAAGCCCAGCTCCCGCAGCTCGCGGCACGCGCGGCCGATCCGGCGCCGCAAGTTCATCCTCAAGAACGGCATCGCCGCGCCGGGCGGTGGGTCGACGGCGTTCGTGCCGGTGCCGCTGGAGTGGCGCGGCACGACCCGGCAGGTGTGCGGGCTGTTCCCGTGGGCCAGCCCCGGCCAGCTCCCGCTTGAGGGGGCGCCGATCGGGCGGCACCAGAAGTCCCGTGCCGTGATCTGCTTCGACCACGTGTCGTGGTTCCTGGCCCACCGGATCGCCAACCCCAGCGTGTTGATCATCGCCAAACCGGGCCTGGGCAAGTCCACGCTGGCCTCGAAGCTGATGCTGTGGCTGGCCGCGTTGGGCTACATCGTGTTGATCCCGGGCGACACGAAGCCGGACTACGTGGAGTTCACCCGTCGCCTGGGCGGGGACCACCGGGTGGTGGCCCGCTCCGGCGGGGCCGCTTTGAATCCGTGCGACCCGGGCGGGATGGCGGCGGCCGCCGCCCGGATCGGTGGCGCGGCCGGCGCGACGCTGCTGGCCGAGGCCATCGGCAAGGCCACCGTGTGCATCTCGGCGCTGGTGGAGCTGGGCCGCAAGGGTCCGGTGGCCGACTACGAGGAGGCCGCCATCTCGGCCTGCCTGAGGCTGCTCTACACCCGTAACGAGGGTGCGGTTCCGGTGCTGCGCGAGGTCGTCGAGCTGCTGGAGACCCGGCCCAACGCGGTGCGGGCGGTCATCCTCGACCGCGGCGTCGACGAGGCCTATGACCGGCTCGTCGACCCGCTGCAGCGCTCCCTGCGGGCGCTGCTGGACGGCCAGTTCGGCGACGTGTTCGCCCGCCGGGTGCAGCGCACCGCCGACCGGCCGCCGGTCGTGAACATCGACACCTCCCGGATCAAGGCCGGTGACCCACGGTTCCTGGCCGCGGTCATGATCGCGGCCTGGTCAGACATGTACGGCATGGTCGAGGCCGACCAGGCCCTCGCCGACGAAGGACTTGCCCCGCGGCGGCTGTACTGCCTCACCCTGGATGAGCTATGGCGGGTGCTGCGCCTGGGCGGCACCATGCCCGACCGGGTGAACGAGCTGACCCGGCTCAACCGCACCCAGGGCGTCGGGCAGATCATGATCACCCACTCCATCCGCGACCTCGCCCCCGGGCGCAACTCCGAGATCGAAGGCATCGAGGAGCGGGCCGGCGCCATCGTGATCGGCGGCGTGCCGAAGAAGGAACTGATCGCCCTGGACTCGGTGGTCACCCTGACCAACGCCGAACAGAACGCCATCCGCGAATGGTGGTCCACCTCGGTGTCGGCGCTGGAACGCAACGAGGTCCCACCTGGCGCCGGCAAGTTCCTCATCAAAGCTTCCAGCGAGGACCCGGGCATCCCGGTCGACGTCGTGCTGACCTCGGCCGAGACCGAGTGGGGCGGGCAGAACACCAACAAGGTGTGGGGCGGCGGCCGCGGGGCTGGGGATGCCCGATGACCCGGCTCGCGGCCGGCGGCCAGGTCCGCCCGAAGGGCTCGTCGGGGCCGGAGTGGCTGTGGTGGCTGATCCCGGCCGGGTTCGTGCTGGCGGCGGCCGCCTCGAGCGCGGTGTTCCTCGGCGGCCGGCTGGCCTCCGGCGTGACCGGCCACGGCTTCCGCGGCCCGAAGTGGCGCCTGGCCGGCCCGGGCGACCTGGTCCACCACGCCGCGGCGTGGCCGGGAGTGCCGGCCGGGCTCCTCTGGGCCTGTGCGGTGCTGGTGTTCCTGGTGGCGGCCGCGGTGGTGACGGCGCCGGTGGTCCTGTTCATCCGGGGGGCGCGCAAGGCGCGGCCGGCGGCCCGGTCGATGGCCACCCGGGCCGACGTGGCCACCCTGGACACCAAGCGTGCCGCGGCGGTCGCGCTGCGGCTGCGGCCCTCCCTCGCCGAGCAGTGCAAGAGAGCCGGCGACGTCGCCCAAGCTCAGCGCGGCGTGACCTTGGGGCGGCTGCTGCCGGCGGGCCGGCTGCTGCAAGCCTCCTGGGAGGACGTCATCCTGGCCATCTTCGCCCCTCGCACCGGCAAAACCACCAGCCTGGCGGTGCCGACGATCCTCGACGCACCCGGAGCGGTGGTGGCCTGCTCGAACAAGGCCGACCTGTACCTGGCCACCGCGGCTCTTCGGGAGGCCGACACCGGCTGCCGGGTATGGGTCTTCGACCCGCAACACATCACCCACACCAAGCAGGAGTGGTGGTGGAACCCCCTCGGCGGGCAGATGAGCATGGATGACGCCACCCGCCTCGCCGGGGGTTTCGTGATGGCGGTCGCCGACGATTCCAACCGCGAGATTTGGGGACCGGCAGCGAATGAGCTGCTGTCCAACCTGATCTTCGCCGCCTACCTAGGACGGCTGACGCTGCTGGATGTGTATCGGTGGCTGTTCGACGAGGCCACGGAGGAGCCGGTCAAGCTGCTGCGCACACATGGCCATAACGCGGCCGCGAACTCCCTCGCCGGCACCCAAGGGCTGCCCCCGGAGACCCGCGGGTCGGTGTACTTCACCGCCCGCTCGGGCACATCCTCTTTGCGCGACAACGACATCTCCCGGTGGGTCACTCCCCAGGAGGGCTTGGTCGAGTTCACACCGGCAGAGTTCGTCGAGACCCGCGAGACCCTGTACCTGCTGTCCAAGAACGTCGCTGGCGGCACGTCGGCCGCCTCGCTGGTGTCGGCGCTGACGACGGAGGTCCGGGTCGCGGCCGAGCGGGCCGGCGAGCGCCGCGGCGGGCGGATCGACCCGCCCCTGGTGCTGGTCCTCGACGAGGTCGCCAACATCTGCCGCATCCGCGACCTGCCCGAGCAGTACAGCCACATGGGCTCCCGCTCGATCATCCCGATCGCGATCCTGCAGTCCTACGCCCAGGGCGAGCGGGTCTGGGGAAAAGCCGGCATGAAAGAGCTGTGGGGCGCGGCCACGGTCAAGCTCATCGGCTCCGGCGCCGATGACGCCGACTTCGCTGAGGACATCTCCCGCATCGTCGGTGAGCACGACGTCGACGTGCTGTCTTTCAGCCGGGGTCAGGGCGGCGGCTCGTCCTCGACGTCGACGCGGCGGGAACGGATTCTGCCGGCGGCCGGGGTGCGGGCGCTGCCCAAGACCCATGCGGTGTTGCTGGCGACGGGCATCAAGCCGGCGATGATCCGGCTGCTGCCCTGGTATGACGGTCCGCGTAAGGCCGCGATCGCCGCGGCCGAGAAGGAGGCCGCGGCTGCCCTCCAGTCTCGAGCCAGCACCGCGGCCGGCGGCGCCCCGGCTCGAGGGATCTCCTTGAGCGCCGGCGAGTCGTCGATGACACGGTTCGAGCCGGGCCGGCAGCCGGCATGACCGACCCCGGCCCTGACTGCGGGCTCGGCGAGGAGATCGGCGTCGACGAGCTGCTCGCCGGCGAGGCGGCCGACCTGATCGAGCCGTTGTGTGAGGACGTGCAGACGTGGGTCGAGCACGTCTACGCCCCGGTCTACGTCCGCAAGATCAGCCAGACGCAGCGGTGGTGCCCGTCGTGGTGGGCCCACGGTGAGGCGATCATCCGTCTGACCGCGTTGTGGCGCAGCTGGGAGGCCGCGCGGGTGTCGGAGGAGGCCACCGGCATGACCGATTGGCTGCGCACCTGCTTCGACGCGATCAACCCGGTGCTGCTGGCGCCGGACGGCCCGTTCTCCTCCTGCACCAACGACCGGCACAGCGATCAAGCCCCGATGCCCACCGCGCCGGCACCGCCCGGGCACTGGGCCGACACCGACTAACAACTGAGCGAGCTAGCAAGTGCTAGCAGAAAGCGAGCACGTGATGGATGAAGGACCGGAGCGGGAAGCCTCGGCCAAGCTGGCCCAGCACCTGGCCGTGGCGGTGCAGGTCGCGGGGGCCGTGATCCGGCTGCGCCAGGAGCGCACCGAACAACGCGCAGCCGGCATCGAACAGGCCGCAGCCGCGGCCCGCGCCGAACTGACCGCCCAGCACACCGCCGACAGGATGGTGTGGTCCCACGCCCTGGACTCGACAGGCCAGGCCGACCTGCACGAGCTGGGCCGGGCCTGGGGCGCCGCCGCAGGCTGGGGAGACACCGACCCGGCCGCGAACGTGGCCGCCACCCGCGTCGAGACGCGGCTGGGCGAGATGGCGCCGAACGCGATGGCCCGCTTCGACGAGCTGCGTGAATCCGGCGCGGACCGGATCGGGGCGATGCGCGACGTCCTCGCCCACGTCGCGGCGGAGAGCAGCTACCAGCCGCGGGTGTTCGTCGGCGAACCCGGGCGCAGCGACAGCGCCGGTTCAGCGGGGCAAGCCCGCGTCGATGAGCACGCCGGCGGTGTGTCGGCCGGAGCGTCCCATGAGGACGAGGAAGGCGGGTGGCAGGCCAGCGCCGACCCGGCGGCAACCTCGGCCGCGACTGGGCATTTGCCGGCCACGCCCGGGCAAGTCCGCTACCTCACCCACCTCATCGAGCGGGACCCGGACCGGTCCGCCGGTGGGCCCACCACGTCGGAGGACCTCGCGCAGCTGAGCAGGGCCGACGCGTCGGCCTACATCGAGACCCTCGGTGGTGGCCCGCGGTACTGGCGCACCACCGACGCCGGCTATCCGCACCCGGCCGACCTGGCGGCCGAGAGCTACCCGCGCCCGTATGTCGAGGTCAGCCCGGCCGGTGCTGGCAAGCCCGCCACGGCGGCCGCTACGGCCACGAAAATCAAGACCCGCACCCTGAGCCGATAGGAGCACCCGCCATGACCGAGCAGACCGAGCAGAGCACCCCGCGGCCGGCGGCTGTGCCGGTGGACTTCACCGCGGTCCTGGCCGCGATGCAGGATCAGATCGATGACCTGACCTCCGTCGTCGAGGCCCACGCACGGCGCCTCGACGAGCTGGACGGCCAGGCCAAGGCACGGAAGGTCTGACCCGCGGTGGCGGGCAGGTACCGGCGCCCGATCACGCCGGAGCAAAAGGCCAAGGCCTTGGAGGCGCGGGAGGCGAAGCTCGCCGGGCTGCACCAGACCCTCACCGAGCAGGTGTCAGCGCTGGCGGCGGGGCCTGAGTGGCAGCGCTGGTTGGACGTGGCCGCGAAGTTCCACAACTACAGCTTCAACAACACCCTGCTCCTGCTCGCCCAGAAACCCGACGCCACGCAGGTCGCCGGCTACAACCTGTGGACCGAACTCGGCCGCCAGGTGACCAAGGGCGAGAAGGGCCTGGCGATCCTGGCCCCGGTCACCCGCAAGGTCGACGAGCCGAGGACACCCCTGACGCGATCACCGCCGCCGCAGAGTCCTCGTCGGCGGCGCCCGGCGACGGGCCGGTCGAGGCGAGCGGCCCGCGGCGGGTCGTCGGTTTCCGACCCGTCTACGTATGGGACGTGTCCCAGACCAGCGGCGAGCGACTGCCGGCACCGCCGATTCCGCAGCTGCTCGCCGGGCACGCCCCGCAGGGCCTGTGGGACGCCCTCGCCGCTCAGTGCACGGCCGCCGGTTTCACCGTCACCCGAGCACCGATTGCCGGTGACGCCGGCCCCAACGGCTACACCGCCTACGCCACCCACCAGGTCGTCATCCGCTCCGACGTTGACGAGGCGCAAGCGGTCAAGACCCTGGCCCACGAACTCGGGCACGTCCTGATGCACGACCCGGCCGGGTTCGAACGCGGCCAGACCGGCAGCTGCCGCGGCAACCGCGAGGTCGAGGCCGAATCCCTGGCCTACCTGGTGGCCGCCGACCACGGCCTGGACACCGCTGAATACACCTTCGCCTACGTCGCCGGCTGGGCCGCGCAGACCGGCGATGTCGACGCCGCGCTGCGCGCCTCCGGCGCCCGCGTGCTGGCCACCGCGCACCAGGTCCTCGACCGCACCCACGACCACCTCACCACCGAGCCGGGGGCGGTGGTGGCCAGCGACGCCGACAAACTCGCCACCCGTACCGCGGCCGGCGCGGAACGCACCGGCGCACTGCGCGCGAGGGCAGAAAACCGCGCGCAAGATCCCGAGCATGATTTTCTGCACCGCGACCGACTCGTCGCAGCCAACGCGGCCGCGGCCGCCTACTACGCCAGCCAATACCCGGCCTCCTGGGCGCGGGCCTACCTCGACACCCGGCTCGGCAGCGCGATGCTCGACGACCCGGCCGGTCACGTGGGCTACGCCCCGGCCGGCTGGACCCACCTGACCGAGCACCTGCGTAGCCAGGGTTTCGCCGACGCCGAGATCCTCGGCGCGGGCCTGGGCACACGCGCCTCTACGGACCGGGTCGTCGATCGGTTCCGGGATCGGCTGATGTTCCCGATCGAGGCCCGCACCGAGGGCGGCGGCCGGGAAGTGGTCGGCTTCGTCGGCCGCCGCAACCCGAGCCTGGACGTCAGCACCGACACCCGCAACCCGAAGTATCTAAACACCGGCCAAACCCCGCTCTACACCAAAGGGCAGCACCTGTACGGCCTCGCCGAGAACACGGCTGTCCTTGATCGCGGCGGTCTCGGGGTCCTCGTCGAAGGACCGATCGACGCCCTCGCCGTCGACCTCGCCTCCGGCGGCATGATGGCCGGCCTAGCACCGCTGGGCACCGCCCTGACCGACCACCAGGCCGGCCAGCTCGCCGACGCCCTCGGCGCCGCCAGGGACCGGATCGTGGTCGCCACCGACGCCGACCCGGCCGGTGTACAGGCCGCCGCCCGCGCCTACGAGCTGTTGACCGCGCACGGCCTCGACCCTCGCGGCGCGCCACTGCCGGCCGGGATGGACCCGGCCCAGCTCGCCGAGCTGCACGGGCCGGCGGTCCTCGTCGACCGGCTGGCCACCGCCGAATCGATCGGCCGCCAGCTCGTCGACCAGGCCCTCACCGGGCGCGAACTGACCTGGCCCGAGGACCGCGTAGCGGCCGCACGGGTCGCCGCCGGCATCATCGCCAAGGCGCCGCTCGATACCTGGCAGCGGGAGCTAACAGCTGTCAGCAAGCGGACCGGGCTACAGGAAAGCACGCTGCAAACCGTCCTCGCCGAAAGAATCGGCGCGCCCGATACGGATGATGATGCCCTGGGGCGACTCACCGGCCGAGACCGACGTGACGACCTCGATCGCGGCCAGCACGTCACCGCCACCGCCGCCCAACTGGCCGCGATGAGCACCCCGCGCAGCGCCGACATCCGGCCCGCCACGGCGCGCCCAGCCGACGACGCCCGGCCGTCGCACCGTCTCACGGCCACGCAGGCCCGGAGCCGGCACTAACTGCGCGGCGGCACAGCCCCTCGGCCGCTGCCGCCGCCTTATCGGTGCGTTCGGTGTCGCCTTGATCGGGCGCACCCGAAACGGCTTTGAACCGAGCGACATTGCCGGCTCATCGCAGATGAGGGTGTAGTCGGGGTCTGAACCCGCCGGTGTCGAGCAGGGCGCGGGTGATGTAGTTGGCGAGGTTGCGGAAGCTCAGACCCGTCACATCCGGACGATCCACGAACAGCCGTTTCAGTTCGTCGGCGTTTTCGCTAGTCCACACTGGCCGACCGGGCGTGAACGCCGAGTCGTGTCGACCGTATCCAGCCGAAATGACGGAGTGCGCCGCCCGCTCGACCTTGACCGTTACCGGCCGTCCCAAGTTTGGTGCGTCATCTGCGGTCTGCGCATCCGTCATCGCGTACCTCCTATGGCGAACCTAGGCCCAACCGGACAGATGACTTCGCGTCTGTCACGCGCGGCGCGCATCGTGGCTGAGCCGCAGGCGGGTCTGACCCGGTTCAGTCCCTGTCCGCCTGCGATGACGTGGTTGCCGCTCGAGATCAGAACGCACGCAGACGAAACGCTGCGCGGGTGGCGGCCAGAGCCTCAGCGCAGGCGAGCGGCCGCCTACCGCCGCCGCATCGGCGGGCACCGTCGACGCCATCTATGCCGAAGCGCTCGACGCTCGGCGCTTTTTCCGTGACAGTGCTGACGCCAGCCGTGACGTCCGCGGACGTCACGTCAGGAGCTGGTCGCGCCCGCTTCGGCCGCAGCCGGTGCTTCGGCCGGGAGGACGTCGGCGAACGCCGTCTCGGTGCTGTTGTCGAACTGGCGGACGGATCGCACCATCCGCTCGACGACCTCGGCTCGGGTTAACGGCGGCACCTGACCGCCCTCGCGCAGCTTGACCGACAACTCCGAGCCCTCTGCCTCCTGGGCACCGACGACCAGCACGAACGGGTACTTGGCCATCCGAGCGCGCCGGGCGCGGGCGCCGAGCGTGCCAGTGGTCGCCGACCACAGATCGGCGCGGAGACCAGCAGCGACCAGCTCCTCGCGCAGAGCCTCGGCCGCCGCCTCGTAGTCAACGGCGACCGGTAGGACGATCGCCTGCCGCGGAGCGAGCCAGGGCGCCAGTGCTCCTGCGGTGTGCTCGAGCAGGATGCCGACGAAACGTTCCAAGGACCCGTAGATGACGCGGTGGATGACCACCGGGGTGACTTCTTGGCCCTGGTCGTCGGTGTAGACGCACCCGAAACGTCGAGGGAGCTGGAAGTCCAGCTGGATCGTCCCCATCTGCCACTCGCGTTCGAGCGCGTCCTCCATCAGGATGTCGATCTTCGGTCCGTAGAAAGCACCGTCGCCCTCGACGACGATGTACTCGCCGGGCGCCCGCTCCTCCAGCACATCCCGCAGCGTCGACTCCGCGAGATCCCAGGTCGCGACGTCGCCGATGAATTTCTCCGGCCGGGTGCCCAGGCGGAGTCGGTACTTCAGTCCGAACACGCCGTAGAACCGATCGGCGATGTCGAAGATGCGCTGGATCTCGGCGCCGATCTCCGCCTCCGGCAGGAAGATGTGCGCGTCGTCCTGCCGGAATGCCTGCACCCGTAACAGCCCCTGCAGGGTTCCCGACCGCTCATTGCGGTGCAGGAGGTCGCAGTCCGACAACCGGAGCGGCAATTCCCGGTACGAGGTGGTCTTGCGGTTGTAGACCACCATGGCGTTGGGACAGTTCATCGGCTTGACCGCGTAGGTGCGGTTGTCGCCGTCCGGGATGACGAACATGTCGTCGACGTAATTCTGCCAGTGCCCCGAGGTCTCCCATAGGGACTTCTCGTTGATCAGCGGACTGCTGATCTCCTGGTATCCGCGGGCCTCGTGCTCGTTCCGCCAGAACTCCAGCATCGTGTTCAGCATGCGCAGGCCGTCGGGCAGCCAGTACGGCATGCCCGGTGCCGACTTGTCGAACATGAACAGGTCGAGTTCGCGGCCCACCTTTCGGTGGTCGCGTCGCTCGGCCTCGGCACGAAGGAACAGGAAGTGGTCGAGTTCCTCGCGCGTGCCCCAGGCCGTCCCGTAGATCCGCTGCAACATCGGACGGCTCTCGTCGCCGCGCCAGTAGGCACCCGCCACGGTCAGCAGCTTCACCGCGTTGGGATCGATGTCGCGGGTGTTCGCGATGTGCGGACCGCCGCACAGGTCGAGGAAGGTGTCCTGCTGGTACGTGCCGAGGACCGGCTCGCCCTCGAACGGCTCGCCATGCGCATCGACACCGCCGTGGACGATTCCGTCGATGATCTCCAGCTTGAACGGCTGGTCGGCGAACAGCGACCGCGCTTCGTCCTCGGAGACGTCGCGCTGGACGAAGTCGTGGTTGCCGCGCAGGATTTTCTTCATGCGCTTCTCGAGCCACTTCAGGTCGCCCTCGACGACGGGGCGCGGCAGGCTGAAGTCGTAGTAGAAGCCGCGCGCCGTCGGCGGACCGATCGCGAGGGCCACGTGACCCTCGGGCCCGAACCGCTCCCGCACGGCTTGCGCGAGCACGTGGGCACTGGAGTGCCTGATGCGCTTGAGCTGATCGTCAGAGCTTGTCATGCCTGCCTTTGAGATGTCGTCACCAAGTAAGGCGTCAGCTTAGCCTCGGCCCGCCGAGCAGCGCTCCGGCGGCACGGGCACCCGGCCAGGGACACCGGTGCGCAGGCTGTGACGCCGATACCCGGCAGCGACCGGCGAGATCCCGCATTCCCACTCACCCTTGTCGATCATCAACCACCGCTCGGCGAAGTCGGCGGCGAGCTGCTCGTCGGCGCGGTCGAACCATCCCAGACCGCCCCGGCCCGCGTCAGGCCGGCGGCGGGGCGAGCGGGTTGACGCCCAGCGCGTCACGCCCGCTGATCAGGATGTTGCGGTGGCCCGGGAAGTGCGAGCGGACCCGCACCTGCGGCAGCGTGATCCGCACAGCCAGGCCCAGCCGCGCCTCGTCGGTCTCGTTGGGCCACGACGCGTGCAACGCGCGGTCGCCGAACACGGCGGCCTCGCCCGCCGCCAGGGGTGCGTCGATGGCGCGGCTCTCGTCGATGTGCTCCTCGCGGGTCAGCAGGGTCGCCCGCTGCCCGGGGCCGGACGGGGCGCCCGGCAACACCTGCGGCATGCCGGGGACGAAGCGCAGGCAGCCGTTGGCCCGGGTGGTCGGCGTCAGCGCCATCCACACATTGAGATGCAGCGGGGGCTCGAGGCCGTAGGACTCGTGCGCTCCGAACACGCCGCCAAAGTCCTGGTGCCAACGGAATCCCGCGCCGCCCGGCGGCTTCGCGATGATCGTCGACCGCCACAGCAGCAGATCGTCGCCGAGAATGCCCCTGGCCAGGTCCAGTACCGGCGGCGCTGTGCACAGGTCGAAGACCACCCGGCTGTCGAGATGGCGCGACTCGACGAAGGGGACGCTGCTCTGCGTGCCCGAGACCGACGCGAGCCGGCCGCTGGACTGCTCCTGCGATGGCGCCGGCGCGGGGCCCGGCCGCGTCAAGACGTCGCGCACGGCGGCCAGGAGGGGCGGACAGTCGTCCGGGGGGAAAACGGTGATCGGGTGCACGACGCCGTCGGCGAGATAGGTCGCGACCAGCTCGTCGGTCGAGCGGCGGTCGACTTCCCCACTCATCGGTGCACCGTCCTTGTCCGTAGCGGTAGTCACCGGCAGGACTCTCATGCCAACTCCGCGACCACGAGCGTGAAGACGAAGCGCTTCGAGGTGTAGGACTCGAGCGAGTCGCGCAGGACCCGCTCACCGAAGAAGCGCTCGTACACCCGGCGCTGCGCGCCCTCCTGTGCGGCGACGAGGGGGCCGGTGATAGCCGGCATGCGTCGCAGCGCCTCGATGATGCCGGCGGTAAGGTCCTCGTGGGTGACGATGGTCAACCCCGCGGCGGCGATGGCGTCAGTGAGCTCGCCGACCTGCTCCGTCCACCACTCGTCCGCGAACAGCAGCCGCCCGCCCGGCCGGAGCACGCGAGCGACCTCGGCGAAGAATCGCTTGGGGTTGGGATAGCAGTGCGCCGACTCGATGTTGATCACCGCGTCGATGCTGTCGTCGTCCACGGCCATCGACTCGGCGTCCCCGACCCGGAAGTCGATCTCGCTCGGTTGCACCGCGCGCGCGAACTCCACATTGTTCTCGGATTGCTCGACGGTGGTGTAGCTGCTCGGGAGGTGCTTGCGGACCACGAAACCTGCGCCGCCGCCTCGACCGCTGCCCACCTCGAGAACGTCTCTGCCGGCCAGTGGCATCCGGCTCGCGACCATGTCGTAGAGATTCGCGGAGTAACGCCACACGTCCTGACCGCCCGGCAACCATTCTCGCAGGTCGGGGTCGGGCGCGCCCACCTCCTGCCAGCCCATATTCATGAAGGTGAACCACGGATCAGGCAGCAGGAACGTCTTCAGGTCGTACTTCAGCGAGTAGAGGATTTTGGCGTTCCGGATGTCCGCCCAGCGGCCCAGCGCGGGATCGTCGTCCGGCGCGGCGGACTCGTCGATGCGCTCGAGCACGCTGTCGATCGTCGCTGTGTCGACCGACGCACCATCGGCGCGGGTGTTGACGTAATCGGCAATGCGCGCCGAACCGTCCGGACCTGGCTGCGGGAACCAGGTCAGGCTGTCGAGCAGGTGCAGGCTCTGCTCCAGGCTCAGCGGGTGGAAAAGCTGCTCGAGCTCAGCTCGACGCATGATTGGGCTCCTCTGATCGTGGGGACGGATCGGGGTCGGCGGTATCGGCGTCCTCGCGGGTTCGGTCGCGCTGCGCCCATCGCACAGCGGCGGGCATCGCCAGGCCGGGAACGAACAGCAGGGCTGCCAACAGGATCCAGCCGGGTACACCGAGCCCGATCACCAAGCCGGTCAGGACGAGCGGCGCGACAGCTCGCGAGGCGCCGATACCGAGGCCGAACACGGCCTGGTACTCGCCGTGCGCGCCGTCCCGTCCGAGCCCGAACGATAGGCCGAACCCACCCGCGGCATGCAGCAGCTCACCGCAGGAGTGTACGACCACCGCGCCGAAGAGGACAAGCAGCGCTATCGGTGCATGTCCGTGATAGCTCAGCGCGAACAGCGCGCAGGATCCGACGAACCACAGGCCGGAGCGGCGCACCGCCAGGGCCGCGCCGTCGGCCGTGCGCGAACCCCGCGCCAGCGCCTGCTGGAACAGGATGACGATGATTGTGTTGGCGAACAGCAGCGGGCCGAGCCAGCCCTTCGCGACGTCGGTCTGCAAGGCGACCCACAGCGGCAGCGCCGTCGGCAGGACGTCGTACTGCAGCGAGATCACGCCGGACAGCACGGTGACGACGACGTAGGGGCGATCTCGCAGCGCGCTGCGCGGGGCTGTGGCCCCCCCGGTTGGTGCGGCTGTCTTGACCGGGCTCGACGCAGACGCGGACACAGTGGCCGTCGCCGGAACCAGCGTGACGAGCAACAGGGCGGCGACCAGGTAGGTGCCGGCGTCGACCACCATCAACGCGTCGTAGGTACCGGCCGTGCCGGCGCCGATCAACGCGCCGCCGATGAGCGTGCCGATCGCCAGGCCGACGTTGGTCACCGAGCGCAGGAACGCGCGCGACGCGACCCGGTACTCGACGTGCTTCTTGGTGATCTGCGCGACGAGCGCGCCACGCGCCGGCGCCGCCGACGAGTTCCCGATGGCGAACAGGACGGCGACGACCTGGAAACTTGGGTAGGAGCCCGCGACCAGGTAGAGCAACGTAACAACGCCCTGCGTGCACAACAGGACAGTGAGCACGCGCCGTGGCCCGAGCCGGTCGGCGAGCCGGCCCATCGGCACGCTCACGACCAGCGCCGCGATGCCGGCCGCGGTCAGGCCGAAACCGACCTGGGCAGCAGAGAGGCCCACGGAGTGGATGAAGAACAGGATGCCGCCGACAGCGAACAGGCCGTCGCCGGCGGTGTTGACGAGCGTGACCGCCGCCAGCGATCGGACAGCCGCGACGGGCGGCGCAACCCGGGAAGGCAGCCGCACCGGCGTCACGCCACGGAGAGCGAGAACATCGACCAGAGATCGCCGGCGGTGGCGACGGCGGCAACCTCCGTGGGCGCCTCGTACACGACGATGCCGGCCCAGGACGTCGAACCGGCTGGACGCTGGACCGTGTCGCCGACCTCCATCTCCATGTGCACGGCATGCACATACGGCAGCGCCAGCAAAGCGGCGCTGTCCGTCATCGAGACCACCCGTCCGTTGCGGGCCGGCAGGCCGCACCAAGCCGCCACCCCGTCCGGCAACCGGCGGTTTGTGGGCACAGCCGTTCCGCGTCGCGGGTCGGGCGTCACGGTCGGACCCAGGCAGGAGTCGAGGTAGCGCTCCCAGAGATCGACGCCTGTGCCTAGCGCGACCGCCTCGACGATCCCGCCGCCGGCCGGCCGCGCCGCGACCTCACCGACCACAGGGCCCTCGACGGTGTCGAAGAACTCGAGGTGGCACACGCCGTCGGTGAGCTCGAGCGCGTCGACCACCCGTTGCGCGAGAGCGACTCCCGTGTCATGCCGATGGCCAGGCCCGAGCACCACCGAACCATTGGCGCCGTTGCTGCCGAGCAGCGGCGCCATGTAGCGCGAGGTCGCAGCGAAGACGACGGCACTGTCTGCGACCTGGAAGTCGCAGTGCAGCTCGGCGCGCATCTCGACGAACGATTCGACGATGATGTCGCCCACGCGTGGCACACCGTCTTCGTCGGCGAGCCCGGCGCGCAGCTCCCGGTCGTCGACGAGGCTGACCGTGTGCCGGGACCCGGAGCCGATGGCCGGTTTCACGACGACCGGGAACCCGACGTCGCGACACAGCTCGCCAACCTCGGTGGCGGTGCCGCTGGCGTGGTTGGCCACCGGGATACCGGCCGCGGCGAGGTCGTCCTTCATGCGGGCCTTGTCGATGAAGCGCGCCGCAATGGCGGTACCGATGCGCCTGTCGGGATCGCCGATATCGAAGTAGTCGCGCAGCGTGGCGGCGGCCAGCACCGACAACTCACCGAGCGGCACGACCGCATCCGCGGTCTCGGCGCCGGCGGCGCGGGCGACCGCGAGCACCTCGTCGATGCTGCCGAGGCCCTGGACCGTCTGCGTCGGGAGGTCTTCGTACAGGTGCGCCGCGCCCTGGTAGGCGATCACCGACACCTCGTGGCCGCGCGCCAGAAGTCGGTCGACGGGACCTCGGTGACGCGAGGCAAGAACCACGACGTGCATGTGCGACACCCTTCCCGTCGGCGAGGCGGTCCGCAACGTGAACATTGGAGTGAGCTGTACCATTGTAACAGCACAAGTGCGGACAACCGCCCCTCGGCCGTCGTTGTTACCGGCCTTTCGTACGATCGGCGACATGTCGGCCCCTGTCTCGATCGCACAGCATGAGTCGATCGCCGAACTTCGTCAGGGGCACCCCGCGCTGGCCGACTTCTGGGGACTCAGCGCACGCGCGCTCGGCGTGACGCTGTCGCTGCCCTTCGTCGAGTCGGTCGAATCGAGCCCACGCACCGTCGTCCGGTACCTCAGCGCCGTCGACGCGGAGGGCCGGTTGCTCGGCGTGCTGCCCGCCTACCTGACGTCCGACGAAGCGAACCCCTACTACGACCTCGCCGCGCTCACCGGCGCGCCGGCCGACGGCCTGTACCCCTCGCTGCTGGTCGGTTCGCGATCCGGCTACCGCAACGGTCTGCTGGTCGATCCCGCACTGTCGCCCACCGACGCGGCCGAGGTGGCCGGCCTTCTCCTCAGCGCGGCGCGCGAGCACGCGGTCGAGGCCGGCGCGCGCACCGTCACCGCCGCGTTCGTCGACTCGGCCAGCTGGGCGACGCTCGCGCGGGCCGAGCCGCACGCCGTCGACACCACGTACTTCGCCATCGTCGACCTCGCGCTCGAGCTCGACAGGTTCCACGGCGAGACCCCGGCCCTGGCCGAGCTCGACTACCACCGATGGCTCGGCAGCGACCGCAGCCGCAAGCTGCGCAAGCAGGCCGCCCGCATCGTCGCCGCGGGCTCGACCGAGACCGAGGGCCCGCTTGTCGACGAGCTCCCGGTGGCGGCCGATCTCCTGGCACAGCACGCCGACACGCTCGGGCTGCGTCCGACCGACTGGCTCGACTACGTCAGCCAGCTCGCGCGGGTGATGGGCGATCGTGCGCGCCTAGTGCTGTTGCGCGACGCCGCAGACGAGCCCATAGCCTGCGTCGTGCTGCTCACCGACGGCACGTCGGTGCACACGCGCGCGTACGGCGCCAGACCCGGACTGCGCGGCGACGAGTACTTCGAGGTCGGCTATCGCGCGCCGATGCTCGCGGCCTTCCGCCTCGGCGCCCGGCGGCTGCACTTCGGCCCCGAGGGCTGCGTGCCCAAGCTCATCCGAGGCGCGACACCCGAGCCGCTGTGGACGACCGTGCTGCCCGTCGGCCGCGCCCCTGTCCCCCCGCCCGCGGCTGCCGCCGATCAACGCCTACGCACGGCGGACGCCTGGCGTGACAGGTACGCACGGTCGGCGCACCGCTCCATGGGCGAGCTCATCGAGCGGCTGCACGAGCTCCCGCCAATCACCTGACCGCAGGGGAGATTGCGAGTGACAGTGGGTATAATGATCGATATCGTTCGTTCGGGAGCTGTGTCCCGCCCGATGACCAGACCGGATCGAGGCTCGATGACGTTCAACTCAGCATCGGCTCGATCCTCGGACGCGCCGTGCTGAGCGCCGAGCAGAACAACACCCTGACCCACGTCGGGCCCGGCACCCCGACCGGCCAACTCCTGCGCTCCTACTGGCATCCGATCGCGGCCGGGCCGGCGGTCGCCCCCGGCACGGTGCAGGCGGTGCGGTTGCTCGGCGAGAACCTCGCGCTGTTCCGCACCGAGGACGGCGAGCTGGGTCTGGTGCCCGCCCGCTGCCCGCATCGCGGCGCGTCCCTCGCGCTCGGCTTCGTGGAAGGCCAGGTGCTCCGCTGCGCCTACCACGGTTGGGCATTCGACCGTTCCGGTATGTGCGTCGAGACCCCAAACGAACCGGCCGGTTCACGTCTCACCGAGCTCGCGAGCACCAGGTCGCTGCCGGTACTCGAGCGCGGTGGCCTCGTCTTCGGCCATCTCGGCGGGACCGCCGATCCCGCACCCGGCATCACCGCGCTCGGGCCGCTGGCCGATCCGGACGCGATCACCGTCCGGATCGACGTGCTGCCGTGCAACTGGTTGCAGATCGCCGAGAACGGCATGGATCCCACCCACCTGGAGTGGCTGCACGGCCACTTCCGCAATGCGCAGTCGCGCCTTCGCGGCGCGCCCGAGCCCTTCGCCGTCCGCCCGCACGACGAGCTGGCGTTCGAGGAGACTCCGCTAGGCCTCGTCAAGCGCCGGCGACTGGTGGGCGAGAGCCGCGACGAGGCAGGCGAAGACTGGGAAATCGGGCAGCAGCTGATCTTTCCGGGAATTCTCTACCACTGCAGTCCGTCCTACCGCGGCATGCAGTTCCGGACGCCGATCGACGACGAACACACCCTGCACATCTGGTGGGAGGGCCGCGACGCCGACGAGCCGTCCGTCACCGTCGCACCGTCCACCACCCGCCGCCCGGACGGCAGCTGGGATCTCGATTCCATCGACGGGCAGGACGCCGTGGTCTGGGCCTCGCAGGGCTCGATCCTCGACCGCACCCGCGAGCGGCTCGGAGTCGCCGACCGCGGCATTACGATGTTCCGGCACATGCTGTTCGCCGAGATCGCTCGCGCCGCCGACGGCCTCCCGCCCCGCAACAGCGACCTCGTCGACGTCGTCGACCTGCCCCGGCGTACCGCAACAACGGCTGTCCTGCTGCCGCGGTGACGCGATGACCGATCCGGCCCCGACTCCTGTGGGCGCGCGTGAGCGCGTCGTCGCGGGCATCGAGCACACCCACGTCCTGGTGCGGCCCGGGCAGGAGCCGACGCCACTGGCCGACATCCCTGCCGTCGACAACGCCGCCCTCGCTGGACTGCTTGAGCGCCGCGCGACCGGGGCGCCCGACTATCACGCGCCGCCGATCGGCGCGACGCTGGCCGCGCTGCGCCTGGCCGCCCCGGACGGCGACGCCGAGGCCGGCCACATCCGGTGGTTCCCGGCCGGCGTCGTCCTACGAACGCTGATCTGCGACCGGCTCGAGCACTTCCTGACCCACGACCTCATGTCCAGCCCGGTGATCACGCCTGCACTGGTGCAGTGGGATGAGCGGCTCTCGGAGCTGGCCGGCAGCTTCCGCGAACGGATCTACGAGGTCCGCGGCACAGGTCGCGACGACCCGATGCTGCTGCGCTACGGCGCTGATCCCGGCTTCTTCACGCTGCTCGACGACGTCACCGCGGACGGGGCGCAGATGCCGTGGCGGTGGCACGAGCAGGTCGCGGGATTCCGCCGCAACCGCAGTGGCGAGCTGAACGGCCTGCAGCGCACAAGATCCTTCGACTTCTTCGACTGCCACAGCGTGTGTAGCGACGCGGCGTCAGGCATGGCCGAGTACTTCGAGGTGCTAGACGCCCAGCTCTCGTGCGTCGACGCGATGCAACCGGTCGATCACGCCGTGGCGATGACGGCCGTGGCGGGCGACGCCGAGTCGATCACGGCCATCCAGCGCTGGAGCGATCGCAGCGGGCGGGCGGTGGCGTTGGAGCTGATCTCGCGCCGCAAGCACTACTACCGCCTGCTACACAACATCTACGACCCTCGTGGGTTGCGAACGATGCACGGGCAGCTCGACGACCTCAACGGCCAGCACTGGCATCCGCGGGACACCGGTCCGGTCACGATCGTGCACAGCGCCACCGGATCGCTCGAGCGCTGGGTTCTGGTGCATCTACTCGACGGACTCGACGCCGCGCCGCCGAGCTGGCCGGACTGGCTGGCTCCGGTGCAGGTGCGGATATTGCCGGTGCGCCCCGAGCACCTGGCCCACGCGCAGGGAATCGCCTGCGACCTGCAGGCCCGCGGGGTGCGCACCGAGATCGACGACCGCGACGAGCCGGTGCGTCGGCGCGTACGCGACAGCGAGAGCCGCTGGATCCCCTACGTCGCCGTCGTCGGCGACGAGGTCGAGCTGGCGGAGGTTCGCCAGCGCGGCGGCGCGCGGCTGGCCACCACCGGGGCCCGGCTGGCGCACCGACTGGCTGCGGACGGGACGGCGGCCGCGCCGCCGACGTACTGCTCGCGGTCGCCCACCTTCGCGTGAGCCGAACCCCGGACAACAGACCGCCAGCGACACCGGACCACAGGAGAGTTCTCATGCAAGCGGCATTCGACCCCCAGCAGCACATCGTGAACCTGCGCGACTGTCCGCAGGAGGAGGTGTCGGACGGCGCCGGCGGCGTTCTGCAGGGCGTATTCGGCCTGTCGGGAGCCGTCGCGTTCCTGGACAACGGCGACGCGATCGGGCTCGACTCCATCACGATGGCGGCCGGTAGAGCGTTCGAGCTGCACACCCATCCCGGCGCGCACATCCTCGTCGTGCAGGAGGGCAAGGGCTCCATCACGATCGACGGCGTCGACTACGTCGTCGTCGACGGGGACTCGATCTACGTCCCGGCCAAGTACCCGCACGGCGTCAGCGCAGCTATCGACCGCGGCATCTCCTTCCTCGCGTTCGGCGTGCCGCACATGCCGGTGTCCGCGCCCGACCGGATGACCCTCGTCGAGGCGCCCCATTGAGCCGCCCGGAGATGACCACGCCCGTGTCGGTCACGGCCGCTGATCGCGAACGGCTGCTGGCCGGCGGCTTCGATCTCGCCGCACTACCGGAAGGCGTCGACGTCCACGGCCCGGCGTCGCTGCCGCTTGGCATCGACGACGTGAAGGCGCGTTTCACGCTGTACTACGTGGGGTTCCCGACCGGTCGCTACGTGATCGCGACGCTGGGTGACATCGGCGGGTCGGAGCCGGCGCTGTTGCGCATCGAGTCGGCATGCGCCTTCGGGCATCTGTTCGGGTCGCTGCAGTGCGACTGCGGCTGGCAGTGGCGCACGTCGTTGCGGACGATCATCGAGGCAGGCCGCGGCATCCTGCTGTACGCCGTCGACCAGGATGCCCGCGGCGCGGGCATGGCCGCCCACTTCGACATCTACCAGCTGCGCCAGCAGGAGGATCTCGACACAAGCGAGGTCTTCGTGCGCATCGGCGCGCTGTGGGACAGCCGGGACTACACACCCGTACCGCAGCTGCTGCGCGCGGTCGGCACCCGAACCATCGCCTTGATGAGCAACAACGCGGCTCGCGTCGCGTTGCTGGAGGAGGCCGGGTTCGACGTCACGCGCGCGCCGCTGGAGGCCGAGCTCACCGTCGAGAACATGAGCACGCTGATGCTGGAGAAGGAGGATCTCGGCTACGCGTGGTCGTTCGCGACCCACGCCGACGTCCTCGAGCCGTTGCAGGCATCGGTCGCCGACCGTCCGCAGACCGTGGCCGCGGCGCTGGCCGAGCCCGGCGTCGCCCCTACCGAGCACGTCGAGGCGAGCTGGGACGACATCGCCGAGCAGGTGCGGCACCTGGCAGGGCGGGTGGGCGCGGCGCAGCGGCAGGTGCTCTACCTGACCGACCTCCCGCGGCTGGCCGATCTCGACGGCTTCGCCGAGCTGGGCGTGCGCACGCTCGTGACGCCCTACCCGCACCTGCCGCCGCTGCTCACCCTGGCCGCGACCAGCTCCGGCATCCGCCTGGTCGACTGGTCACGCCGCAACGCCTGGACGGTCGAGAGGCCGCAGTGGGCGCCGCTCGCCGCTGACGAGAACCGGCACGCCTACCGCCTGGTCGGCCCCGACCTCGCGCCCGTGCAGCCCGAGGTCGCCCGGTCCTACGTGCGCTCGGTCGCGGGCTGGACGTCGGCTCCATGACGGCCCTTGCCGTGTCGCGGCTGCGCGGCCTGGAACTGCTCGGCGATCCGGACGCGTTGTGCGTGGACACCTTCAAGGACTGCGCGGCGCCGATGCGTGTCTGGCGCCCGCTCGGACCCTTCACAGTGTGGGACGAGGCGGTCCTGCCGGTGCCGGGACGGCCCGAGCTGCGCGCCCGCTCGGTCGAGTCGGTGTGGCAGGGCCTGAAGATCGTCGATGGCGAGCTCGACCTCGCCCAGCTCGCCGGCACGCCGGCGAAGCGGCCGCCGGACGACCAGCGCGGCGGCGGTTACCGCTACGACCGCTCGCGGTTCCGGCTCGGCGACGTCGAGCTGCCCATCGTCGACGCGCGGCTGTTGATCTACCTGCCGTTATACCTGTACCTGCTCGAGCACGTCGTGCCACCCGACGTCCACGAGCGGATTTCGTCCTGGCTCGCGATCGGCCGCACCGTCGCGTTCTACGACTGGGACGCCAACATGGACATCGACGACAGCTCGCAGTCGTTCAGCCATTCCTCGTTGCTGGCTCGCTGGTACGACAACGAGCTCGACGAGCTGCTGGCGCGGCACCACCGACTCGCCGCCGACGTGGGCGCGGCGCCCCTGGAGTTCTCATGAAGATGAACCGTTCGATGGCCGAGGCCATCTACTGGAAACAGATGTCGCTGCGCGGCCGGGGTGCGGTGCGCGACCGGCTGGAGTGGCTGGTCTCCAACGAGACGAAGTCGCCGGTCGAGATCGACGAGATCCAGGCCGCCAAGCTGCGTGACCTGGTCGCCCACAGTTACCGCACCGTGCCGTACTACCGCGAGCTGATGGACGAGCGCGGCCTGAAGCCCGACGACATCGCGACGCCGGCCGACCTGGCCAAGCTGCCGGTGCTCTCGCGAGCTCGGCTGGCCGCGCACCAGGACCGCCTGCTGTCGTCCGAGGCGGACACCGAGTCGCTGCAGGTCAACTTCAGCAGCGGTTCCACCGGCGTGCGCGCCCAATTCAGCCAGGATCAGGACTTCCGGCTGTGGATGCGCGCGCACCAGCTGCGCACCTACGCCTGGTGCAGCGGCTGGAAGCTGGGTGACCCGTTCGTCCTGCTGTGGGGCTCGGAGATCTACTGGAGCCTGAAGCAGCGCATCGAGCAGTGGGAAAACCGGCTGGTCAACCGACGCGAGTTCAACACCTTCCGGCTCAGCCCGGAGCTGATCGCGGCTTTCCTGGACGAGCTGATCGCCTTCCGGCCGGCGTTGGTGAGCACCTACTCGAACGCGATCCACCTGATCACCGGCGAGGCCGCTCGACGCGGGTTGCGCATCGAGGGGCTGCGTGCGGTGCAGGCGACGAGCGAGCCGCTGCCGCCCGCGCTGCGCGAGCGCATCGAGCAGACGTTGAACTGCGAGGTGTACGACAAGTACGGCATGCGCGAGAGCAACGTGGTCGCGCACGAATCCCCCGACCACAACGGCATGTTGCTTCAGTCCGAGAACGTCGTGGTCGAGATCCTGGACGACGACCTGCAGCCCTGTCCGGAGGGCGTGCGCGGCAAGCTCGTCGTCACCCCGCTGAACAACCGGGCCATGCCGTTGCTGCGGTACGAGACCAGCGACGTTGCCGCCCTGCTCCCCCGCGCGGCCGATGCGATCCTGCCGTTCCCCCGCATCTCGTCGGTCGCCGGACGGCTGCAGGACCTGATCGTCGTTCCGGGCCAGGGCCACGTCGACTCGTACTTCTTCAGTTACCTGCTGATGCAGCAACCCTTGATCCACTGGTTCCAGGTGATCCAGGACCGGCCGGAAGCGTTGACGATCCGCGTCTACGCCCCGGACGGTCTCGATCGCGCGACGCGCAATCAGCTGGTCGAGCGCATCGTCCACCACACGCAGTTCCCGTTCCAGGTCGAGTTCGACGTGCTCCACCGGATGCCGGAGTCCTCGACCGGGAAGTTCCGGCTGTGCGTGTCGAACCTCGAGCAGACTCCCCGGCTCGATCGAGCATGACGACGGCACAGATCGACGGCCCGCCGGACGAGCGCATCGACATCGACGACCGGTTTGAGAGCGACGGCCTTCTCGAGTCGGCCACGACCGCTCAGGCAAAGCCGGCGGAGACGACGGGGACCCTGAACGACTTCTCGCGCGCGCTGCTCGAGGCCGAGATCTTCGACACCCGCAGCATCGCGCTGCCGGGAGCCGCGATCACGCTGCCGTGGGGCGCCGCGCTGCTGCGTCGCTTCCGGGCGATCCTCGACGAGGAGTTCGACCGGTTCGGCTACGACGAGTACGAGTTCCCGGAGCTCGCGCCACCGAGCGTCTATGAACCCGCGATCGCGGCCTTTCCCGAACAGCAGAACCTGTTGTCGGCCGGCAGCGACGGCGACTGGGCGGCCGGGCGACCGCGCGCCGTGCTCACGCCCACCGGCGAGGCGTCGGTCTACACGCACTGGGCGCGGACCATCCGCGTCGTCGACGACCTGCCGGTGCGGCTGCGTCGCAACGCCAGGTACTTCCGGCCGGCTCCGCGCGGCTCGCGCAGCGGTCGCGGCATCTACCGCCCGCTCGAGGCGCCCGACGTGCACGAATGGCACGCCTGCGTCACCGACGACGCCGCCGCGAACACCGAGCTCGACCGCGCGTTAATAATGGCGCAGGCGATGACGGCGCGGCTGCAGGTGCCCGTGCTCTGGTCGCGCCGGCCGCCGTGGGGCAACAACGAGCAGATCGCCCGCCGGTGTTTCGGCGGCGACACCGTGCTCCCGACCGGGGGCACGATCCAGGTCGGCTGCGTCTACGACCAGGGCGACCTGTTCGCGCGCGCCTTCGACATCCGGCTGCGCGACTCGATTCCTCACCGGCATCCGATGCACGTCACGGGCTGCGTGACCCGCCGCCTGCTGCTGGCGCACCTGCACCAGCATCTCGACGAGCACGGGCAGCTGCAGCTCGACCCGGACGTCAGCCCGGTACAGGTCGCGGTCCGCGGCGCCGACGACGCCGTGCAGTCGCTGGCCGCCCGGCTGCGCGTCGACGGCGTGCGGGTGCACCTCGACGTCGCCGACCGCGGCGCGCTGCGTGCGGCGCGCGAGCGATGGCGCCGGCGCGGCGTGCCGGTGTTGGTGCTGGCGCAGTCGGCGCGCGGGCCGGGCGACCGGGCGCGCGCCGTCATCGAGACACCGGCCGGCGAGACCGCGCTCCTGGTCGCCGACGTCGCCGACGCCGCGCCGGAGATCGGCCGGGCCGTGGCCGACGAGACGGCGCGCGTACGGGACGCCGTCTCGGCCCGCACTGCCGCCCGGACGCGGCACTGCGCCGACGCCGAGACCGCGCGCAACTGGGTCGGCGCCGGTGCCGTCGTCATAGTGCCTGCCCTGGCGGAACGGGAAGCCACGGCTGCGCTCGAGCAGCTGGTCGGCGGCGAGGTCATCGGCTTCCGCCACGCGAACGACGTCGCGCCTGCGCTGCTCGGCGGCAGTCCCACCCGGGTGCGCGCGCTCGTGGCGCGGCGCGGGTGAGCCGGCCATGAGCTCGGGGCACGACGGTCAGGTCCGGCTCGTCGCCATCACCGGCGCGCCCGCCGTCGGCAAGACGACCGTCGCGCAACGCCTCGCGCGCCGGTACAGCGTCCCGGCCGCGACTCTCGACACCGACTCGCTCGCGAACGTCTGGCCGTGGACCGCCGACAACGCGCTGTACCGGCTCGTGGCCGACAACCTGCGCGCCACCCTCCCGCGGCTGCGTGCCTGGGGCGCGCAGGTCATCGTGCTGTCCGGTGTGCTGCTGCCCGGCGACGTCCTTGCGCACGTGGCCGACTTGCTCGAGGATCCGCAGTTCGACTGGGTCTGGTACGCGCTGCGAGCCGAGCCGCGGACGCTCGCCGCCCGGGTGGCCGGCGAGCACGCGGTGCAGGATCCGCAGCTGCGCGCGTCGATGAGTGGCCTGGACCGCCGGCTGGACGAGCTCGCCTCGGCCGGCATCGACGCACGTGACATCGTCACGGACGGCCTCGACGCCGATGCCGTGCTCGAGCAGGTGCTGGCCGCGGAGGCCGCCGCCGGTGCGCCGGTTGCCGGTGCGCCGGTGTCGGGCGCTTTGGTGTCGGGTGCGCCGGTGTCCGGTGCTTTGGTGTCTGGTGCCTTGGTGTCCGGTGCTCTGGCCGCGCCGAGCACGGCCGCGCCCGACGTGACGCTTCCGCGCGACGTGGTCCACCGGCTGGCGGCCGCAGCCCTGACGGCGCGCGGCGTCGACGCCGACGCCGCCGCGCAGTGCGCCGCGCAACTGATCGCAGCGGAGCAGGACGGCTACCCCTCGCACGGCCTCGTCCGCATCGTCGAGTACTGTGGCGCGCTGGATCGAGGCGAGCTTGATCCGGCCGCGCGTCCCGTGGCCACGACGGACGGCGCCACGATCGCAATCGACGGCAATCGCGCGCTCGGTGTCCACGTGCTGCGCGAGATCGAGCACGCGCTGACGAGCGCGCAGGGGGCCGACAGCGCGCGGTTCGTGCGGGTCTCGCACGGCGGGCACCTCGGCCGGCTCGGCCCGCTCGCCGCGCGCGCGACGCAGGCGGGCGTCGTCGTGCTCGGCTTCTGCAACTACTCCGGCACCGGGCAGAAGGTGGCGCCGGCCGGGTCGGGCCAGGGTCGGTTGGGCACCAACCCGATCGTCTTCGCGTGCCCCGCCGGCGACGACCGGCCGGTGGTCGTCGACATCTCGACCTCGGCCTGGAGCGAGGGCGCGGTGCGCATCGCCGCCCGCGCCGGCTCCGAGTTGCCCGCGGGCGTCCTCGTGGGACGTTACGGGACGGCCGTGCGCGATCCGAAGCGGCTGTACGCACCCGATGCCGCGATGCACACTGCGCTCGCGCCCCTGGGTTGGGGACCGGCGGGCACCGCACACAAGGGCTTCGCGCTCGCGGTCGCCGCCGAGCTTCTCGGCGGCGCGCTGGGCGGCGACGTCGTGTGCGCCCACGACGCGTTCGACGGCGTCGGCGGCAACAGCGCGTTCTTCATCGCCTTCGATCCGGCCGCCGTCGGCGTTGCGCCGGAAGCGTTGCACCGGCACGTCCTCGACCTCGAACGACACGTCGCGGCCGCCGATCCGGTCGAGCCGGATCGGCCGGTGCGGCTGCCCGGCCGCGGCGCCGCTCGTAGCGCACGTGGGCAGGTCACGCTGCCGGCCGCGCTCGCCGACGAGCTCGAGCTGCTGGCCCATGGCACTGGGCACGCCTCGTGACGCGGCCGCTGGTCCCGCCCGGCGCCGGCATCGCAGTGGTGTCGCCGGCCGCGCCGGCCGCGCACACCATGCCGCTGCGCCTCGAGCTGGGCCTGCGCTGGCTGGCCGATGCCGGCTACCGGCCGCGGCTCATGCCGTCGGCAGCCGGCGCCGACCCGCACCCCGAACCGGCCGAGCGGGTCGCGGACCTGCACGCCGCGTTCGCCGACCCGGACACCCGCCTGGTGCTCGGCGCCATCGGCGGGAACTCCGCCGTGACGCTGCTGCCGTTGCTCGATCCCGGGATTGCCCGCGAGCACCGCGCCGCGACGCAGGGCGGTTCGGATCTCACGTCCCTGCTGTGGTTCCTGCATCACCACGCCGGCACCCCGGCCATCTACGGGCCGATGGCCGCGATGGGGCTGGCCGAGCAGCCCGCCGTGCTCGACGTGACCGCCCGCGGCATCGCCGGGGCATGGTCCGGGCAGCCGTACGAGTGCCGCCCCGGCGAGTTCTGGACCGAGGAGCGGCTGCGCATCGATGCCGGACGCGAGGCCGCACCGCACACGCAACACCGCGCGGCCTCCGGCGCGGGCGGCTGGCGCGCCCCGCGCGGCGGTGGTCGCGCGCGCGGTCGCCTGCTCGCCGGCTGTCTCGAGGCGCTGGCCTGGTGGGTGCGGGGCACGCCGTCCTGGGACCTGCTCACCCGCAGCGACGACGTCGTGCTCGCCCTCGACATCGCGCTGCCGGGGTCGCGCTGGAGCGCCTCCGGCCTCGGCGGACCCGACGGCGTCGACACGATGCTGCGGGTGCTGGCCGCGGCGGGCGCGTTCCGCCACGTGACGGGGCTCGTGGTAGGCCGGCCGCGCGGTTACCTGCAGACCGAGCGCGCGGAGCTCGACGCCGCCCTGCGCCGGGTCGTGCCCGAGCACATCGTCGTTCTGACCGAATTCGATCTCGGCCACACGCAGCCGGAATGGGCCCTGCCGCTCGGTGTCGAATGCGAGCTCGACGCCGACGCGCAGGTGTTGCGGGTGGGCGCGGCCACCGGCACGGGAGACCGGTCGGCGGACACGGCATGATCAGTAACATCGCAGCGATCCCGGCACGATCCGATCATGGGAGCACACAGGTGGCCACCAACGACGAAGAGCTGAAGTCCGCCCGGCACAGCCCGGCGCATCATATGGCGCAGGCGGTGCGGCCGTCATGACGCACCCCCTGGCGCAGCTGGCGTCACCGTTACGCACCGCGCTCGACGCCTACGGCGTCGCGACCGGCTTCTTTTCCGTGACCGGGGAATCCGAGATCGTCGAGCTGTTCGCGGTCTGCGGCGCCGACTTCGTCGTCCTGGACATGGAAGCCGCGCCGATGACCAAGCGCGAGGCGCTGCATTGCTTGCAGGCGCTCACCGGCAGCTCCTGCGCCGGCGTGGTGCGAGTGCCGTGGCTGCAGCACCACTTGATCGAGCATGCGCTCGACGCCGGCGCGCACGGCATCATCGTGCCGAAGGTCGACACCGCGGAGCAGGCGGCCGCCGCCGTCGCGGCGACCTACTTCCCGCCGATCGGCATCCGCGGCCTCAACCCGGTGCGCGCCTCGGCGTACTTCACCGAGCTGGAGGCCTACCTCGCCGGCGTCAACGCGCGCACGACCTGCTTCGTGCAGATCGAGTCCGTCGAGTCCGTGCGCAACGTCGACGAGATCGCTGCCGTCCCCGGCCTGTCGGGGTTGTTCATCGGGGCCGGTGACCTCGCCGCCGCATTCGGGCACCCCGGTAACCCCGTGGGCGCGGACATGGACGACGCGCGCGCGGCGGTGCTGCGGGCGTGCGAGGCCAACGGCATCGTGCCCGGCATCTTCGCCTACAGCCTCGAGCTCGCCGTGCAGTACCGGCGCGAGGGCTTCCGGCTCATCGCGATCGGCAACGAGATCAAGATGCTCAAGGACGCGACGGTCGACGCACTTGCCGCGGCTCGCGAGCAGAGCTGAGCGGTTGCCTGCCGCCCGCCGACCCGCTCAGGCCGACGACGCCGCGTGGACGGACGTCGCGAGACTGAGCGCGATCAGCGCCGCGACGGCCACGAGCATGGTCGGGTAGCCGGCGACCGCATGCGCCTCGGCGAGCATCAGCGGTAAGACGAAGCCAACGTAGGTGAGCGAGTAGTAGACGGCCGTGAGCCCGGCCAGCTCGGACGGCGCTGCGATGCGCTGGGTCTCCACCAGCCCGCCGATCAGCGACAGGCCGTACCCGCCGCCGAGCAGCGCCGCCGCCACCACCGCCGTCCAGGGATCGGACTGCCCGATCGCGAGCGCCGCGACGAGCGCTCCCGCCCCGATCAATGCAAGCCCGATCGCGCTGGCGCCCACCGTACGGTCGGGCCGGTCGAGCCTGCGCGCGAATGGCTGCACCGCGATCCCCGTGCCGAGAGTGACGGCGACGATCAGTGCGCTGTACACGATCGCGTAGCCGTGCACTCGGTCGCCGAGCAGCGCCGGCTGCACCGCGAACGCGAGCGACGGCGCGGCAAACACCCAGGGCGCGGCAGGAACCACGACCGTCAGGAATCGGCGACGCCGCGCCGCCGGGACGCGGAGCCGCGCGGCGTAACCCGGCGCACCCGATGGCGCCGGCCCGGCCGTCTCCGGCGCCCACAGGACACCGGGCAGCGCGGCGATGCTGACTATCAGATGCGGCATATACGCAGTCACCAGCGGGTGCGGCGCCCACTGCGCGACCACGCCTGTCGCCATAGGGCCGGCGCCGAAACCGGCCGAGAGTGCGATCGCCGCCCGGCGCGGACCGGCCTCCGCAGCGGCGCACGCGGACAGCTCCTTGACCCAGGCCGTGCCGGCGGCGAACACCATGCCGCTCGCGACCCCCGCGACGAAGCGGCCGGCGAACAGCAGGCCGACGCAGTGGTCGCCGAGCATGAGCAGCACGCTGCCCAGCATCGACAGCGCCAGTGCCGGACGCACGAACCGCGCGCGGCCCCACAGATCGGCGGCCGGTCCGCTCAGCAGCATTGTCGCGATCAGCGCCACGGCGTAGATGCCGTACAGGCCGTCGCCGGTGGCGATCGACAGTCCTCTCTCGGACTGGTAGACCACCAGCGTCGACACGAACTGATTCGCGCCCCACGCGACGGCGAACATGCCGAGCGCAGCGCCTAACCAGCCGCGACGAGCGTTCGTCGGGCCCCGGGTCACCGCTTCCGGCATCGGATCCCGACCAAGCGGGCTACCGTCTCGCGCGCCGGGGTCGTTCGCGTCCTTTCCGGCTCGGACGGGCCGCGTGCGCCGGTCTTGGCCGTGTCGGCGCCGGAATGTCGACGCACTTGGGCGATGCCGGGTGCACACAGCGTGATGTCGTCGCTCATCGCTCCATCCTGGTTCCCAGGCCTGAAGCCTTCAAGCAACCCGGCGCGGTTGCAAACGATACGTGGCAGCGGGAGCTGACAGCTGTCACCGAGCGGATCGGGCTGCCGGCGAACATGCTGCAAACGGTGCTGGCCGAACGAATCGGCGCGCCGGACACGGATGCTGATGCCCTGGGGCTCACCGGCCGCGACCGACGTGACAATCTCAATCGCGGCCAGGACGTCCCCGCTACTGCGGCCCAGTCGGTCCGCGATGAGCACCCCGCGCAGCGCCGGCAGCCGGATTACGGCCTCCCAGGCCCCGCGTCCGGCACTAACTGCGGGTCGGTCCTCGGCCCTGGCCGTCGCCGCGGCGGCGTAGCTCCTCGGCGGCCGCGGCGGCCTTCTTTTGCGCGTCCGGTGTCGCCTTGGTCGGTCGCACCCGGAACGGCTTCGAGCTGAACGACATCGCCGCCAGGTCGGCCGCGTTCTTAGACCGCCGCGTCGCTGTCGTGGTGGCCTTCTGGGGTCCTGGTGCGACGTGTCGTAGTTGCTCGGCCGAGGCCAGCGCGGCCTCGGCCTGGTGGAGTCGTTGCTGGGACTGGCGCAGGTCGGCCACGGCGGCCGCCAGCGCCGCCAGTGCGACCGTGAGGGCCGCGACCTGCGCGCCGGGGTGCTTGGTCCCGGGTGCCAGCAGCGCCATCATGCGGCCCGCTGAGCGCAGCGCGGTGCCGGTGTCCGAGCGGGCCGGCACGCGCCGGTAGCGCTCCCGCCCGGCCCGGTCGAACGCTTCGGCGGCGTCGGTGATCGGCCCGCCGGCGTCGCCCTCCAAGCCGGCAGCGGCACCGGACAGCGTGTCCGAGGCCGCCCACGCGGCATCGGCCGCGGCGTCAGGGTCGGTGCCGGCGTCGGCGTCGGCGCTGATCTTGTCCGCGGCCTCGCGCACGATCCGCTCGGCTTCGCGCCACACCTGCTCGGCGTCATCGCCCGTCAACGAGCCTCCAAGCGGCGCGCCGGACCGGGCGTGCCAGCCTGCACCCCCGGCCGGCGTCTCGCGCTGGCCTGTTGCGGGCGCAGGCTCCCATCGGGCACGCAGCTTGGGCCAGGACAGGTCCGGGGCGAGCTTGCCGCCGCCGAAGCGGACCGGCTCGCCGGCCGCGTTCCTCCAGTCGTTCAGCGACACCGAGTAGCCGGTGATCTGCTCCGGGTTGCGCTCCGACATTCGTGGCCACACCGTCACGCCTTGGGCCGCGAGCCGGTCGGTGAAGTCGGCGAAACCGTAGCTGGACGCGGCGGCGGTCTTCACCTTCTGCCGCAACGTCACCCGCGGTGAGGTTCGCCGGCCCTTGGCCTCGGCCGTGAGTTGTTCCTTCACCCCAGGGCGGGCCGCCGCGGTGTTGTCATCGCGGGGTGCGGTCGAGCGCAGCCCGAACTTGTCCTCGAACTCGTGCCTGACTTCGGCCAGTCGGGGATAGTCCCGCCACACGTTCGGCGCCCGGCCGTCCTCCCGGGCAAGCGTCGCCACCACGTGCACGTGGTCGTCAGCGTGCCGGACGGCGACCCACCGGCAACCGGCCGGATCACCCTCGGGGGCGATGCCGGTGCGCTCCATCGCCGCGGTGCAGACCTGCGCCCACTCCTCATCCGACAGGCGCCGGTCCTCGGGGGCGTTGCGGAACACTAGGTGATAGACCCACTCCTTCGGCGCCCGGTCACACGCCCGGACCGGCTGCTCCAACTGCCGCACCAACGGCGCCACGTTGTGCATGTCCAGACCCTCGATGAATTCCGGCTCCAACCGGGCGGGGTTGCCGTCCCACGACGCGATCATGTGCGCGTCGGTGTGCTCGTTGCGCCGGCCCTCGCCGTAGAGGTACCGCACCAGACCGTACGGGGACTTACCTCGAAACACTCGGCTGATCATCGCGCCCGCAGCACCGAGCCAGCCGCCCGCGCGTAAAGCACGCGGCTGATCACGCCATCATCCGATGCACCGCCGCGGCGGCGTCACCAACCCGCGCCACTGTTCGGTCACTTGCCTCTGCCGCGGCGGCCAGCTCGGCCGCCGTCACATCGCCACCGGCCAATGCCTTCGCGGCGAGTTTGTTGACTGCCACCCCGATCCGCACCGCCGCTGTCCGTGCCTGCATTAACTCCGTCAGCGCCTCCCGGATCGGCGCGCCCGGAGCCTCGGTGCCCCGGGCCGCGGCCAATGCCGCCGTGCCCACATAGGCCGTGGGTGACAAGTCAGCACGGTTCGCCGCCGCCACCAGCGCCGCGTACTCCGCGTCATCAAACCGCACGTTCACCCCCCGGCGCCGGCCCGGCTCCCGATGCGTCCGCTTCCGACTGGACCGTGCCCGTCCTGCGGCTCCCTCCGCCCCTTCAGTGCTCACGCACATCCCCGCTTGTCCACGACCGCGTCCGGTCGGACCGAACCGCTCTTAGGTCCCGACAGGGGCCGGCCCGCGCCTAGGCCGGAAGTGAGGACGGTGTGCATCGCGCCAGTATGCGCGCCAGGACCCCGGAGGGCCACCTAAATGCATAGCATTTAACTATCTTGATACCTGAAAGTAGCTCTGCATCGGCGCTCAGTGTCGATACGGTGGTTAAGACGGTCCGCCTTCGGGCGGACATAAACAATCAGCGGGACGCTCGTCGACAAGGCCGGCGAGCTGGGCGTAGCCCTGGCCGGTCAGGCTGAGGCCGCCGATAACGTGGCGACCGCCCGCGCGAAGGCCAAGGCGCTTGTCGAGGCAGCGCAGGCCGAGGGCGACGCGCTGATCACGGCCGCCCAGGCCGGCGCCAGCAAAGCCGACGAGGCGTATGCCGAGGCTTGGAACGCAAGCAAGGACGCCGGTTGGGCGCCGGCCCAGCTCCGCGCGATGGGTTATGCCAAACCGCCGGTTGGGCGCCGGCCCGCGCCGGGCGGCGCGGGTGCAAGCGTCGTAAAGGACGCCACCGGGTCATCATCGAGCAATGTCGATGACGGCGAGCGCAACGTGGACGTGGCCTGAGCCTGACCGATGGTCACGTTTCCCCACGCGACACGCGGATGGTGGCGCTACTCGCGACTAACCTTCATGTCGTTCGGCACCAACGCAATCGTTGCGCTCTACCTGTTCGTGCCAGCGTTCACCGAACACAACAGTCTCGTGGTCGTCATCGGCGGCTTGTTGACCGTGGTCCTGCTCGCCCAGCTCGGCTGGGGCGCGGTCAACGCCGAGCGTGTCCGCCGCTACGGCTGCTGGTAACTACAGGCTCTGGCCGGGCGGCTTGGGCCGGCGTGAGGGATCGGGAACCGTCCGGGTTGACTTCGCCGGGCGCGCCGGGCGCGATGACCGAGGGATCGACAGTGCCGCGACCTGAGCCGCGGTCATCGGCCAGGTCCGGCCCGTCGTGGGCATCAAACCCGGCACCGGGCAGCGGGCGATGAGCCGCGGCACGTCGGAGTGCTGGCGTACCCACTCCGCCGCTTCCGGGCGTAAGAGCCGGAACAGGGTCTCGGTCTCCTCCATCCGCTTGACTAAGCCGGTCTTGTTCGAGAACACCGGCTCGTTGTGCGCCAACCGGTTACGGAACTTGCGCACCCGGTCCACCAAGGAATGAGCCTCGGCGCGTGTCACGTGCACAGGGAAAGCCCGCGCCACCATCGGCGTCCACAGCGTGCTCGTTCGCTCCTTGGCGGTGAGCTGGGTCCAGAAACCGAAGTCCAGCGCCGCCACCACCTGGCCGTGCGACGGCTGACCGCCGAGGCCGGCCCGAGCCACGTTGAGCTTGTCGACGCTGCCGGCGTTGATTCGACGTTGCGGCACCCGGTCTTTGGCCGGACCGCTCTCCAACCGGAACAGGCCAGTGCCCGGGTCGGCCGCCCAGTCCGGGTAGCGCGCACTGAGCTCGGCGTCGTAGGCGTTGCGCATCGCGACCTCGAAGTGCCCGACGTCGCGCAACGCCGCGGCCGCCATATGCGAGTTCCACTCATACAACGCCAGCGCTCGGCCCGCGTCGCCATCGGCCGCGGTGAGGTACCGGCCGAACCGTGGGCCGCCCAACCACTCGCGCACCTGATCCGGGGTCAACACCACCGGCTGGTCAGGACTGGTCACACCCCGTAGGATAGAAGACAGCGCCCCGTGGTCTCGGTCCTCTGGCTAGCTTCGGCTGAGTTAGGCACCACGGGGCTTTGCTATGCCCCACGCTCCCCCAGCTCGGCCGCCCACCGCCAATCCGCCCGGCTCTCTCGCCGGCTCGTAGCTCGACTGACTACCCAGCACACCGCCGCGGCCGCAAGGCTGGCCACGGCCGCCACCGCCAAGTACAGAGCCAGCACGGTCGCTACGAGGCTGATTGCGACGCAGACCAGGCCGAGGGCGGACCCGATCTTCATTCCGTGACCGAAACCATCAGTCCTTCTCGTTCGAGGATCTCCCGGACCTCCTCGAACGCTGCACTGATGTTGCCCCTGGGGAATCTGATCTGGCCAAGGCCGGCAATGTTGGAGAACTCCTCGCACCCGTCTTCGAGCATGACGATCGCTCGCCGTAGTCCGAGCCGGCCTTGGAACAGGCCCACTTCGTGAACGACGTTGAGCCGCGCGACGATCCGCCCGTCCTCCTGTTCGTCTTCACCTGTGAGGACCAGCAGCGCAAACGCCGCGTCGTCGAGCATGCTTTGCAGCCGGTCAGAGGTATGGATACCTGCGGTCGGGATCCGGTTGTACTCATCTGTGTCTAGCCTCAAGCGCTTCTCCACGAACGCGCTCAACGCCATCCACTCCTTGGATCGACCGTGGCCGATGAACACCTTGCCGGCCCCCACCGGCACGCCTTTCAGACCGTCAACGGTCGGTGCTGGACGGCGCCGAAGGTGGCTGACCACCTGGTTGCCTAGCCGAACCAGTTCTTGCAGGCCGACGTACGGCGAGCGCATCGACTCGATCACCGCGACGAACTCCTGGTGCGGCGCTAGGGCGAGAACAGCATCAGCAGTGGGGTCGCGCGTCACCAGCTGGCCAGTGGGCATCATGGTTCGCCGGAACGATTGAACTGCAACAACGTCGACCTTCTGGACCTCAATGAGCTGTCGTCGTAAGTAGGCGTCGTCGGCCTCAGCCAGGACCGTCTCGAGGACTGATTCGAGCCCGGCTTTGACCTCATGCAGAGTGGCTTCGGCAAGCTTCACCGGAGCTTTCATTGCGTCGGGGTCGAGGGTGTTCGCCCGCGTGGTGATGTGCGTGACGACTTCGGAGTAGGTGCGCTGCGCCCAACCTGTCGAGTCAGGTGCCAGCATGCTTCCGCCGAAAAGGCCCCACTCTCGGCTGAACTGCCGCCCAGCCGGCGGCGCCTCAAAACCGTCGTAATAGACCATAGCGTGATAGCCGATGTTCGATCCCGACCACGCCAAGTGAACCTTGGACGCTTCGCTTCGGATGGTGCCGAGGGCTGCCTCCACGGCCTCATCAGAGGCCCCGGCCGCTTGCTTGACGAGGCTGTCAACCTCCTCCAAGTAGCTGCTCACCTCGTCACTCCGTCGTTAAGTAACCGGCCAAGATGTGTGTATAGCGTCGGGCGGCTGACGCCGATCGTCTTGGCCACGACGCTCTTAGGTGTTCCAGCGTCGAGCATCTGGCGGGCGACGGCCAGCTTCTCCGGCGTCATGATCGGCGGCCGGCCTCCTACGTTGCCACGCGCCCGGGCGGCGGCCAGGCCGGCCATAGTGCGCTCGCGAATGACGTCGCGCTCGAACGCGGCCAGCGACGCCAGAATGCCGAACAGCAGCCGGCCGGCTGAGGTGGTGGTGTCGATCGCCTCGGTGAGCGAGTGGAAGCCGATGCCCCGTTCCCCCAGCTCGGTCACCGTCTGAATCAAATGCGACGTCGACCGACCCAGCCGGTCCAGCCGCCACACCACGAGCGTGTCGCCCGGCCGCAGCACACCGAGCAGCTTGGCCAGCTCGGGCCGGCTGTCCAGTGCGCCTGAGGCACGCTCGACAAAGACCCGTTCGCGCTCGACACCGGCCGCTGCCATCGCGTCGAGCTGGCCGGCCGGATCCTGCTCCAGCGTCGACACCCGCACATACCCATATCGGTAGTTCGTCATGGCCGGACTGTAAAGGAACTCAACGACAAGACCGCACCCGGCGGGCGAGATTCTGACACGGGTTTCCGACGTTGTTGGCTCGGCGTGTCGGAGCCATTCGGTTTACGTAAGGAAAAGGATCGTTTCTGAGACACCCGCGATTCGGCCGGCACGAGCTCGGATTCGCTGTGACCGGCAGCAGTAACTGGCACGGTTCTCGCAGCGTTATCTGGCGCACCAGCCGTCTCGCAGACGATCCTCCACACGGATTCGCCTGCAGGGCAGCGTGGGCCCTGCAAGGCGCCGCAGGGTCGTGATGGGCTGCCCGCCCGAACTTGATCGACGCAATCCGCTCGCGTCCTGACTTACGCTCGGCGATGTGATGGTCGAGATCCGTGCGGTGGGGCCGGGTGACGCCGCGGATTGGGTGCGGGTCTTGCCTCAGTACACCGGCCGGCCGATGTGGGAACCGGCGCCGGCTGCTTGGTACGACGGGCCGGAGCCGTGGCCGGCGCCGAGCACCGCCGGCGTGGTCGCCGAGCAGGTGCGTGACCTCGAGGCCCCTGACCTGCACCCCGTGGCCGCCGTGGTCGACGGCCGGATGGTCGGGGCGTCGGCGATGATTTCGCACGAGCTCACCGTCCCCGGCCTGCTCACCCGCCCACTGGGAGGGGTCACCTCGACCGGGGTGCTCGTGACGCACCGTCGCCGGGGGCTGCTTCGTCACATGATGCAACGGATGTTCGACGACGCGCTCGCCCGCGGCGAGTCGGTCGCCGGGCTGAGCGCGAGTGAGGGATCGATCTACGGCAACTTCGGGTTCGCGCCCGCGACAGACCGCACGGTCTGGCCGGCCCTGCACGAGAAAGTCCGGGCCTGTACCGTCGGCGAGCTCGCGGCTCGGCCGGGCCGCTGGTCAGACCTGTCGGACGCGGCAGTGGGGACCGACGGCCCGCCGCAGTACCTCGTGCACCGCACCGCGGGCGAGGTCGATGGTGTCGCGCGGTTCCGCCAGCCGTGGGGCCGGACGACGGCCGAGGCGGGCACCGTGGTTGTCGACGGACTGTGCACCACGAGCACGGCTGCCTACCGCGCACTGTGGCAGACGATCTTCTCCGTCGACCTCGCCCGAAGGGTCGTCGCCGCCGGCCGCCCCACCGACGAACCGCTGCGCTGGATGCTCACCGACCCCCGCGGCATGCGGGTGACCCGCCAATCGGACAACCTCTGGCTGCGACTGCTCGACGTCCCGTCCTGCCTCTCGCGGCGCACCTACCCGTACGCCGAGACTCTCGTCGTCGAGGTCGCCGACGATCCGATGTGCCGCAACAACACGGGAGCCTGGCGGCTTGAGACGTCCGGAACTGACGGGAACTGCGCGCGCACGACCGCATCGCCGGACCTCACCGTCGACATCCGTGCGCTGTCGCGGCTGTTCCTCGGCGGCGGGTCGGCCCGGCTGCTCGCGATGGCTGGTCTGATCCAGGAGCACCGGTCCGGAACGCTTGACCGGCTCGGCCGGTTACTGCGCACCGATCCCGCCCCGTTCAACTCTTTCGCGTTCTGATGCACGACGACGACCTCCCGATCACCGACAAGCTCGTGCGGACGCTGCTGCGTCGCGACGCACCGGCGCTCGCCGACCGGCCCTTGCAGCGGTTAGACGTCGCGGGGTCGTCGAACGTGCTGTACCGGCTCGGTGACGACCTCGCGGTGCGGCTGCCCCGCCAACCCGGCGGCTCGGCATCGATCAAGGCCGAGGCCCGGTGGTCCCGATGGTTGGCCCCGCGTATATCGGTCGCGGTGCCCGAGGTGATGGTGGTCGGCGAACCCGACGCCGAATTCCCCGAGCGGTGGGCGGTCGTGTCGTGGATCGAGGGTGAGACGCCGGCCGTCCCGCTGCCGAGCGGCCCCACGACCACCGCGCTCGCCGTCGAGCTCGGCGAGGTCGCGCGGCAGCTCCGGTCGCTTCCGGTGCCTTCCGACGCCGCCGCTGATCCGGCCCTCGCGTCCTACCGCGCCGGCCGGCTACGCGACGTCCGCGACGAGATTAACGACTGGCTCGCCCGCTGCCGCGAAGTGCCGGGCCTCGAGCTCGACCTCGCCGCCGCGGCGCGGTACTGGGCGTCGACGGCCGACCTGCCCGAACCCGACGTCGCCCCGACATGGGTGCACGCCGACCTGCTCGCCGAGAACCTGCTCGTACGCGGGCCAGCAGCCGCCGACCGGACGCTCGCCGGAGTGCTCGACCTCGGCGGTCTGGCCGTCGGTCGACCCGCAGTCGGCCTAGTCGGGGCTTGGGAGCTGTTCGGCCCAGCCGACCGCGAGGTGTTCCGCCGTACGGTCGACGTCGGCGACGACGAGTGGCAGGTGGCGCGGGCCTGGGCATTCGCCATCGCCGTGATGACCTTCCCGTACTACTGGCGCACCATGCCCGGCCGCTGCCGCCACCGCCTCGTCGCCGCCCGCGCAGTGCTCGATGAGGCCCGATCTGCGCTTCTCTGACACGAGGCGCAAGACGGATCGGTCGGTGCGTCCCGCAGGAGGAACCTGTCGCGGTCATCGATCCTGTCCCAGACCACTTTGGTGGCGGTGGGTGTCGGGACTGCGGCAGTCTGGTGGGGTGACGAACGGCTTGGCTGATCCGGTGTGGTGGGAGTTCGCCGTCCGCGGGGTGATGCTGCGCGGCACGGTGCAGGGTCGAGCCGATCACCGTTCTTCCGACGCCGCGGTGGTGGCGGTCCATGGCGGTCCGGGTGTCGACGGCGGTGGATTGCGCCACGTGCTCGCCCCACTAGCTGAGCGGGCCGCCCTTGTCGTGCCGGACTTGCGCGGCCACGGCCGCAGTGACCTGGCGTCATCGTCAAGCTGGACGCTCGACGACTGGGCCGACGACCTGGCCGTCGTGATCGATAAACTGGCGCTGCACCGCCCGGTGGTGGTCGGAGTGTCCTTCGGTGGCTGGGTCGCACTGCGCTACGCGGCGCGCCACCCTGAGCAGTTGGGCAGTCTGGTGGTCGCCGCGACCACCGCGCGGTTGCCCACCGTCGAGGAAGGCGCCGAGCGGATGCGGACCCTGGGGGGCCCGGCCAGCGCCGCCACGTGGCGAGCGGTGCACGCCGATTCGAGCGTCGAGGCGACCCCCGCGTTCGGTAAGCACGTCCAGACCCTGATGGCGACACGCCAGCCGGGCAGCGAGTTGGCAGCGGTGCGCGCGGCGCAGATCAGGACTCCGCAGGTCAACCAATACTTCACCCCGCTGTTCAGCCAGCTCGATCTGACCGACGACGCTCGCCAAACCCGCTGCCCGGTCACCGTCGTCGTCGGGGAACAAGACCCGCTCACCACGCCAGAGCTGGCTGTCGCCACCACTGACGCCTGTCCTGGGCCGGTCCGGTTGCGGATCATTCCCAACGCCGCGCACGACCTGCTCACCGACGCCCCCGACACCCTGCTCGCAGAAATCACCATCGCGCTCACCGCCCGCGAAATATCGGCCGGTCGGCCTCCAACGAACCCGTAACCCCATCCACCGGGCAGTTCGCGCCACTCGGAACTGCGTCCAGTAGCCGACCGGCGGATTCTGGCGGTCATTGCAACAGCAGGTCGCCGATCAGTTCGTTCGGCTTCTTGAACGCTAGCCGTTTGCGGGGGCGGTCGTTGAGTTCCTGGGCGACCCAGTCGAGGTCCTCGGCGGAGTG
>NZ_JAVREH010000017.1:0-81894 GCF_031845305.1 Jatrophihabitans lederbergiae | reverse complement strand
ATACAACTCGACAGCGTCGCGGCGAAACTCCTCGGAGTAGTTCTTCCTCGCCATGAGTGGATCATCTCGCTTCCACCCCACCGAAGCAGGGATTGAGCGTGTCCACTACTCGGGGTCAGGTCCCGTGCGCGGTCGCCGCGTCAGCGGTGCCGTTGAGAGCGGCGAACGAGATTGCCGCGGTGCCGACGGCGGCGGCCCCGGCCCGGGCCAGGCGGCCGGTCGAAACTGTGCTGGCCTGGCGGTGAGAACCGACGTATCTGTCGGAGAAAGACATGGATCCTCCCGATCCACCGTTTGCGGGGTTAGCTGTCGGATTCGGACGATCGGTGTCCGGCCAGCCTGAGCTGGCTTCACCCCAAGACGCACCCAGGCGCCACCTATGGGTTCCCCGCCCCCGTCTGAGTACATCTCTTGGAACAGCCGGCAGACAGGGATCAACGGACCGGCCATTCACACCCGGTGGACACCGAGGCTCTGAGAGGTTAACCCATATCCGTATGCCAAATCCAAATCTAACTGATATTGGAAGATCATTGGGCAACAGCGCACACTGAGTGTAATCAGAATCTAACACTGAGAAACGAAGCGTGCTTTTCAACGCGACCGGCATCCGGGTACGCGACCGGCCCAGCACGGCCGACCGCTTCCGGGCTGAGCGGTCCAGTTCGCCCAGCTTGAGCACCATGCCCTGACCCAGTTTCCGCCAGCACCGGCCGTCAGTCGGACGCCGGAGCGAAGCCCACGGCGGTGACCGTCGCGGCGTCTTCCGGCCGACTGTCGTTGAAGACGGTGCCGTGCGAGTCGCTGACTCGGATGCGGTCGAGGTACACCCCGCGGCCGTGGTACCTCGTGTCGGTCAGGTACGTCCAGCGCAGCTGCACCGGGCCGGCCGCCGGGGCCAGCTGCGCCCGCGCCTCGTACCAGCGGTGACCGGAGTATCCACTGACGGTGGACGAGCGGGAGTAGCTCTCTCGCCCCGCGGTGAAGGTGAACGGTAACGGGGTCCAGGTCGTGCCGCCGTCCGCGGACTGCTGCAGGGTCAGCACGTCGGAGGGCTCGGTGTCGTACCAGAGCGCGAAGTCCAGCCGTGCCTTCGCGCCCAACCGCGCCACCGGAACGGTGACGCTGGCGGTGCTGGCGTCCGCCATGCCCGAGTACCAGTCTGTGCGCCCGGACATCGGGTGGACGGCGATGGCACGGGCCAGGTCGTCGGTGACCGCCCGGCGGACCGGGTTGGTGGAACCCCAGCTCCGGCTCGGATGCACAGCGTTGGTCAGGAGAATCGAGAACGACTGCGTGGTGGGGATCGATGACGATGTCGGTGCCGGTGAAGCCGGTGTGCCCCGCCGTGTACGGCGTCGCGAGCGCGCCCTCGTAGAAGTACTGGTACAGGTCGAAGCCCAGCCCGTGGTTCTGGCCGCGGTAGTTCTGGTTGAGGTTGGTGAGCATCGCGACCACCGAGTCCTCGGACAGGATGCGGGTGAAGCCGTAGCGGCCACCGTTGAGCACGGTCTGGGCGAGGATCGCCAGGTCATGAACGTCGGAGAACACTCCGGCGTGACCGGCGACGCCACCGAGCGCCCAGGCGTTCTCGTCGTGGACCTGTCCGTGCACCAGGCCGCGATCGGGCACCGGCGACGACGAGCTGCTGATGCCCACCGATCTGGCCGCGGCCCAGAACGCCATCGCGGCGAAGACCGCCGCGGACTCGATCACCCTGCTTCGCAACGGTGATTCGACGCTGCTGCTGGCCTCGGGCACCGGCAAGAAGATCCTGGTCACCGGCTGGGGCTCGGGGACGACCCAGACTCTCACCACCTCGATCGCCACCCACGGCGTCGCCACTCAGCGGGTGTACACCGGCTCGGCGCCGAACGCCAAGGTGGTCGCCGCGGCAGTGAGCGCGGCGACCAACAGCGACGAGGTCGTCGTCACCACGAACAACGCCTGGGGTGACACCGGCCAGCAGAACCTGGTGAGCAGCCTGATCGCCACCGGCAAGCCGGTCGTCGTGGTGGCCCTCGGCGGGCCGTACGACCTGGCGTACACGCCGACGGCCACGACGTTCGTCGCCGCCTACGGCTACCAGAACGTAACGCTGACCGCGCTGGTGAACACCCTGTTCGGAACGCCACCGCGGGGCCACCTACCGGTGACCGTGCGCACCGACGACTCGTCCGGTGTGGTCGCCACCTTCGGAACCGGTATGACGTACTGATCCCTGTCGAGTACCCGTGATCGGGAATGGCAGGTCTCGTTGGCGAGGCAGGCCATCCCCGCTTCGGCGTCCTGGCTCGGGTGTCAGGCGAGGCGTGCCGTGAAGACCGCTTCTCGGGCGAGCACCACACCGCGGGCAATCGCTCCACGCACGACGGCGTCCCGGCCGAGCTGACCGCTGATGAGCGTCGGTCGCATCGGCGTCAGGGTCGCAAGGGAAGCACTGATCTCGGGTTTCAGCAGATCGAGGTTCTGGCCGACCCCGCCGCCCATCACGATGAGCTCCGGATCCAGGAACGCGGCGATGCTGGCGATGAGCTGAGCAAGTCGGCTGCCCTCGATCGCCACCGCGGCGAGCGCTCTCTGGTCGCCCGAACGCGCTGCCGCGAACACAGTCTTGGCCGTGAGACTGCCGCTCATGCCGGAAGCCTTGGCATTCCTGACTATGGCGTCCGCGGCGACGGCTTCCTCCAGCATGCCGCGCGCCGGCAAGGTGCCTCTCGGTCCGGCTCCGTCGCTGCCGAGTGGTAAATAGCCGATCTCGCCCGCAGCTCCGGTGAACCCGCGGTACACCCGCCCGTCCAGGACGAGACCTATGCCGACGCCCGTTCCGACCGTGACATAGACGAAGTCCCGGACGCCACGGGCAGCGCCGTAGTTCAGCTCAGCCAGCGCCGCGAGGTTGGCGTCGTTGTCGATGGACAGCGAGGGGCCGAGCTTCTCGGTCAGGGCGTGCGCCAACCCGGCGCGGTGCCATCCCGGCAGGTTGGCGGCGTAGCGAACACTGCCACGCCGCGGATCCAGCACGCCGGGCGAACCGATCACGGTGTGCGTCACCTCGTCCGGCCGTATCCCCGCCTTGTCGGTGAGCTCGGCCAGCGAGTGCGCGGCCAGCTCGACCAGCCCGGCCGCGGTCTTGGCGGAGTTGCGGACGTCGAGGTCGGCAAGGTCGCGACCGGCCAGGTCCGTGACGCTGAGGTGCAGCCAGTCGCGACCGATGTCGATGCCGGCGACGCTGCCGGCCCTGGCGTCGGCCTCGTAGACCTTGGCGGGGCGTCCCAGCGGCTTGGCCGGACTGCCGCTGCTGAGAGCGAGCCCGGCGCGCTCCAGATCGTCGAGTGCCGCGATCACGGTGGGCTGCGAGAGGCCGGCCGCCCGAGCGAGATCCGGCCGTGTCGCCGGTCCGCCGGTGAAAAGGAGATCCAGCAGCAGCCGCTGATTCATCTCCCTCAACAGCGACGGGGCGACCGCTGCCGACAGCTCAGCGGCCGGTCTATCCGTTTCGGACCCGTTCGGGTGGCGTGCCATGGCCACATCCTAGGGATCGGTTCATCGGGTCGCGGCTGGACCCTTGACAGCTAAGAATCTTTAATAAAGACTCGTAACTATGTACAGGGTCGGGGTCACCGCAATGCCGGACCGCTCATCCGAAGCGGTCGCCGGCATCGACATCGGTGGCACGAAGATAGATGTCGCCGTCGCGTCCCTGGACGGAAACGTGCTGGGACGTCGCCGGATAGAGACCCGGGCGGCTGCTGGGCCAACTCAGGCGTTCCAACGCATCGCTGAAGCGCTACGGGACATTCGGGATCGGGAAGCGCGGAACCGCAGCATCACGACGGTCGGCGGGGTAAGTCCCGGCATCGTGCGCAGCAACCAGATCCTGCTGTCGCCCAACCTTCCTGGTTGGGAGCGGGTAGGGCTGGCGAGCAGTCTTGCCGAGGCCACCGGGATCGACGAGGTCGCCGTGACGAACGACGTGCGGGCCGGCGCCTTGGCCGAAGCGCGCTTCGGTGCGCTGAAGGACTGCCGATGCGGCATGTACGTCAGCCTCGGCACCGGAATAGCGGCCGCTCTGGTGATAGCTGGTCAGGTGATAGACGGCGCTCATCAAGCCGCGGGTGAGATCGCCTACAGCCGGCCGGTCGGAACTCTCGGCGCGGCACGCGACGGCGGTGTGGCAGGGCACGCTCAGCTCGAAGAGGTCATCAGCGGCAGGGCGCTGGCCGATCGCGCCGAGGTGGTGCTGGGCGAGCGGGTGGATGCGGCCACGCTGTTCGGGCGTTCGGACCCGGTGGCGGCGCACCTGGTGCATCAAGGGCTGGCGGCGCTCGGTACAGCGCTGGCCAACCTCGCTGTGTTCATCGATCCGGAGATCGTCGTGATCGGCGGGGGGATGAGCGCGTCGGCCGACGTACTGGTGCCGATACTGGCGGCATATCTGCGAGATTTCGCGCCCTTTGCCCCCGACGTGGTGGTGGGGCGGTACGACGACGACGCCTCGCTGCACGGGGCGATTGCCCTCGCCGTGGACGCTGCCGACACCGTGGTGAGAGGCGAACGGGTATGAAAGAGCAGGCACCGGGCACCCTGATGTCGGCTGAGATGGCTGAGCAGCCACAGGTACTGAACCGGTTGGCGACCCGCTATGCCGACATCGCCGGGCGGATTCGTTCCGCACTTGCCGGGACGGGCAGACCGGCCGGGGTCGCCTTCTTGGCGCGGGGATCTTCTGACAACGCCGCGCTGCTGGGCCGCTATGCCGTCGAGCTTCGGACGGGCGTGCCGACCTGCCTGATCGCGCCCAGCGTGCTGACCGCCTACGGCCGGACGCCCACAGGTTTCCACGGTTGGGTGGTGTTGGCGCTGTCGCAGTCGGGGAGAACTCCTGAGATCATCGACTCGGCGCAGCGGTTGAGGCGCGCCGGAGCAACGATCATCGCCATCACGAACGACGCCTCATCCGAGCTCGCCGCGGCGGCGGACCTGGCGGTCGCATTGGACGCGGGCCCGGAGCGGGCCGTTCCCGCCACCAAGACAGTCACCGCGCAATTACTGGGCATTCTCGCGGTCGTGGCGGGGATCGGCGACGGACCGGAACTGGTCGGTGAACTCGACCGATTGGCGGATCGGGCGGCGGAGGTACTCGCCGACACCGCGTCGGTCGACTCGGCGGCCACCATGCTGGCTCGGCATCGCCGGTTGGCGGTGGTGGCCCGGGGACTGCTGTACCCCGCTGCCAAAGAGACGGCATTGAAGCTTCAGGAGACCACTGGCGCGATGGCGCACGGGTTCTCCACGGCAGACTTCCGGCACGGGCCGATCGCGGTCTGCGGTCCGGACGCCCCGGCGGTGTTGCTGGCCGGCTCCGGCCCGGCCGACCACGACACTCGTGAGCTGGTCTCGGTGCTGCGCGAGCGCGGCGCGGACAGCATCGTGGCCGGTTCGGCGGCCTCCGACCCGGTCCGCTGGCCGGTGGCCGACGGAGCCACCGACTGCCTGCTGGCGACCATCCGGGGCCAGCAACTGGCCCTGGCTGTCTGCCGCGAACTCGGTATCGACCCTGATCATCCGCTCGGGCTCAACAAAGTCACCCTCACCCACTGAGAACATCACCTGCGCGGCTGACCATCCGCGCACCATGCCCATCCTCACTCGAAGGAGCACCATGACAGTGAAATTCGTAATCGGATCGGTGGCGACGGCGTGCGCCGCTCTCGTCCTGTCTGCCTGCAGCACCGGGGCGACGTCGAGCACCGGCACCAGCACCGCCACCAGCACGGGCACCGGCACCAGCGCCGGCACCAGCGCCGGCGCCGGCACCGCATCCTCGAGCGCCAGCGCTTCCGCGGCCGGTAGCTCCGTCATCGACAAGCAGCTGACCGCAACCGTCGGCCCGAACGGTGAAACGCCGACGCCGTTGGACCAGTTGACGTTGTCCGATGCCGAGGTGGCCAAGCTCAGGGCAGGCAACTACACCGCGGCGCAGCTATGGCACACCTCGTCGCAGTTCGTCTCGGCGGTGCAGTCGGGAGCCAACGCGGAGTTCGCGCGACTGGGCATCAAGGTGCAGGCCAATGCCAACGCCAACATGAACGCCGGCACCCAGGCCAACCAGGTGCAGACCGCGCTGGTGAAGAAGCCGAGCGTGATGATCGGCTTGCCGGTCGACCCGACGTCCGCGGCTGCCGCCTTCCAGCCGGCCGTCAAGGCCGGCACCAAACTCGTCTTCCTGTCCAACGTGCCCAAGGGATACACCTACGGCAAGGACTATTCCTCCATCGTCACCGATGACCTGTACGACATGGGCAAGCGCGCCGCCGAAGCCCTGGGCAACTCGATCGGCGGCAAGGGCGATGTGGCCATCCTCTTCTACGACGCCCAGTACTACGTGACCAATCAGCGTGACGCTGCCTTCAAGACCACGATCGAGAAGGAGTTCCCGAACATCAAGATCGTGGCGGAGAAGGGCTTCTCCGATCCGAGCAACGCGACCAGCATCGCCGGCGCCGTGCTCACCCAGCACCGGAACGTGGCAGGAATCTATGCCAGCTGGGCGCAACCGGCAGAGGGTGTCCTGTCCGCCCTGCGCACGGTCGGCAACACCAGCACCAAGGTCGTCACGCTGGACCTCGACGACCCGATCGTGGTCGACATGGCAACCGGCGGGGCGACGGTCGCCGTAGTCGCCGACAAGGCCTGGGACGTCGGTCGCGGAATGGCCGACGCCGCGGCGTACGCGCTGCTGGGTAAGAAGGCCCCGGCCTTCGCGGTCGCCGGCGCGATCACGATCACCAAGGGGAACATCGCCGACGGCTACCAGCAGTCGCTGCACGCCGAGGTGCCGGCGTCGGTCAAGAAGGTTCTGAAGTAACACCATGACGAGCACCGCCGAAGCGATCGCACCCGAGCAGCACCGGAGTCTGGCACTCCGGCTCCGGCACACCGACCCGAGCACCTACATCGTGTACGTCGGATTCGTACTGATCTTCGCCGTGATGGCGCTGACCCTGCACGGGGACGGCTTTCTGGACAAGCAGAATCTCCTCAACATCCTCCTCCAGACGGCCCCCATCACCGTGATGGCCGTCGGGTCGGTCTTCGTGCTGAGTACCGGTGAGATCGACCTGTCCATCGGGTCGGTGGTGGCGCTGTCCGCGCTCGTGTCCGCTGTGCAGTTGCGCGACCACGGGCTGCTCGCGGGCATCTCAGCCGGATTGGCAACCGGCATCGTCGTCGGACTGGTCAACGGCCTTCTCGTCACCAGGCTGCGGTTGCCGTCGTTCCTGGTGACGTTGGGAATGATGGGGCTGTGCGCGGGCCTGAGCCAGCGAATCACGCAACTGCAGGCGGTGCCCTCCATCGATGTCAGCTTCAACGGCCTCTTCGGCTCGGGCAGCGTGGCCGGCGTGTCGACCCTGATCCTGTGGTCGGCGCTGTTCGTGGTGGCCGGGCACTACATATATCGGCACACCCGAACTGGTGCGCACGTGCTCGCCGCGGGGGACAACGTCCGGGCGGCGCGGGTCTCCGGTATCCGGGTTGACCGCATCAAGGTCGGTGTGCTGGTCGCCAGCGGTGCCTGTGCGGCGGTGGCAGGGATGCTTTACACCGGGCGGCTGCACGGGGCGACGTACACGCTGGGCAGTTCGGACCTGCTCACGGTCATCGCCGCGGTGGTGATCGGCGGCACCCGCCTGTTCGGCGGCAAGGGCACCGTGTTCGGCGCCCTCATCGGATCGCTGGTCCTCGGCATGCTGAACAACGGCCTCATCCTCGCCGGGCTCACCGACGCCGAGCAGCAGATCGCCCGGGGCCTGATAATCCTGATTGCCGTTGCGCTCACGTTGCGCGAAGACAAGTCCTGACCCGAAAGGACGTCGAGATGTTCCTGGACCTGCTACGCCGCCGCAATCCCGCCCTGGTGGACGCGGCGATCACCCTGCACCAAGCGGGAAGCCTGCCGGCCAATTGCTACGCAATCGATCTCGACGCGGTGACCGCAAATGCCGGTGCAATCTCGGCGGAGGCCTCTCGGCTGGGCCTGACCGCGCTCGCGATGACCAAGCAGGTGGGGCGCAATCCCGACTTCTGCGCCGCGGTGACCCAGGGCGGCATTTCGGCGAGCGTGGCAGTCGACATGGAATGCGCCCGAGCCACGGTGCGCGCCGGAATGCGGTTGGGTCACCTGGGCCATCTGGTGCAGGTGCCACGTGCGGAGGCGGCTGCCGCGGCGGCGATGAGGCCCTGGTACTGGACGGTCTTCGCGAACGAGAAGGCCGACGAGGCTGCTGCGGCGGCTGCCGCGGTGGGCTACGAGCAGCCGCTGCTGGCAAGGATCAGGGCCGACGGTGACGAGTTCTACTCCGGCCATGAGGGTGGCTTCGCCGCGGCTGACATCGTCTCGGTCGCCGATCGACTGGACTCCCTGCGCTCCGCCCGGTTCGCCGGCATCACCACCTTTCCCGCCTTGCTGTTCGACCGGGAACGGCAGCGGGTTCGCCCCACCCACAACCTCGCCACGCTGGAGAAGGCGGTCGCGGCATTGCGCGCGGCTGGACGGACGGACGTGCAGGTCAACGGCCCGGGCACGACGTCGACCGCCGCGCTGACCGCGCTGGCCGACGCCGGGGTCACCCAGGTCGAGCCCGGACACGCGTTGACCGGCACGACCCCGTGGCACGCCGTGGAGGATCTCCCCGAGCTGCCGGCGGTCTGCTACGTCAGCGAGGTCAGCCACCTCCACGACGGCCGCGCGTACTGCTTCGGCGGTGGGATGTACGTCGACCCCGTGATCGCGCCCTATCAGGTGCGTGCCATGGTCGGCAGGGAGGCGGCATCCGCCGGCCTGGTGCCGGCGACGCTGCCACCACCGGCAGCCATCGACTACTACGGGCAGTTGGACCTCAGCGGGGCACCGCCGGTCGCGGTAGGCGACAGCGTGGTGTTCGGCTTTCGGATTCAGGCTTTTGTCACCCGCGCCTACACCGCGGGTATTCGCGGGGCGTCCACCGGACGTCCGGAGGTAGCGGGCATCTGGTCCGCGGATGGGACGGCGACCACATGGCCGAACTAGTCGAAGCGCCCATGTCCGGGAAGTCCGCGGCAGGTCCAGCAGGCGCCCCGGCCTTGGGACTGCGCAACATTCGCAAGGAGTTCGGTGGCGTCGTCGCTATCCAGGACTTCAGCCTGGAGGTCAGCCGCGGCGAGGTGGTCGCGCTGGTCGGTGACAACGGTGCCGGCAAATCGACGCTGATCAAGATGGTGTCGGGCAGTTACCAGCCGACCTCCGGCGAGATTGCTCTCGATGGAAGCCCGGTCAAGCTCTCCGATGCCAGCGCGGCTCGCAAACTCGGTATCGAAGTGGTGCACCAGGACCTGGCGATCGCCGACCATCAGCCGGTGTTCATGAACATGTTTCTCGGCCGGGAGCTGGTGACCGGGCCGTTGCGCCGGCTGGACAAGAAGCGGATGGCGCGCGACACGCAGGCGCTCGTCGACGAGTTGGACGTCCGCATTCCCTCTGCCAGGTCGATCATCCGGGACCTGTCCGGCGGCCAGCGCCAAGGTGTCGCCATCAGCCGGGCCACCCATTGGGCCAAGAACCTGATCCTGATGGACGAGCCGACAGCCGCTCTGGGAGTGGGTGAGACCGCCAAGGTGGAGGAGATGATCCGTCGGCTGCGAGAGCGCAATCTCGCGATCCTGCTGGTGAGCCACAACCTCGATCAGGTCATGCGGCTCTCGGATCGCGTCACCGTGCTGCGCCGCGGTGAGCAGATCGGCACGCGCCGGACGGCCGCCACCGAGAAGAACGAGCTCGTGTCCATGATCACCGGCCTGCAGTCCGCGGACCTGTGATGCCCGTACTGCGATCAGGTTTCATCAGTCGCCTCCGAAGGATGTCCCGATGACCGCCACAGCCACCGCGCCGAGCAGGCGCACATCTCTCAAGCGAGACACCTTGTCGGTGGGCACCTCGGTCGTGATGTGCATGGCCTTCATGGGGCCGGCCACCAGCGTCGCCTTCAACACCGCCCCGGCGGCCGGTGGAGCGGGCAAGGCGCTGCCGTTGGCGATCCTGCTCTCCATGATCGCCTGCCTGCTGGTCGCCAACACCATCGCGGGCTTCGCGCGCAAGCTGCCGACGGCAGGATTTGCCTATACCTACAACACGCATGGCTTCGGCCCGAGTGGCGGATTCCTGTCCGGTTGGTTGCTGCTCATCGCCTACGGAATGGTCGGGCCGATGCTGTTCTCGGCCATCGGCGCGTTCGGCTCAGACTTTCTCAAGGCGCAGTTCGGCTGGCATGTCGCATGGGAAATCATCACGCTGGCTTTCGTGGCGATCGTCTGGGCCATCAACGCCTCTGGCGTCTCGCACTCGGCCAAGGCCGCGATGATCTTCCTGGTGATCGAGGTAGGGGTCGTTCTCGGCCTGGCTGCCACCATTCTCGGCAAGGGCGGCGCCAGTGGAGTCAGCTTGGCGACGTTCAATCCCGGCAACTCGCTGCACGGGGTGTCCGGCCTGGGCACCGGAATGCTCTGGGGAGTCCTGATGTTCATCGGCTTCGAGTCGGTCGCCACGTTGGGCGAGGAGGCCAAGAGCGCCCGGCGGACGATCCCGATGGCCCTGTTCAGCGCTGTGATCGTCATCGGATTGTTCTACGTGTTCACGGCGTTCGCCTCGTCCAACGGTTTCGGGTCGAGCGCTGACTTCGCCGCGGATTCGAGCCCGTGGAACACGCTGGCCCAGAAGTTCTGGGGCGGGACGGCGATCCTCACGCTGACCGTGATGGCCAGCCAGTTCGCCAATGTGATCTCCGGTTCCAACGCCATTGTCCGGGTGATCTTCGCGATGGGGCGCGAATCCATCCTGCCGCGCGCGCTCGGTTCCACGAGCTCGCGCAACACTCCGGCCAACGCGTTGGGCGCGTACATGCTCTTCTCGGTAGCGTTCTCGCTGCTCGTCGGGCTCAAGTACGGTCCGTACGGCGTCTACGGCTTCGCCGGCACCGTGCTCGGGTTGGGCATGGTGGTCATCTACATCCTCATCAGCCTGGCCGTGATCCGCTTCTACCGCAAGGAATACCCGGACGAGTTCTCCGCAATCCGGCACGGGGTGCTGCCGGTGCTGACGGCGCTGATCATGCTGCTGCCGATCTACGGTCAACTCCATCCGATGCCGGCGTACCCGAACAACCTGGCTATCTGGCTGCTGGTGCTGTGGATGGTTCTCGGTGCGGGCTACCTTGGCTACCTCCGTTCCCGTAAGCCTCATTTGGTGGCGGCGATGGGGCACGTTTTCGAGGGCTGAATCGCCTTTCCGAGCAAGGTTCTTCAGCAGGAGGAATGACGATGGGTGTGGTGCACACGGTACTCGGGCCGGTGCGGCCGGAGCACCTGGGCCGGATCATGCATCACGAGCACCTGCTGTCACTGACTCCCGGTCCGTGGCTCGCCGGTGGTCCGCGGCCCGGCAGCAGCGATGAGGACGAACTGGTTGCCCTCGCAGTGTCGGCGCTGCGCGGACTCGCCGCCCTCGGCATCGGCACTGTCGTCGATCTGAGCCCGTACGGAGTGGTGGGTCGCGACGCGGACGGAAACAACGTGGCGTTGTTACGGCGTATCTCGCGGGAATCCAGCCTGCACATCGTGGCGGGAACCGCCGTGTATCTCGAGGCATACAGCCCCCGATGGGCCGTCAAAGCGGACCTGAAGTCGATGACCGAGCGGTTCCTCCGTGACGCCGTCGACGGTATCGGCGCCTCCGGCGTCCGGGCGGGTGTCTTCGGCGAGCAGGCAACCAGCCTCGATCAGATCACCGCTCATGAGGAGAAGTGCCTGCGAGCGGCCATCCGAGCCCAGCGCGAATCGGGCCTCGGCCTCACGACGCACACCACGCACGGCTCGATGGCGCTCGAGCAGATCGACATCCTGCGCCAGGAGCGCGCTGACCTCAGCAGGGTCGTGATCGGCCACATGGACACTCACCCATCCCTGGATTACGTGCGCGAGGTTGCCCGCACCGGGGTGAGCCTTGCGTTCGACACCATCGGAAAGCAGAACTGGGACTTCTTCTTGGAACCGGAGCCGGCGAATCGCCCCGACGGCGAGTTCGTGAAACTGGCCTACCATCAGTCCGACTCCACCAGGGCAGCTCGGATCGCCGCGCTGGTGCAAGAGGGCCATGTCGATCAGATCCTGCTCGCGCAGGACCTGACCGGCGCGGAGGTCTACCTCAATCCGGGCACTCACGGCCAGTCGGGCTACAGCTATCTCGGTGGCACCTTCACCGCAATGCTGCTGGAACGGGGCGTCACCGAACAGCAGGTGGACACCATGATGCGAGCAAACCCCGCACGACTGCTGGCCACCGCCTAGTTGCCGGTGTCCGAGCCGCTTCTCTCGGACGCATCGGCTGAGGCAGACTGCACGGTGTGGCCCTTCCGCTCCCTCCCGATGACCCCGGCGGCTCCCGCATCGTCGTGGTCGGCATCGGTCTGGACGGCTGGCAGGGGCTCAGCCCCGCGGCCCGGCACGCGCTGGTCGAAGCGGACGTGGTGTTCGGCGGACAGCGTCAGCTGGATCTGCTTCCGCGCTCCGTTCCCGCGGACCGGCTGGCTTGGCCCGCGCCGATGGTGCCTGCCCTGCCCGGGCTGCTGAACGAGCACGAGGGCAAACGCCGCGTCGTGCTGGCCAGCGGCGACCCGATGTTCTTCGGCGTGGGAGCGACCCTGGCGAGGTTGCTGGGCCCCGAGGCGATCGCCGTGTTGCCGCAGGTGTCGTCGGTATCGCTGGCGTGCGCGCGGCTCGGCTGGCCGCTGGAGGACACCGAGGTTGTCAGCGTGGTGGGGCGCCCGGTCGCAGGCGTGCACCGGATCGTGCAGGACGGGCACCGCGCTCTGGTACTGCTCGGCACAGCCGCCGACGCCGACGCCATCGTGGGCTTACTGCGGGACCGGGGCTTCGGGAACAGCGTGCTGACGGTGCTGTCCCAGCTCGGCGGGGCGGCCGAGGCGACACTGCGTACGACGGCCGATGCTTGGATGGCTGAGCCTGCTGAGCCGATCGATCCGCTGTCCGTGCTGGCGATCGAGTTCCGGGCCGCGTACGGCGCGCCCTCGTGGTCCCGGCTGGCGGGCCTGCCCGACTCGGCGTTTCAGCAGGACGGCCAGCTCACCAAGTACGAGATTCGCGCGCTGACCCTGGCCGCGCTGGCACCGCTGCCCGGCCAGTTGCTGTGGGATGTGGGTGCCGGTTCGGGCAGCGTAGGCATCGAGTGGATGCGCAGCCACCCGGCGTGCCGCGCCATCGCGGTGGAGCCCCGTCCCGATCGGCTTCGTCTGATCGCTGCGAACGCCAGCGCCCTCGGGGTGCCCGGTCTGCGGATCGTGGCGGGATCAGCGCCGGAGGCGCTCGGCGATTTGCCGGTACCTGACGCGGTATTCGTCGGCGGGGCGGTGAGTGTCGACGGCGTGCTGGACGCGTGCTGGGACGCGCTGCCACCCGGTGGCCGACTGGTGGCCAACGGCGTGACCGTCGAGACCGAGGTGATGCTCGCGCAATGGCACCGCCGCGTGGGAGGAACCCTTACCCGGATCGCCGTCCAGCGCGCCGGCCCGGTCGGAAGCTTCACCGGCTGGCGCGCGGCGATGCCGGTGACCCAATGGAACTGCGTAAAACCCCGAACGAGCGAACAGGACGCGACGTGACCGTGCATTTCATCGGAGCCGGGCCGGGTGCCGCGGACCTGATCACCTTGCGGGCACAGCGGTTACTCGCCTCGTCCCCGGTCTGCCTGTACGCGGGCAGCCTGGTTCCGGCCGAGGTGCTGAGCCACTGCCCGATCGGCGCGCAGCTCATCGACACGGCGGACCTCACGCTCGACCAGATCGTCGCGGAACTGGTCGAGGCCGATCGGGCCGGCCTGGACGTGGCCCGGCTGTGCAGCGGCGACCCGTCCATTTTCAGCGCGGTCGCGGAACAGCTGCGCCGACTGGACGAGGCCGGTGTGCCCTACGACATCACGCCTGGCGTGCCGGCCTTCGCGGCAGCGGCGGCCGCGCTGAAACGCGAGTTGACCGTTCCCGGCGTGGGGCAAACGGTCGTGCTGAGCCGCACCGCCGAGCGGGCGACCGCCATGCCCGAGGGGGAGGAGCTCAGCCGGCTCGGGGCACTGCGCGCCACACTGGTGCTGCATCTGTCGGTGCAGCGGATGGACGCGGTGGTCGCTGACCTGCTGCCGCACTACGGGCCGGACTGCCCCGTCGCCGTGGTGGCCTACGCGAGCCGGGAGGACGAGGTGATTCTGCGGGGGAGCCTGAGCGACATCGCCGAGCAGGTCGCCGGGTCCGGGGTCCGGCGGACGGCCGTCATCGTGGTGGGCACCGTGCTTGCGGCCGAGGGCTTTCCGGACAGTCACCTGTATTCGGCGCACCGCTCCCGCTGATCGACTTCTGGTCTGCCGACCGGATGTCGATTCCGGCCTCCGCCGTTCGTAGTAGCAATAAGGGAACGGCCAACCGGGCCGGACCTGAGGAGGGGAGCGCGCCATGACGCAGTATCTGATGTCGGTCCACATGGTCGAGGGCGAGGAGCCGCCCGCGCCGGAGGTGATGCAGCGGATGTACGCCGATGTCGAGGCGTTCAACGCCCAGTTACGGGCCGACGGCAACTGGGTGTTCGCCGGCGGCCTGCACGAGCCCGAGACGGCCACGGTGGTACGGACCGAGGGCGGTCGGGTGACCACCACCGACGGGCCGTTTGCCGAGTCCAAGGAGCAGATCGGCGGGTTCTGGGTCGTCACCGCACCTGACCTGGACGCGGCGCTGGCGCTGGCCGCGAAGGCGTCGACGGCATGCCGCGGACCGGTCGAGGTGCGGCCCTTCCAGGACGAGTGAGCGTGCGCGATGCGGCCGACCACGGCTGCCGGAAGGGGATGGTGGAGGGCATCTTCCGGGACGAGTACGGCCGGTGCGTGGCCACCCTGATCCGCTCTCTCGGCGACATCGACCTCGCCGAGGAGGCGGTTCAAGACGCCTTCGTCCTCGCCCTGACCCGCTGGCCGCAGGAAGGTACGCCACCCAATCCTGGCGGATGGATCACCACCACGGCCCGCAACCGGGCCATCGACCGGCTGCGACGGGAGGCAACCCGTGGTGAGCGCCATAGCCAGGCCCAGCTGTTGCGTGCCGCCGACGAGCCGGAGCCGATGGGCCCGGTGAGCGATGATCGGCTGCGGTTGATCTTCACCTGCTGTCATCCGGCCCTGAGCGACGACGCCCAGGTGGCACTGACCTTGCGGCTGCTCGGGGGCCTGCAGACTCCGGAGATCGCGCGCGCGTTCCTCGTCCCGGAGCCGACGATGGCGCAGCGGATCGTCCGCGCGAAGCGGAAGATAGCCGCCGCCGGCATCCCGTACCGGATTCCGAGCGAGGTCGAGCTTCCCGACCGGCTCCGCGCGGTCACAGCGGTGGTTTATCTCGTGTTCAACGAGGGATACGCCGCGTCGAGCGGAGACAGTCTGGTGCGCGGTGAGCTGTGCGTCGAGGCCATCCGGCTCGCCCGGCTGTTGGTGGAGCTGATGCCGGACGAGCCCGAGGTCTCCGGCTTGCTGGCCCTGCTGCTGCTCACGGACGCGCGTCGCGGCGCCCGGACAGACACCGATGGTCGGCTGGTGCGGCTCGCTGAGCAGGACCGGTCGCGGTGGGATCGCCGGCTGATCGCCGAAGGCCACGCTCTGGTTCGAGCGTGCCTGCGGCGCAACCAACCGGGGCCCTATCAACTGCAAGCGGCGATCAACGCCGTGCATACGGACGCGGCCACCGCTGCCGACACCGACTGGCAACAGATCCTGCGCCTCTACGACCAGCTGCTCGCCCAGGTTCCCACCCCCGTCGTGGCGTTGAACCGGGCGGTGGCGCTGGCGGAGGTCCAGGGAGCGGAAGCGGCACTGGCCGTGCTGGAGCCCCTGGAGCTCACCGGCTACCACCTGTTCCATGCCGCTCGCGCGGAACTGCTGCAACGGCTGGGCCGCTCGTCCGAGGCGGTGGCTGCTTACGACACCGCGCTGGCGGTCACCACCAACGCCGCGGAGCGGGCGTTCCTGCGCCGGCAGCGATCGCTCATCGACAACGCACAGCCTGGCTCGAGCTGAACGGCAACACTAGCCAGGTCACGGAGACCACGGATTGAGCCCCAGGTACCTACTGAAGTTGTGCAAGTGAGCACTGGCAGGGCATGATCGGCTCGTGCCGAAAGAGATGGAAACGGATTCGGACCTGCTGTCGGTGGGCTCGGCTGCCGCCCGGCTCGGTGTCGCCCCCGCCACCGTGCGCAGCTGGGAGCGCAGGTACGGCCTCGGACCGGCCGGGCGCAGCAGCGGGGGGCACCGGCGTTACACCGCGGCGGACCTGGCCGTGCTGCTGCGCATGCAGCAGCTCTTCGACGCCGGGCTGAGCCCCGCCGCGGCAGCTCGTGAGGCACTGGCCGAGCGGGCCGGCCGGCCGGCGGGCGAACGCGGAGCCGAAGAAGCCGAGGGTAGCGACCTGACCGGGACGGGAAACCAGTCGGCCGACGGCATCGAACCGGCTGTCGGCCCTCGGCTCCGGCGCCGCTCAGGTGGCCCCGGCGGTCGTGTCCTGGCGGTTCCCGGCGCGTCGGACCAGGTCCGGGGCCTGGCCCGGGCGGCGAGCCGACTGGACGACGACTCGATCGCGGGGCAGCTCGGTGACCTGCTCGTGCACCACGGCGTCGCCCACACCTGGGACGGCGTACTGCGCCCGGTCTTCCGGGCGGTGGGCCACCGCTGGGCGCGGTCCGGCGACGCCATCGAGGTCGAGCACCTGCTCAGCGAGGTCACCGTCGAGGCGCTGCGGGCCTACCGGGCGTTCCTGCCCAAGCCGGCGGCGGCCCGTCCGGTGCTACTGGCGTCCGGCTCGGCCGACCAGCACACCTTGCCGCTGCACGTGCTTGCCGCCGCGCTGACCGAGCGGCACCTGCCCGCCCGGCTGATGGGTGGTCGGCTGCCGGGCGCCGCGGTGGGTCTCGCCACCCGCCGGACCGGGGCCGTGGCGGTTTTCGTGTGGCGCCAGCTGCGCCCGCCGGCGGACGACGAGGAGGGCAGCGAGCTGGCACGGTTGCCGATGGGGCGCACCGTTCGCGCGGTGGTGGTCGGCGGCCCGGGCTGGGACAGCGAGGTGCTGCCGGCGGGGGTGCGGCAGGCTCACGACCTGTCGTCCGCGATGCAGTTGCTTGCGCCGGGCACACCTTGACGGTGGAGCGCGCAGGGCTTCATCTAATTTATGCAAGTTGGATAGCGACCGTCCGGGCGGTAGAAACCGGCACTGTGCCGAAGCGCTGGATCCGAACAAGCGGACAGGACGTCGGTGGGGGAGACTTGCGACGTACTCACGAGTGCCGGCCGGCCATTCATGGCTGACCGGGCAAGGCGACCGGCCCGCGACGTCGAGTGCGCGGACCAGGGGTGGCCGTTGCGGCCGCGGCGTGAGATGCGGCTGCTGGATCGGCTCTGTCCGGGGTCACCAAGCGGTCACCGGCCTGGTTGCCGCCCGGACAGCGCAGGCCCCGACGATCGGAGCGAAGGATGACCCAGACCGAGGTGCTGGTGACCGGGGCGTCCGGGTTCATCGGCTCGAACCTGTGCCAGGCGCTGGACGATGCCGGGCACCACGTCCGGGCGATGACCCGGCGGCCGGATAGCTACACCGGCGCGGGCGCCCCGGTCGCCGGTGACGTCTCGGACGAGGCCAGCCTGACCGAGCCGCTGGCGGCCGTCGACGTCGCCTACTACCTGGTGCACTCGCTGGACTCCGCGGACTTCGAGGCCAGGGACGCCGCGGCGGCACGGTCCTTCGGCTCGGCAGCCGCGCGGGCGGGCGTCCGCCGGATCGTGTACCTCGGCGGCCTCGGTGCCGAGGACGAGCAGCTTTCGCCGCACCTGCGCTCGCGGCGCGAGGTCGAGCACTGCCTGGCCGAAGCGGGCGTGCCGGTGACGGTGCTGCGGGCAGCGGTGGTGATCGGCCACGGCGGCATCTCGTGGGAGATCACCCGGCAGCTCGTGGACCACCTGCCGATGATGATCGCCCCGCGCTGGGTGAGCACCCGGACCCAGCCGATCGCGCTGACCGACGTGGTGCGCTACCTGGTCGGTGTGCTGGACGCCCCGGCGGCCGAGGGCGCGGTCTATGAGATCGGCGGCCCGGAGGTGTTGCGCTACATCGACATGCTCCGCCGGGCGGCGCGGATCCAGAACAAGCGGACGCTGCCGGTGGTCGCCGTTCCCCTTCTGACACCGCGGTTGTCCTCGGCCTGGCTGGCGCTGGTCACCGACGTCAACCTCGCCACCGCGCGTAACCTGGTCGACTCCATGACCACCGAGGTGGTGGTGCGCGACACCACGATCCGCGACCTGGTGCCCGGGGACGTCCTGGGCTATGACGACTCGGTACGGGCGGCGCTCGCTGACCGGGCCGCCGAGCAGCATCCCGAGGCAGACATGTCCAAGGCCCGATGACCTCCTGGGCCACCCGGATGGCAGCGGACGTGCTGCGGCCCGCGCTGGTCGACAAGGTGCCGCGGAACCACATCGAGCCGGACGGGGCATTCCGCCGTCGCAGGATCGTCGCTGCAATCGCGCTGGTGGCAGGCGCGGTGCTGCTCGGCATCTCGCTGGCGGTGCGTCCGCAGTCCTCGGCGTTCTATCCGCTGACGGGCGGCCTGGCGGCGGTATGGGTGATCGGCGGGTTCGCTTCCGGGCCGTTGCACCTGGGCCGGATCGCGTTCCGGGGCACCCTGCGCAGGCCGGTACGCACGCCGATCGCGATCGGACTGGTCGCCGCCGCGGTCTTCGTGGCCGGCGCCCTGGTGGTCCGTGAGATCCCGCCGCTGCGCGACTTCACCGAGAACGTGCTGGCACATGCCCGGTACGGGTCACTGCCGCTGCTCGCCCTGATCACGCTGGTGAACGGCGTGGCCGAAGAGATCTTCTTTCGCGGTGCCCTGTTCGCGGCCATCGGCAGCCGCCGTCCGGTAGTGCTGTCGACCGTCATCTACGCGCTCGTCACCGTCGCCACCGGCAATCCGATGCTGGTGTTCGCCGCCGCCACGCTGGGGCTGGTGCTAGGCCTGCAACGCAGGGCGTCCGGCGGTGTGCTGGCCTCGATCCTCACCCACATCACCTGGTCCATGGTGATGCTCTTCGCGCTCCCGCCACTGTTCGCCTGAGGCACGGTTCACCCGCTCAGTCGACGTTGCCGAGCGCCGCGCCGATCTCCAGCTCGTCCTCGCGCTCGATCCGGTCGAGTTCGGCACGTGCGCGTTGTAGTGCTCCACCAGCTTGCCGGCCGCGAAAGGCGCCAGGCCACCGCCGATGAACCGGACGAAGCCGTACGTGGCCGAGGCGACGGGACATGGGTGCGCTGCGGAAGACGGCCACTTGCCGAGCCGGCAGGGTTAGATGGGCGGGTGCCTGACGAACTTCATGCCCTGGACGAGCATTTCCGCGACGAGGTCGGCCTGCTGGAGCGTGGACCGGCCCGGGCGCTGACCGCCCCGGTCCGGGCCGGCAGCGCCCTGAGCGTGCAGCGGGCGCTGGAGCTGTTCACGGCCCAGTGCGAGTCCCGGCACGCCGACCTGGCGGCGATCTGGATGCAGTCACGGGGCCGGGGTTTCTACACCATCTCGTCCTCGGGCCATGAGGGCAACGCGGGCGTCGCGGCGGCGCTGCGCCCGGACGACCCGGCACTGCTGCATTACCGTTCGGGCGGTTTCTACTGCGCCCGCTCCCGCCAGAAGCCAGGGCACGATCCGGTGCGCGACATCCTGTTCGGCGTCGCCGCGGCCACCGGCGAGCCGATCGCGGGCGGCCGGCACAAGGTGTTCGGCAACGCCGACCTGGCGGTCATCCCGCAAACGTCCACCATTGCTTCACACCTGCCCCGGGCCGTCGGCCTGGCGTACTCCCTGGACCGCGCGCGCCGAACCGGAGTGCAGACGCCCTGGTCCCGCGACGCCATCGTGGTCACCAGCTTCGGGGACGCCTCGGTCAACCACTCCACCCTGGTCGGCGCGTTCAACACCGCGTCCAACACCGTCTATCAAGGCCTGCCGATGCCCGTCCTGATGGTGTGCGAGGACAACGGCATCGGAATCAGCACCAGAACGCCGTCCGGCTGGATTGCCGAGCGCTTCGCGACCCGTCCGGGCCTGAAGTACATTGCGGTGAACGGCTGCGACCTGGCCGACGTCTATGACGCGGCCGAGCAGGCGGCCCACTTCGTCCGGACGACCCGCAAGCCCGCGTTCCTGCACCTGCGTACGGTTCGGTTCCTCGGTCACGCCGGCTCCGACGCCGAGGTGGCCTACCGGACGCCGGCCGAGATCACCGCCGATTACGCCAGGGACCCGCTGCTGGTCACCGCCCAGCTGCTGGCCGACGCCGGGGCGGCGGACGGCGCCGAGCTGCTGCAGCGGTACGAGGCGGTCCGGAAGAGGGTGCGCTCGGTGGCGGTCGCGGCGATGGCGGAGCCACAGCTGGGCTCCGCCGACGCGATCATGGCCCCGCTCGCCCCGCGCGACCGCGTCAAGGTGGCCGAGGCGGTTACGGCGCCGGCCGCGGCGGACCGGCAGACCGTCTTCAGCGCCAAGTTGCCCGAGGACGAGCCCCCGCTCACATTGGCACAGTCGATCAACCGCGCGCTGCACGACGAGCTGGCGCGCCGGCCGCAGACGCTGCTGTTCGGCGAGGACGTCTCGCTCAAGGGCGGTGTGTACGGGGTGACCCGGGGCCTGCGTAAGAGCTTCGGGGTGGCCCGGGTGTTCGACACGATCCTCGACGAGCAGGCCGTTCTGGGCGTCGGACTCGGGTCGGCGCTTGCGGGGTTCCTGCCGATTCCGGAGATCCAGTATCTGGCGTACCTGCACAACGCCGAGGACCAGCTGCGCGGTGAGGCGGCGACCCTGCAGTTCTTCTCCCAGGGCCAGTACCGCAACCCGATGGTGGTGCGGATAGCGGGGCTCGGATACCAGAAGGGGTTCGGCGGCCACTTCCACAACGACAACTCGGTGTCGGTCCTGCGCGACATCCCCGGCCTGGTGGTCGCGGTTCCCTCCCACCCCTCCGACGCCCCGGCTATGCTGCGCACCCTGCTTGCCGCCGCCGTCACCGACGGCACGGTGAGTGTCTTTCTGGAGCCGATCGCCCTGTACCACCGGCGAGACCTGCACTCCGAAGGGGACGGTGGCTGGCTCGCGCCCTACGCCGGGCCGGACAGCTGGGCCGAGCGGCACATCCCGATCGGCCGCGCTCGGCGCTGGGTGACCGGCCAGGGTGACGGCTCGGACCTGACCATCCTGACGTTCGGCAACGGCGTCCCGATGAGCCTGCGGGTGGCGCACACGCTGGCGGCCGATGGCGTGTCCAGCCGGGTCGTCGACCTGCGGTGGCTCTCGCCACTTCCGGTCAAGGACATCCTGCGAGAGGCCGCGGCCAGCGGGCAGGTGCTGATCGTGGACGAGACCAGGCGCTCGGGTGGCGTGTCGGAGGGGATCATCGCCGCGCTGGTCGACGGCGGCTTCCGCGGCACGATCAGCCGGGTGAACAGCGCCGACAGCTTCATCCCGCTGGGCGACGCCGCGCGCTCGGTGCTGCTCGACGAAGCGACGGTGCTGAGGGCGGCCCGGGCCCTGGTCGGCGGCTGAATCAAAGCGGCGGCTGACCTTGGTCGACTCCTGCCCCCGAGAGATTCACCTCGAGAGACGTGACGGCGAGAGATCGCTCGCGGTCAGGAGATCGTGACGACCTTGCACCCGAGCCTGGGGTTGGCGTTTCCGGCCAGGATGTTCATCGGGTAGGTGCACACCGAGTGTCTGCCCAGCGGCAGGCGTACCAGGATGCTGAAGCCCTGCATCGGGCCGGTGTGCCGGGACGCCGCGACGTCGGAACGGGTGATGGTGGAGTGATAGCGGCCGGCGTATCGGCCGTCGTAATACACCGCGATCATCAGCGGCTGCGACCGCCGGTCCGGGTCCACCGCCCAGCCGGTGACCTTCACCCGGTGGCCGGACACGCCGGTGGCGGTGTCGTAGTGCCCGCCCGGGTTGTGGTTTGCCCCGCTGAGCGTGGCCGGTGCGGCACTGCTGGGGCCGGCGACGTCGGCGAAGTCCTGCGTCAGCCAGAGCTTGCCGGTGGCGGCGTCGATCAGGGTGTCGATACCGACGTAGCGGGTGGACGTGGACAGGATGTTCTGCCGGTGCCCGTCGTCGGGAGCCTCCTCGTCGTACATCGCCGTCTCGAGCCCGTTGGCGCCGGTCGACGTGCGGTTGGTGGTCCAGCCGATGTTTTCCGCCACGGAGTGCCACGGCACGCCGGCCTGGCTGATCCGGGTGCTGAAGACCGCCTCGCCCGGCAACTGGTGCGACATGGTGTTCGCCTGCGCCATGGCTACGTTGTGCCGGCGCGCGCTGCTGACGAGGGCGGTGCTCCAGCCCAGCGCGGGCAGGTGGTGGGCGGCGCGCTCGGAGTTCAGCAGTGCGAAGACGCTCGCAGCCGCGGCCGTCTCGGTCGAGGTTGCGGCCGAGACCGGAGGCGCGGTGGCGGTCAGCGCCCCGGCGACGACCGCCCCGGTAGCCAGCAGAGCGGCAAGCCGTCTCGACCGGCTGGACCCGACTGCGATGGTGGCGAGTGACGATGACATGCAGATCCAATCGGCCGGGCGCTGACCGGATGCCAGCACTTGTCCCTATCGGGAGCTCGGCGCCGCACTTAACTACTGAACCAGTTCATTAGCGGTCACCGCCTAGAACCAGGCTTCGTCGGTGTCCCTCGTGGTGGTGTCCAGGCTTTCCAGCAGCGCGAACTGCGGACCCGTCTTCGGCAGCTCCCACCGGAAGAAGTACCGGGCGGCCTGTCGCTTGCCCTCGTAGAACGCGCCCTCGCCGTTCCCGGCGGCCAGCAGTTGCTCGAGCCAGATCCACGCCAGCACGACGTGCCCGACAGCCTCCAGGTACACCGAGGAGTTGGCCAGCGTCACGCTCGGATCGCCTGCCCCCGTACAGCCGCCGTGTCACCGCTACCACCCGGTCTGTCGCGGCCCCCAGCTCGGCCGCGAAGTCGGACAGCTCGCCGGGCCGGCGGCCGGCACGCTCGACCGTGGCACCGATGAGGGCGGCCAGGCCGGCGCCGCCGCGCATGCTGACCTTGCGTCCGAGCAGGTCCAGGCCCTGGATGCCGTGCGTCCCCTCGTGGATCGGGTTGAGCCGGTTGTCGCGGTAGAACTGCTCGACGTTGTAGTCGCGGGTGTAGCCGTAGCCGCCGTGCACCTGAATCGCGAGGTCGTTGGCCGCCAGGCACCACTGCGATGGCCAGCTCTTGGCGATCGGGGTCAGCACATCCAGCAACAAGGCGGCGCCGGCCCTGGCGTCGGCGTTCTCGCTGGTCTGCTCCTCGTCCACCAGCCGCGCGCAGTACAGCCCCAGGCCGAGCGCGCCCTCGACGTAGGACTTCTGCGCCAGCAGCATCCGCTTGACGTCGGCGTGCTCGATGATCGGAACCTGCGGCTGCTCGGGCCTGCGGTCGCCGGGCGGTCGGCCCTGCAGTCGGGTGCGCGCGTGGTCCAGCGAGTGCAGGTAGCCGGTGTAGCCCAGCGCGGTCGCGCCGAGGCCGACCCCGATCCGGGCCTCGTTCATCATGTGGAACATGTACGACAGGCCCGCGTGCTGTTCGCCCACGAGGTATCCGACGGCGCCGGGCCGGCCGCCGGGCTCGAAGGCTCCCTCACCGAAGTTGAGCAGGGTGTTGGTGGTGGCCCGGTACCCCATCTTGTGGTTCAGCCCGGCCAGCACGACGTCGTTGCGCTCGCCAGGCCGCCCGTCGTCGGTGAGCAGGATCTTCGGAACGAGAAAGAGCGAGATGCCCTTGACGCCGGCCGGGCCGCCGGGGATCTTCGCCAGCACCAGATGCACGATGTTCTCCGACAGCTCGTGCTCGCCGGCGGAGATCCACATCTTGTTGCCGGTCAGCCGGTAGCTGCCATCCGGCTGTGGCTCGGCCCGGGTGGTGATGTCGGCCAGCGACGAGCCTGCCTGGGCTTCGGACAGGCACATGGTGCCGAAGAACCGGCCCTCGATCATCGGCCGCACCCAGGTGTCGATGAGTTCCTTGCCGCCGTGCGCGATGAGCAGGTTGGCGTTGGCCATGGTCAGGAACGGGTACGCGGAGGTGGCGGTGTTCGCGGCCTGGAACCACGCGAGCGCGGCCTTGGCGATCACGTTGGGCAGTTGCATGCCGCCCAGGTCCGCGTCGTAGGAGCCCGCCAGCAGGCCCGCGGCGGCAAAGGCGGCCAGCGCGGTGCCAACCTCGTCCGGCAACCGCACCCGGCCGTCCACGAGGCGAGGCTCGCAGGCGTCGGCCAACTTGTTGTGCGTCGCGAAGTGCCGGGTCGCGATCTGCTCGCTGAGCTCCAGAACCGCGTCGAAGGTGCCGCGCGAGTGCTCGGCGAACCTCGGCCTGTCGAGCAGGGCCTCGGCATCGAGCCACTCGAAGATCAGGAACTCCAGATCGCGGGCCGACAGGATCAGCGAACTCATGCGCCTGGCGCGAACGTCGAGAGCACCTGCTCCGCCCGGCGCATGGACGCGGCCGGGTCCGCCTCGACAGAGCCGATCGACGGGTCGAAGTTCAGGTCGATGAACAGCTCGGTCACTCCCTGCTCGTGCAGCTGGTCGAAGTCGTCGCGAATCTGGGCAGCGCTTCCGTGCAGCGGCCTGCGGTCCGCACCCGCCGCGGTGTCCGTCAGGTTCAGCACGCCACGGACGATGAATCTCAGTCCGGCCGGATCGCGGCCGGCCTCATGGGCGGCGGCCCGGATGGTGTCGATGTCGGCTCCGATGCCGCGCAGGTCATGTCGGCTGGCGCTGATCCAGCCGTCGGCTATCCGCCCGACGCGGCGCAGCGCGCGCTCGGCGCCACCGCCCATCAGCAGCGGTGGATGTGGCTGCTGGACCGGACCGGGCAGCACCCTCGACGCTGGCATGCGGTAGAACTCACCCTCGAACTCGACGACGTCAGACGTCCAGATCGCCTTCAAACACTTGACGAACTCCTCGACACGAGCGCCGCGACGCTCGTACGGCACCCCGCTGGCGGTGAATTCCTCGGGCGCCCAGCCCAGGCCCAGGCCCACGTCCAGCCGTCCGGCCGACAGCTCGTCGAGTGTGTTGAGTTGCTTGGCCAGCAGGACGGGGGAGTAGAAGGGCGCGTTGAGAACAGCCACCCCCAGCCGCGGCCGCGACGTGATCGCGGCCACGTGCGCCAGCGTGGCCACCGGGTCCTGCACCGCGTGGTAGACCGGGCCCCAGTCGCCCTCGGCCGGGTGCAGCAGCCGCTGGAAGGCCCACAGGGACGAGTAACCAAGGCTCTCGGCGGCTCGCGCGACGGTGACCAGGTTGGCCGCGGTCGCCCAACTGCCCGACACGGGCAGGCCGAACCCCAGGGGCAGCCCGGTCATCGACCGTCGAGCCACTCGCCGCCGAAGTACATCAGGTCATCGCTGAGCAGCTCGATCTGGATGTCGTCGGGGTCACGCAGGTAGAGCGATTCCTCGATGCCCCGGTCCGGACCGACGTAGGGGATTCCCCGCTCGTCCAGCCGCGCCCGGAGCATCGCGTGCTGCTCCGGAGCTACCGAGATGGCGATGTGCTGCACGGACCCGAGCGACTCCTGACCCGGCTGCAGCCCGAGGCCGGGAAAATCGAAGAAGCCCAGCAGCGTGGAGTTGCCCAGGTCGAAGAAGAAGTGCGACGAGCCGGGGTAGTCCCGGTTCTCGACCAGCTCGATCAGCGGAAATCCAAGCAGGCCCTGGTAGAACTCGATCGTCCGCTCCGGGTCGCTGCAGATCAGCGCGGCATGGTGAATGCCTCGTGCGGTGGAGGCAGGCCGCTCGGCGGCCGGCTTGAGGTATCGGTCGCGGAGCTCGGCACGGTGGGCCGCGAGCTGAGCGGCCTCGTCCTCGGTCGGCTGGGGCATCAGCTCAACCGGGACTTCAGGAAGCCGACGGTGCGCTGCCACGCGAGCTCGGCGCTGTCCTGGTCGTAGGTTCCGAGGAGGTTCTCCTCGTTGTGGAAGGCGTGCCCGGCGGGGTAGTAGAAGAACTCGACGTCGACGGCGGCGCCGGAGTCGGCCCGGATCTGACCTTCGAGCGCTCGGGCGTCGTCGACGGGGTAGAAGTCGTCCCGCTCGCCGTAGTGGCCCTGCACGGCGGCGGTGATCCCGGCGTACTGCGACGGAACCGCCGGACCGACCCCGTAGAACGCAACGGCCGCGCCGATCCGGTCGCCCTGCTGCGTCGCCAGCATCAGCACGAAGCCGCCGCCCATGCAGAAACCGACCGCGCCGACCTTGCTCGAGGTGACAGCCTCGTGGTCGAGCAGGAAGTCGACCGCTCCGGCGAGGTCCTGGGCCGCCTTGTCGACCGGCAGCTCGGACATCAGCTTGCCGGCCTCGTCGGAGTCGTGGGTGGTCTTGCCACCGAACAGGTCCGGTGCCAGCGCGACGAAGCCCTCGGCCGCGAGCCGGTCGGCGATGTCGACGATGTGGTCGGTGAGGCCCCACCACTCCTGGATGACGATCACGCCCGGGCCGCTGCCGCTCGCCGGCACCGCGAGGTAGCCGTGCGCCTGGCCGCCATTGCTGGCGAAGGTGGTGTTCTGGGCAGGGTTGTCCTCAGTCACGCTCGATCTCGCTTCCGGTTGCGGCGTTTGGTCGAAGGTATGTGCTGGCCGCGCTGAGCGGCAACTCGCCGCGATGTGACCCATCCGCCAGGCTCACCGTGGCTGCGGTGTCCGCCGTCCAGCCCGCCACCGCCAGCCGGATCGCATCGTCTGACTGCAGCGGAAAGGGGTAACAGGAGTTGTGTGCGCCGGGCAGCACCACGCAGGGCGCGTCGGCCAGGGTGGCCAGCCGCCGTGCCCAGTCCGGTGGAGCGAAGCCGTCGTCCTGCCCGGTCATCACCAGCATCGGCGGCCGCACGTCGGCGATGACATCCTCGGGCCGGTCCGGCAACGCCGCCAGCAGCAAGCGCAGCAGCGGCAGGCCGCCACTGCGCAGGTAGGACGGCAGGACGGCCGGAACCTCGCCGGGCGCTTCGCGGACGAGGGTCGGGGACCGCCGCAGCACCCGGCCCAGCGTCCGGGTGCCGGGCTCGAAGGTCGGTCCGGCCAGCACCACCCCGCGCAGCCGCTCCGGCACCAGCAGCGCGACCCGCAGCGCGGACTGGGACCCGGTCGAGTGTCCGACCAGGACGACATCGGTCCGTCCGGTGACCTGCAGCCACCGTGCGGTCGCCACGGCGACCCCGTCCAGCGACGGGGCACAGGAGCGAGCCCGGCGATGGTGCCAGCCAGGCAGGTCCAGGATCGTGGCGCGGGTCCACGCGGCGCTCTGGCGAGCCCACGGGGCCAGGTAGCCGGGGGAGCCCATGCCAGGGATGAACACCAGCTCGGGCGCGGCGGTCCGCTCCCCGGTCGACAGCGACCGCACCTCACGCCCGTCGACGTGCACCGTGGCAATCTCAAGGCCGTACGGCTCGTGGCGCAGCTGTCGGTGCTGCCGCCAGCTCAGCCGCCGCTCGGCCGAGGGTGGCTGCGGGTGCAGCATGGGCAGCGGTGGCGTGGACACCGGCAGAACCTTACGTCGGCCTGCCGACAGGACATTCCGGTCGGCCTGCCGACAGGACATTCCGGTCGGCCTGCCGGCACAGCATTCCGGTCGGCGTGCTCAGCGTGGCATTCTGGATGGTATGAGCATGCAAGCAGTGTGGAACGGGACGGTCATCGCCGAGAGTGACGACACCGTCGTGGTGGAGAACAACCATTACTTTCCGCTGGATTCGGTGCGCGAGGGCGTGCTGGTCGAGTCCGACCTGACGAGCGTCTGCCCGTGGAAGGGCACCGCGTCGTACTACTCGGTGAAGGTCGACGGCGCGGTCAACGAGGACGCGGCCTGGTATTACCCGGAACCCAAGCCGGCTGCCGCCGAGATCGCCGATCGGGTGGCGTTCTGGCGGGGTGTGGAGGTGCGCGGGAGCTGAGCTCTCTGCGGCCGAGCAGCTGGTGGCCGTTGGCTGGAACTGGGCAGAGGTTGGCTAGGACTTGTCAGTGGTGAGTGGAAGCCTGTGCGAGGTAGGCAATCCTCCTCTCGAAAGGCAGCAACCATGTCCACTCGCGACACTGCTTGGGCTCCCGGAACCCCCTGTTGGGTGGACGTCGCCGTCGGCGACGTCGACTCCGCGAGGCTCTTCTACGAGGGCCTGTTCGACTGGTCCGTGGAATCTGGGCCGCCCGAGTTCGGCGGATACTCCAACGCCTTCAAGAAGGGCCGGTACGCAGCCGGGATCACCCCGCAGATGACGGCCGGCGAGCCCGCCGCCTGGACCACCTATTTCGCCGTCGCCGACATCGACGGCGTCGCCGCGAAGGTCACCGCCAGCGGTGGGAATGTCGTGGCGGACCCGATGGACGTCGCGGACCTCGGAAAGATGGCGCTGGCCACCGATCCGGCAGGCGCGATGTTCGGGCTGTGGCAGGCCGGCAAGCACACTGGTTACACCATCGCCAACGAGCCCGGCACGGTGATCTGGACCGAGAACATGAGCACCGACTGGGTTGTCAACAAGGGGTTTTACCAGAAGGTCTTCGGCTGGGACTACGACGACATGTCCGACGAGACGTTCAAGTACGCGACGTTTCAGGTCGAGGGCCGGGTGGCCGGTGGCCTCGGCGAGATAGCGGAATCCGCTGATGCGACCGGCGCGCACTGGTCGGTCTACTTCGCCGTCGAGGACACCGACCAGGCAGTCGATCAGGCTGTCCGCCTCGGTGGCAGCGTGATCCGGCCTCCCTGGGACACCCCGCAGGGACGGATGGCCATTGTGACCGACACCCAGGGAGCCTCCTTCGCCATGATGTCGGCACCGGCGGAGGGTTACTGACTGGGTCACCACCCGGCGAGCGTTACTGAGCCGTCGTGACCGGCGGTGCCGGGCTGCCAGGCGGCCTGGCAGAGTGCGAGGCATGAGCGATGAAGCAGCGGCGTGCAGCTCTCAGCCGTCCCGGTCGGATCAGCTGTCCTGGTCGAATGCCCTATCCCGGCCGGACCTGCTAGCGGCGCCGGTCGCGCGGTTCCTCGGTTCGTGGCCGTCGGCGGCGCAGGTCAGCGTCTGCGAGATCGATCCCGACCTGGCTGACACCGCCCAGTTCTGCGAGCGGTACGGAGTCGGCATGAACGAGTCCGCCAACTGCGTCGTGCTCGCAGGCAAGCGGGACGGCCAGGTCCGCTACGCCGCCTGCGTGGTCCTGGCGACGGACCGAGCCGACGTCAACGGCGCGGTGCGGCGGATTCTCGACGTGCGCAAAGCCTCGTTCGCCGCGATGGATGACGCCGTCTCGCTGACCTCGATGGAGTACGGCGGGATCACTCCGGTCGGACTGCCCGCGGACTGGCGCATTCTCATCGCGCAGGAGGTGGTCAAGGCCGGAGCGGTGGTCGTCGGCAGCGGCGTCCGCCGGTCCAAGCTGCTGCTCGACGGCCGGCTGCTGGCCGAGCTGCCGAATGCCGAGGTCGTGCCCGACCTGACCCACCGCTGAGACGATATGGCCTGCCGCTGGCGCGATGTGACCGCCGCTGACGCAATCAGACGCGCCCATGGCTGACCTCACCGGCTCGTCAGTCGCCGATCGCCGCGAGCAGCGCCGAGTGCAGGACCCCGTTGGAGACCGCGGCGTTCCCCTGCTGCACCCCGTCCACGCCATTCAGCCCGGTGAACCGTCCACCGGCCTCGGTCACGATCGGTTCCAGCGCGGCCATGTCCCAGAGAGACAACTCTGGCTCGGCCGCCAGGTCGACCGCTCCCTCGGCGACGAGCATGTAGGACCAGAAGTCGCCGTACCCCCGGGTCCGCCACACCTGCTCGGTGAGTTGCAGAAAGGCGTCGAGGCGGCCGCGGTCGGCCCAGCCATTCAGCGAGGCGTACGACAGGCTGGCGTCGGCCAGCGTGTCGACCTGAGACACCCGCAGCGCCCGGGGCTCGCCGCCTGCCGCCTGCCCGAACGCCCCGTGCCCCCGAGCGGCCCACCAGCGGTGGCCCAGCGCCGGGGCGCTGACGACGCCGAGCACCGGCTGGTCGTCCACGAGCAGGGCGATGAGGGTCGCCCAGACCGGTACGCCCCGGACGAAGTTGCTGGTGCCATCGATGGGATCCACCACCCAGCGGCGCGGCCCCTTCCCGGTGATTCCGAACTCCTCGCCGAAGAACGCGTCACCGGGACGCTCGGCTGCCAGCCGCTCCCGGATCGCGCGCTCGACCGCCTGGTCCGCGTCGGTCACCAGCGTCAGGTCGGGCTTGCTCCCTACGACCAGGTCCCGCGCCCGGAACCGCTCTGTCGTGATGGTGTCCGACAGGCGCGCCAGCTCCAGGGCGAGGGCCAGATCAGCGGCGGGGTCGGTCGCAACGTCAGTGGCGGGGTCCGTCGCAACGTCAGTGGCCGGCTCAGAGTGCTCGGAGTGAAAAGGCTTGTCGGTGCTCACGTCCAGCACGCTATCGTCGTCGGATGGCTGATGTGCACACCGCGCAGGAGCGGGCCAAGACGCTCGCCGATCCGACATCCTTCGCGGCGGTGCCGGACCCTGCAACGCGCAAGGTGCTCACCTCCATCCTTTCGAGTGGATGGCTGCCGGTCATCCCGCGCACCGGAGTGAAGCGGAGCCTGCTGCTCGACCATCTGGTGGCGGCGTTCGAGCCGGGGGTGCGGTACTCCGAGCCAGCGATCAACGACACCGTGCGCGCCTGGAACCCCGACGTGGCGGCGTTGCGAAGGTACCTGGTCGAGGAAGGCCTGCTGGCCCGCGACCACGGCGAGTATTGGCGATGCGGAGGGTCGGTGTGAACGCCGCGATGACGCCCGCCATCAGCTCCGCGGGTGCGTCGGCGCGTTCGGCGGTGTCGCCGTTCTACGTCATGCGGGTGTTCGCGGCTGCGGAGCAACGCCGCGCCGCCGGACTGTCGGTGTACAACCTCGCGGCCGGCCAACCCGCGACGTCGGCCCCCGCGCCGGTGCGCGCCGCGGCTCAGCGGGCACTGGCCGAGGACAAGATCGGCTACACCGCGGCGCTGGGCATCCCGCCGCTTCGGGAGGCGATCGCCGAGCACACCCGGTCCTGGTACGGCATCGACGTCTCCGCCGAGAACGTGGTGGTGACCACCGGCTCGTCCAATGGCTTCCTCGCCGCGTTCCTGGCGGCCTTCGACGCTGGCGACACGGTGGCGATGGCCCGTCCCGGCTATCCCGCGTACCGCAATATCCTGGCGAGCCTCGGCTGTGTCGTGCGGGAGTTCGACTGCGGCGCGACCGACGGGTACCTGCCCACCATCGCAGGCCTCGAGGCGCTGGACCCGGTGCCGGCCGGCCTCATCGTCGGCTCGCCGGCCAACCCGACCGGGGCGATGATCGACCGCGCGCGGCTGGCCGAGATCGTCGCGTGGTGTGACGAGCGCGGGGTCCGGTTGATCTCGGACGAGCTGTACCACGGCATCACCTACACCTCGCCGGGAGCGTGCGCGTGGCAGTTCAGCCGCGCGCCCATCGTGGTGAACTCGTTCTCGAAGTACTTCTCCATGACGGGCTGGCGGCTGGGGTGGCTGCTGGTGCCGGATGACCTGGTCGAGGCGGTGGACCGGCTGGCCGGCAACTACTCCATCTGCCCGCCGGCGCTGTCGCAGTTGGCCGCCGTGTCCGCGTTCGACGCCTACGCCGAGCTGGACCTCAACGTGGCTCGCTACCGGCGTAACCGGGACCTGCTGCTGGATGCACTGCCCGCCATCGGCCTGTCCCGCTTCGCCCCCGCGGACGGGGCGTTCTACATCTATGCCGACGTCAGCGACTACACCACCGACTCGCTGAGCTGGGTGCGCACGGTGCTGGCCGACACCGGCGTCGCGCTGGCTCCCGGCATGGACTTCGACACCGCGACCGGCGGCAGCTTCGCCCGGCTGTCGTTCGCCGGAGCCACGGAGGAGATCGAGCAGGCCGTCACGGTGCTGGGGGAGTACCTCCGCCGGACCGCCTGACGGGCGGTCACAACCGAGCGGCCCAACCAACTTCAGCTCGGCGGCGTGACCGCCCCGCCGAGATCGGTCCGGCTGGACAGCAGGCGCCGGAATCCCTCCAGCCGCGCCGGGCTGGAATGCCCCTGCTCGACCCAGGCGTCCAGCCGGCAGCCGTCCGCCGCCGACAGGTGCTCGCAGCTGCCGGGGCACTGCACGGCGCCGCCCTCCAGATCCGGAAACGCCCACAGCACATCGTCGGCGCTGACGTGGGCCAGCCCGAACGACCGGACCCCCGGAGTGTCGATGACCCAGCCCCGCTGGGGCGGTGGCAACGCCAGGGCGAACACCGACGTGGAGGTGTGCCGGCCCTTGCCCATGCCGCTGACCACGCCGGTGCTGCGTAACGCCCCGGGCACCAGAGCGTTCACCAGCGTGGACTTGCCCACCCCGGAGTGCCCGACGAACACCGTGACCTTGCCGTCGAGGATGGCCCGGATGGCGTCCAGGTCCGCTCCGCGCGAGGTCACGATGGCGGGGATGTCCAGCTCGGCGTAGTTGCGCAGCACCACGTCCGGCGACGCCAGATCGGCTTTGGTGAGCAGCAGGATCGGCTCCAGGCCGGCGGTGAGCGCGGCAACCACGCACCGGTCGATCAGCCCGAACACGGGGGGCGGGTCGGCCAGCGCGGTGACGATCAGCAGCTGATCGGCGTTCGCGACGATGACCCGCTCGTACGGGTCGTTGTCGTCGGCCGTCCGGCGCAGCACGGTCCGCCGCTCGTTGACCCGGACGATCCGCGACAGCGTGTCAGGCTCGCCGGTGAGGTTGCCCACCACGCCGACCTGGTCGCCCACCGCGATGGCGGTCCGGCCCAGCTCCCGCGCGCGCATGGCGGTCAGCTGGACGCCGCTGTCGTTGAGCAGCACGGTGAACCTGCCCCGGTCGACGGTCACCACCATGCCGCTGGCGGCGTCCTCGTGCGCCGGACGCTGCTTCGTCCGGGCCCTGCTGCCGTAGCGGGTGGGGCGGTTGCGGACGTCGTCCTCGTCCAGGCGTCGGGTGTCGCGCTGAGCCATTCGTGCCTCAGCTCCTTCCGGCCGCCCGCAGGTCTGCTGAGGTGCTTCCTGTTCTCGCTGCCGCCATGCCCACAGTCTGCCGGTACCGGCGGTCCCATGTGCGCCCCGGTACGTCTCGACGAACTCCGACTCGGACGGGCTCGACGAGCTGGCGGCCGAACCCCACGAGCTGGCCGGCGATGCCGGAGCGCACACTGAGCCCATGTGCGGTCGTTACGTCAACGTCGCCTCGACCGACGACCTGGTGGACGAGTTCGATGTCGAGGAGACGCCGGACGAGGAGCTCCCGGTGTCGTGGAACGTCGCGCCGACCGATCCGGTACCGGTGGTGATGCGGCGTCACCCGACCGGCGACAGAGACGCCCGGCCCGTCCGCCAGCTGCGCACCGTCCAGTGGGGGCTCGTGCCCAGCTGGTCCAAGTCACGCACCGGTGGCGCCAGGATGATCAATGCTCGCAGCGAGACGGTGGCCAGCAAGCCGGCCTTCCGAACCGCGGCCGCGCGCAGACGTTGCCTGGCGCCGTCCCTGGGCTACTACGAATGGAAGCACGACGGCGGTCGCAAGATCCCGTACTTCCTGCACGACCCCAACGATCGGACGCTCGCGATGGCCGGTCTTTACGAGATCTGGCGGGACGACACACTGCCCGACGATGACCCGAACCGGTGGCTCTGGACCTGCACGATCATCACTCGACCGGCCACGGACCTGCTCGGCGCGATCCATGACCGCTGCCCCGTGCTCGTCCCACCCGAGTTGCGAGAGCAATGGCTCGACTGCGAGGTAGCCGATCCACTCGTTGCCCAGCGCCTGCTCGACACGATGCCCGAGCCGCATCTGGAGCCCCGGCCTGTCTCGAAAGCGGTTGGCAACGTCAAGAACAACGGTCCCGAACTGATCGAAGCTGTCGATGACGATCACGACGACGTTCTACCGCTAGCTCTTGAAGACATGACCGCACGAGAGACGCGGCCGTGAGCAGGGCGACGCCGGGATCGGCAGGCGCAAGCCATGGAACCGTTCTGGTGCGCCGGCTGATGATCGCCACGCCGGCCGGGGATGCGGGCGTGGACCTGGACCTGGCGCCGGGTGCGTCCACACTGCTGGTACTGGGTCACGGCGCGGGCGGCTCCGTCGAAGCCCCTGATCTGCTGGCCGTCCGAGATGCCTGCGTCAGCGCGGGCATCAGCGTCGCACGGGTTACCCAGCCGTATCGGGTCGCAGGCAAGAAGGCGCCTCCGGCGGCGGCCACCCTGGACATCGGGTGGGCTGCCGTGGTCGCGGCCCTGGGCAGGCGGAAGGCCCTCGCCACCCTGGCGTTCATCTTCGCCGGCCGCTCCTCCGGCGCCCGGGTGGCCTGCCGTGCCGCCGTGGACGAATCCGTGTCACCCACCGCGACGGCGGTCGTCGCGTTGGCGTTTCCGGTGCACCCACCAGGCAAACCGGAGAAGTCCCGGTTGGGCGAGCTGGACGCGGTGCGGGTGCCGGTACTGGTGGTGCAGGGTGACCGGGACCCGTTCGGCATGCCCGAGCCACGGCCCGAGGACGAGCAGCGCGCGGTCCGGCTGGTGTGCGAGGTCCCCGGCGACCACTCGTTGAAGCGGAACCCGGCGCAGATCGGCGAGCTGGTGGCCGGTTGGCTGGCCGTGCTGCCCCCGCCGCGGCCCGACGCGCCGCACGCGCTCGTGTCCGGTGGGCCTGGGTGACAAGCCCGGGCGTGCCGTGCCAGAGTTCCAGCCATGGACTCGGCCACGGACCACGCCCCGGAACTCGCCAGCTTTCTCGACGCGCGGGACCTGCTGCTCAGCTCCCGCGCCGACTACGCACAGGCCTACGAGGCGTTCCAGTGGCCGCAGCCTGAGCGGTTCAACTGGGCGCTGGACTACTTCGACGGGGTGCTGGCCGCCGAGCGGGGCGCGCAGGACGGGCTGCGCCTGATCGAGGACGACGGCACCGTCGCGGCCTACACCTTTGCGGAACTGTCCGAACGGTCGTCCCGACTGGCCGGTTGGCTCGCCGCCCGGGGCGTCACCCGCGGCATGCGGGTGCTGCTGGTGCTCGGCAACCAGGTCGAGCTGTGGGAGTCCATGCTGGCCTGCGCCAAGCTCGGCGCGGTGATCATTCCGGCGACGACCCTGCTCGCGCCCGAGGACCTCGCCGACCGGCTGGAGCGGGGCGCGGTCGGCGCGGTGATCAGCCGGTCCGACCTGACCGGCGGCTTCGGAGCTGGGGGCTCCGGAGCTGCCGGCTCGGGGTTTGACCCCGCCCCGTTCCTTCCGGTGGCCGTCGGTGAGCCGGTGCCGGGCTGGTTGGCGTACGCCGATTTCGAGGGCCATGACAGCCCGTTCATCCCCGATGCGCCGACCGCGGGAATGGACCCGCTGCTGCTGTACTTCACCTCGGGCACCACCTCGCAGCCCAAGCTGGTGGAGCACACCCACCTGAGCTACCCCGTCGGCCATCTGTCGACGATGTATTGGATCGGCCTGCAGCCGGGCGACGTCCACCTCAACGTCTCGTCACCGGGCTGGGCCAAGCACGCCTGGTCGTGCTTCTTCGCGCCGTGGAACGCCGGCGCCACCGTGGTGCTGTTCAACTACGCCCGGTTCGACGCCGCCCGGATGCTGGACGTGCTGCGCGACGCCGGGGTGACGACGTTCTGCGCGCCTCCCACCGTGTGGCGGATGCTGGTCCAGCAGGACCTCACCCGGTGGCAGCTGCCGCTGCGCGAACTCGTCGCCGCCGGCGAGCCGCTGAACCCCGAGGTCATCGATCAGGTCAAGCGGGCCTGGGGCCTGACCATCCGGGACGGCTTCGGCCAGACCGAGACGACCTGCCAGATCGGCAATCCGCCCGGCGAGCCGCTCAAGCCGGGCTCGATGGGCCGGCCGCTGCCCGGTTACCGCGTCGTCCTCGCCGATCCGGTCACCGGGGAGCGGCAGACCGGCCCCGGCGCCGAGGGCGAGATCTGCTTGGACCTGGCGGAGCGGCCGGTCGGGCTGATGGTGGGCTACCGCGACGATCCGGAGCGCAACGAGGCCGCCATGGCACACGGGCTCTACCACACCGGCGACGTCGCCTCGGTGGACGCCGACGGCTACCTCACCTACGTCGGCCGCACCGACGACGTGTTCAAGTCCAGCGACTACCGGATCAGCCCGTTCGAACTCGAGAGCGTGCTGATCGAGCACCCGGCCGTGGCGGAGGCCGCCGTCGTTCCGGCGCCGGACCCGATCCGGCTGTCCGTTCCCAAGGCCTACGTGGTGCTGGCCGCCGGGCGGGAGCCCTCGGCCGAGCTGGCCGGTGAGATCCTGGCGTTCTGCCGTGAGCACCTCGCGCCGTACAAGCGAATTCGGCGGCTGGAGTTCGCCGAGCTACCCAAGACCATCAGCGGCAAGATCCGTCGGGTGGACCTGCGCCGGTCCGAATCCGGACGGGCCGAGGAGCGCTCGCCGGCGGAGCACCGCGAAGAGGACTTCAGGTAGTCGCGACCGGGGCGGTCGTCGCGGCGGTCAGCGACACCAGATCCGCCGGCGCCAGCTCGACCTGGAGGCCGCGCTTGCCCGCGGACACGAAGACGCTCGGAAAACCCAGCGCGGACTCGTCGACGATGACCGGAATCCGGGTCTTGTGCCCCAGCGGGCTGATGCCGCCGAGCACGTAGCCGGTGGCGCGTTGGGCCTGGGCCGGTTCGGCGAGTTCTGCGCGCTTGCCGCCGACGGCCGCGGCGAGGGCCTTCGGACTCAGCATCGCCGCGACCGGGACCACGGCGCAGACCAGCTTTCCGTCCACCGTGGCGATCAGGGTCTTGAAGATCCGGCGCGGGTCGACGCCGAGCGCGGCGGCGGCCTCGTCGCCGTAGGACTGCGCGCGGGCGTCATGGGTGTAGGGATGCAGCGTGTACGCGACCTTCGCCTGGTCCAGGCGTGCGGTCGCCGGGGTGCCACCACTCATTCCAAGATCGTGCCACGCCGGCGTTGTCTCAAGAACCGGCCGCCCGCGGCCGACCCCAACGCCCCTGCGCAGATGAGCGATGATGAAGGGCATGCGCGAAGTGAGCACTCGAGAGGGAATCATCCGGCTGGGCCAGTTCCTCAAGCTCGCCGACGCGGTCGAGGTCGGCTCCGACGTCAAGCTGCTGCTCGGCGAGGGCAGCGTGCTGGTCAACGGCGAGGTCGAGAACCGGCGGGGCCGGCAGCTGATGCGCGGCGACATCGTCTCGGTGCGGGGCGAGGAGCTGCTCGTCAGCTAGAGGGAATGGATGGGGTGAGCCGCCGCGTTCTGGTATCCGAATCACGAGAACGCCGCACAGGCGAAGGAGCCACCATGCTGGTGCTGGACCATCCCGGACGGGTCACCGTACGGGCAGCCGATCGCGACGTGGCCGTTACCGCACCCGTAAGCTCGCAGGAGCCGGACCGCAATCCTGATCCGGCAGTCGAGACGAAAGGTACGACAGTGGCCGAGGAGAGTGTCGAGGAGCGTCGAGCCCGGTTCGAGCGTGACGCTCTACCATTCCTCGACCAGCTGTACGCCGCGGCAATGCGGATGACGCGCAACCCGGCTGACGCCGAGGACCTGGTGCAGGAGACGTACGTCAAGGCCTTCGCCGCGTTCCACCAGTTCCAAGAGGGCACGAACCTCAAGGCGTGGCTGTACCGCATTCTCACCAACAGCTTCATCAACACCTACCGCAAGAAGCAGCGCCAGCCGCAGCAGTCGAGTTCGGACACGATCGAGGACTGGCAGCTGCACGCGGCGGAATCCCACAGCTCGAGCGGGCTCCGGTCCGCCGAGATGGAGGCGCTGGATCACCTGCCGGACTCCGACGTCAAGGATGCCCTGCAGTCCTTGCCGGAGGATTTCCGGCTCGCTGTCTACCTCGCCGATGTCGAGGGCTTCGCTTACAAAGAGATAGCCGAGATCATGGACACGCCGATCGGCACGGTCATGTCCCGGTTGCACCGCGGCCGCAAGCAGTTGCAGGTGCAGCTCGCCGACTACGCGCGCGGCAGGGGACTGGTCAAGACAGGCTCCGCGAGCTCGGTCGATGCCGAAGGAGGCAAGTCATGACCGGCTTCGGTCCTGGCGGAATGGATTGTGACGAGGTACTCGCCGACGTATACCTGTACCTCGACGATGAGACCGATCCCGCGGTACGCCAGCGGATCCGTAGCCACCTCGACGATTGTGGGCCATGCCTGCGGCGGTTCGGCCTCGAGCAGGACGTGAAGGTGCTGGTGGCCCGAAGCTGCGGCGGCGATGTCGCCCCGGCGAGCCTCAAGTCCCGGATCCGCGTCCGGCTGACCGAGGTCGTCATCGAGACCGGTTCGGTGGAGTACCGCGCCGACTGAGGTCGGCGCCATGCCGGACCCGCTCGCATTCACTCGACTGCTTCGCACGCCGCTGATCCTCGCCCCGATGGCCGGTGGGATCAGTACTCCAGAGCTCCTGCGGGGGGCCTCGCGCGGTGGTGCTCTCGGGTTCTGGCCGGGGGGTTACCAGACTCCTGAACAGCTGGCCGACAAGCTCACCGCGCTGAAGCGGGCCGGCTCCAGCGCGTTCGGTGTCAATCTCTTCGTCCCGGCGGACGAATTCGAGCGCCGTCCCGAGGCGATTGCCGCCTATGCGCGGGCTCTCGAACCCGAGGCGCGCCGGTTGGGCGTGGAACTGGGGTCAGCGGTCCGGGTCGACGACTGGTTCACCGGCAAGGTGGCCGTCCTGACGGCCGATCCGGTTGCCGCCGTGAGCTTCACCTTCGGCCTGCCGCCCGAGGCCGCACTGGCAGCGCTACGAGCAGTGGGCAGCGTGCTGATCGCGACGGTGACCAACCCCGCCGAGGCCAGGGCGGCAACCCAGGCCGGCATGGACGCGCTCTGCGTGCAGGCCGCCGTCGCCGGCGGTCACCGCGGCACGTTCGGTAACTATCCCGGGTCCACGCTGCCGCTGGCAGAGCTGTTGGCGGCGGTGCGCGAGGTCAGCCCACTTCCGATGATCGCGGCCGGCGGCATCTCGTCGGCCGCTGAGCTGGGCGCGGCACTGCGGGCCGGTGCCGTGGCCGGCCAGGTCGGCACGGCGTTCCTCGCCTCGTCCGAGTCCGGCGCCTCGTCCGCGCACCGGGTGGCGTTGACCGCTCCGGGCGCGAGAACCGCTGTGACCCGGGCCTTCACCGGTCGGCCGGCGCGAGCGCTCGTCAACGAGTTCCTGCTGCGCTACGGGGCCGAAGCTCCGGCCGCCTATCCCGACGTGCACGCGCTGACAGCGCCGCTGCGGCGTGCCGGTGCGGCGGCCGGGGACGCCTCCGTGCTCGCAATGTGGGCCGGGACGGGACACGCGCGGGCCAGAAACAGCTCTGCTGAGCAGATCGCGTCCGATCTGCTCAGCAGAGTGTGAAGCCCGGTCCGCGCCGGCTGGTACCTACTGTCGCCGGGCTGGCGCCGGCTCGTGCCTATTGTCGCCGGTCCGCGCCGGCTCGTGCCTACTGTCGCCGGGCTGGCGCCGGCTCGGCGAGCCCGCCGTCCGTGCCTGGAACGGCCTCGGCCGGAGCGGCGGCCTCGGAGTAGTAGTCCGCCGGCACCGTGTGGTCCGTGCCCGCCGGCGCCTTGATCGCGCGCAGGATCAACGTTCCCACCACCGCGACCACCACGTTCAGCACCAGAGCCGAGATCGCGATGTACACCTTCGTGTGCGTGTACGGGAAGGTTGCGATCGAGCCGCCGAAGTGGCGCGTCGCGGCAGACTTCTGGTGATAGGCCGCGACCGTTCCGTAGACCATGCCGACGGCCCAGCCGGCGAGCAGTGCCCAGCGGTGCAGCCACCGGGTGTAGAGACCGATCACCACCGCGACCAGAGTCTGCAGGATCCACACGCCGCCCAGCAGTTGCAGGTTGATCGCGTTCTGCTTGTCCAGAGCCAGCACGAAGATCAGCGCGCCGAACTTGACGACCAGCGACGTGATCTTCGAGACCTGGGCCTCGTGCTTGGGCGAGGCCCCCTTGGCCAGGTACTCCCGGTAGATGTTGCGCGTGAACAGGTTGGCCGCGGCGATCGACATGATTGCGGCCGGCACCAGGGCGCCGATGGCAATGGCCGAGTACGCGACTCCGGCGAACCAGCTCGGGAACTCGTCGCGGAAGAAGTGCGGCACCGCCAGTTGCGGATTCGGCTTGCCGTCGCTGCCGATGATCGAGGTCTTCGACGCGATGGCGGCGTACCCGAGCAGCGCCAGCAGCCCCAGCATCAGCGAGTAGACCGGCAGGATCGAGGTGTTGCGCCGGATCACGTTGCGCGACTTGCCCGACAGCACGGCCGTCATCGAGTGCGGATAGATGAAGAGCGCGAGCGCGGACCCGAGCGCCAGCGTGGAGTACGCCCAGTAGTTGTTGGACGCGGGGATGAACACGCCGGTCGGCGCGCCGGTCTTCGTCTTGGTGGCCATCTTGGTCTCGGCGGCCTGGAACAGGTGGTGGAAGCCGACGTGCACCCCGACGTACACGGTCGCCACGGCGATGACCAGGTAGACCAGGCTGTCCTTGACGAAGGCGATGATCGCCGGCGCGCGGAGCCCGGACGAGTACGTGTACGCGGCCAGCACGGCGAAGGCGATGAGCAAGGGCAGGTCGCGGACGAAGGCGTTGCCGCGACCGCCGATGCCGATGGTGTCGATCACGGCCTGGATGCCGACAAGCTGAAGCGCGATGTAGGGCATGGTCGCGACGATCCCGGTGACCGCCACGGCCAGCGCGAGCAGCCTGGAGTCGAACCGTCCCCGGACGAAGTCCGCGGCGGTGACGTAGCCCAAGCTGTGCGAGACCGACCACATCCGGGGCATGAAGACGAAGACGATCGGATAGATCAGGATCGTGTACGCGATGGCGAAGAAGCCGGATACCGCTCCGGTCGCATACATGGCAGCCGGGACCGCGATGAACGTGTAGGCGGTGTAGAGATCGCCGCCCAGCAGGAACCAGGTGACGACGGTGCCGAAGCTGCGGCCACCCAGACCCCATTCCTCCAGCGAGGCAGGTGCGCCGGTGCGCCGCCAGTTGGCCGCCCAGAAGCCGCCGATCGTCACCAGGACGAAGAAGAACAGCAGGACGCCGAGGGCGACGCCGTCCACCTTGGTGCCGGCTGCCAGTGTCACTGCCGAGTGTGTGCCGTTCATCGGTTCACCCGCTTGCGGTCGCGGTCGACGAGCAGGTACGCGGACCCGGTGAACAGGCCGCTGAGCAGTACCCAGAGCATCTGATACCAGTAGAAGAACGGGAAGCCCCAGAGCTCGGGACCTCTTCTTGCATAGATCGGGACGATCAGCAGCGCCAGCACCGGGATGGCGAGCAGAATCCCGACAAGGACGGCGACACCGGGCGATAGCCGGGGTCGAGGGGTATCAGACATGACGGCCTTCCTAGGTAAAAGGACGGGTCAAAATCTAAACCACGCTGTGTGTTGCCGATGTTCGCCACGCACGCGCGCCAGGCGCCGGTTGTCTAGGCGTCGGTTGTACGGAAAGGGCTCTCAGGACGAGGAGCCGGGCGCGCCGAGCCGGGCGACGAAGGTGTAACGGTCACCGCGGTACCAACTGCGGACCCACTCGACGGGCACGCCCTCGGCGTCCATGCTGTGCCGCGACAGGATCAGCATCGGCGCACCGGTGTCGGTGGCGAGCAATCCCGCCTCGCGCGGCGACGCGGGAGCGGTCTCGATGGTCTCGACGGCGTCGACCGCGGTAACCCCCCACTCCTCTTTGAGCACCCGGTACAGCGAGCTGGTCTGGCGCAGGGACTTCGCCAGGCCGGGAAACCGGCGCGCTGACAGGTGCGACTGCTCCAGCGCCATCGGCGAGCCGTTGACCACGCGCAGCCGCTCGATCCGATGCACCTGCGCGCCGACTTTGAGCCGCAGCAGCTCGGCGATCTCGGCTGTGGCCGGCACCCGCTCGGCCGATACCAGGGTGGTTTCGACCTTCAGTCCCGAGGATTCCGCCTGCTCGGTGAAGCTCGACATCTGCAGCGGCCATGCCAGCTTCGGCTCGGCCACGTAGGTCCCCGAGCCCTGCCGGCGGACCAGCCGGCCCTCAGTGACGAGTTCACTCAGCGCCTGCCTGACTGTGGTACGCGAGGTGATGAGCAGCTCGGCGAGCTCACGCTCGGTCGGCACCGGGGTACCGGCGGGATACTCGGCGATCAGCTCCAGCAGGTGCCGCTTGACGAGGTAGTATTTCGGTTCTCGTCGTTGGTCTTCGATCACGGCTGTCCTTCCTGGGCGCGCTTAGGCCGGTATCCCATCTCGCCGACGCAGTGGTCTATACCATTGACTTCGAACCGATGATGAGCCACGCTACTAATTTGTCTAGTCCAATTCGAATAGTGGATAACTGACGCGCAAGGGGAGATACAGCCGGTGGATCAGCAGCCAGGCCGACTGATGAAGGCCGAGATCGCCGAGCAGCCCGCCATGCTCCGCCGGATCGTAACCGACGGAGGCGCCGACATCGCGTCGGTCGCCGCCGAAATCGGCCGGCGCCGGCACCGGTTCGTGCTGCTCGCGGCCCGCGGAACCTCGGACCACGCCGCGCTGTACGCCAAGTACCTGGTCGAGGTCCGGCTGGGCCTGCCCGCCGGTCTGGTGTCGCCCTCGTCGATGACCGTCTACGGAGCGCGGCCGCGGCTGACCGACGTCCTGTTCCTGGCCGTCAGCCAGTCCGGCGGCTCTCCCGATCTGATCGATTCGCTGACCGCCGCCCGCGAGTGCGGCGCGACCACCGTCGCGGTCACCAACAACGCCGCGTCGGCGCTCGCGCGGGCGGCCGAGTTCTCCGTCGACGTGCGGGCAGGCGCGGAGCTGGCGGTGGCCGCCACCAAGACCTACACCGCCGAATTGCTGGCGCTGTACCTGCTGCTCTCGCCACTGGCCGAATCGGGTACGGGTGCGCTCGGTGCTGAGGTGGCCGCGCTGGCGGACGCGGCCGACGCGACGCTGGCCCTGGAGCCCGGCGTGGTCGAGGCCGCGGCAAGGTATCGCTTCGCCAATCGACTGGTGACCACCGCGCGGGGGTTCTCGTACCCGACGGCCCGAGAGGCCGCGCTGAAGCTGATGGAGACGTCGTACCTGGGCGCGCAGGCGTTCTCCGGCGCGGACCTGCTGCACGGGCCGATGGCGATGATCGACGCGGAGCTGCCGGTGATTGCCGTGGTGACGCCGGGCCCGGGCGGTCAGGCGATGGTGCCGGTCCTGGAGCGGCTGCGGCAGCGCGAGGCCGACCTGCTCGTCGTCGGGGGAGTGCCCGAGAGTCAGCAGGGCATGCCGGTTCGTACCCTGCCGGTGGTGACGTCCGGTGTTCCCGAGCAGCTGCAGCCGATCCTCGAGATCCTGCCGCTGCAGTTGCTCGCGATGCACGTCGCCCTGGAGCGCGGCGGTGATCCGGACGCGCCGCGCGGCCTGTCGAAGGTGACCGAGACGTGGTGAGCGTGCCGCTCACCGACGTGCCACTCACCGACGAGCCACTGTCGGTCGTGCGGGACGCTCCGTTGCCGGGCCCACCCGATCTCGACCTGCTGGACACCGACGACGCCGTCAGCGCCGTGCTCGCCGGTCAGGAACACGTCGCCGGGGTGGTGCGCTCGGCGCAGCCGCAGATCACCCGGGCGGTGGATCTGCTCACCCGGGCTTATGAGGGCGGCGGCAGGCTGCTGCTCTTCGGCGCCGGCGCCTCCGGGCGGCTGGCCGTGCAAGAGGCGGTCGAGGTACCGGGGACGTACGGCATCCCGGCGGAGCGCATCCAGGCCCGGGTGGCCGGTGGCGGCTCCGGGCACCTGGTCGGCACCGATCAGGCCGAGGACGACACCGACCTCGCCCTGACCGACTTCGCCGAGCTGGCGGTGACCGGGCTGGATGCCGTCATCGCGGTCGCGGCGAGCGGCCGCACGCCCTACACCTGCGCCATCGCCCGCAGCGCCCGGCAGGTGGGTGCCGAGGTGGTCACGGTGACCAACGTGGCGGGTTCGCCGCTGGCCGCGCTGGCCGACGTGGCGATCGAGGTGGCGGTCGGTGCCGAGGTGGTCGCCGGTTCGACCAGGCTGGCCGCCGGGACCGCGCAGAAGCTGGTGCTCAACGCGCTGACGACCACGACGATGATCCGGCTCGGCCACGTGCACGGCCACTACATGGTCGATGTGGTGGCAGCCAACGAGAAGCTCCGGCACCGGATCAGTGGCGTGGTGGCCGACAGCACCGCGCACACCGCGGCCGAGGCGTGGGCCGCGCTGGAGCGCTGCGACTGGAATGCCCGCGCGGCCATCGTGCACCTCGCCACCGGGGCCGACCCCGCTACCGCCGCGCGGCAGGCCGGCCGGTCTCGCACCGTCCGGGAGGCCGTTGCGGCGCTGCGGTAAGGGTTGTGGCACTCTCAGGCCACCATGTCAGCTCTGTCAGACCTTCTTGCCAGCGAGACCACGCTCGACGACGACCAGACGGCGCACCTGCAACAGCTCGTCGCGGAGTGGCAGCTGCTGTCGGACATGTCGTTCGCGGATCTATTGCTGTGGGTTCCGACCGCGACCGACGGCGAGTTCCTCTGTGCCGCCCAGTGCCGGCCGACGACGGGGGCGACCGCCTACCAGCATGATCGGGTGCACGAACGGCTCAGTGGCACGCGGGCGGCGGCGCTGCGGATAGCGGTCACCGAGTCGCGGATCTTCCGGGAGTCCGATCCCGACTGGGAGGGCGACACCCCGATCCGGCGGGAGGCGATTCCGATCGTCCACCGCGACACCACCATCGCGGTGCTGGGACGCGACAGCAACCTGACGAGCGTGCGCAGCCCCAGTCAACTCGAACTGGCGTACCTGCAGAGCGCGGCGGACCTCGCGACGATGGTGGCGACGGGCAAGTTCCCCGGACCGGCGAGTGAGCGTGAAGAGGGCGCGGCGCCCCGGGTCGGTGACGGCATGGTCCGGGTGGACAGCGACGGCAAGGTGCTCTACGCCAGCCCGAACGGCTCGTCCGCGCTACGGCGGCTGGGCTTCAACGCCAACCTGCTGGGGGAGTCCTTCGCCGAGGCGGTCGGCGCCCTGGCCCGTGACCCGTTCAAGGCAGCAGACCTGGCGGAGATGATGGCCCACGCGCTGCGCGGCGTGCACCCGATCTCACGCGAGATCGACGGTGGCGGGGCCATCGTCCGGTTCCGGGCCATTCCGCTCTACCCGCGAGGCGACTCACTCGGCGCGCTGGTGTTACTGCAGGACGTGACCGAGCTGCGCCGCCGCGACCGTCAGCTGCTGAGCAAGGATGCGACGATCCGAGAGATCCACCACCGGGTGAAGAACAACCTGCAGACAGTGGCGGCGTTGCTCCGGTTGCAGTCCCGCCGGGTCGCGAACCCCGAGGCGCGGGTGGCGCTGGAGGAGTCGATGCGGCGGGTGTCCTCCATCGCGCTGGTGCACGAGACCCTCTCGTCGGCGATCGACGAGGAGGTGGCGTTCGACGAGGTCGTCGACCGGCTGCTCGCGATGCTGGCCGATGTCACCGGCGCGGGCGGCCGCGTCCAGGTGCGCCGCACCGGCAGCTTCGGTGAGCTGTCCGCGGAACTCGCGACGCCGCTGGTGATGACGCTGACGGAGCTCGTCGGCAACGCCGTGGAACATGGTTTTCCGGATGGTAAAGCCGGCTCCGTGACGGTCACCGGTCAACGCGCGCGAGGCGTGCTGACCGTCCAGGTGACCGATGACGGAGCCGGCTTGCCGGATACGTTCTCGTTGGACCGTACCGATCGGCTTGGACTACAGATCGTTCGAACCCTTGTCGACGCGGAACTCGGCGCTGCCCTCGACATCAGTCGCCGTGGAGCCGGCCAGGCAGGCACAGAGGTGTCTCTGCGGATTCCGCTGAGCCGCACTGACCGCGGATCGCTGGCCGGTTCGTAGCTGTTCCGGCGTGGGATTCGGTGTGCCCGGGTCGGTGACGGGTGCGACCCGATGAGGGCGCCTAGGACATTCGAGCGCGAGCGCGGGCGTTGCGACGCTTGAGCGCGCGGCGTTCGTCCTCGCTGAGGCCGCCCCACACTCCCGCATCCTGGCCGCTCTCGAGAGCCCAGGCAAGGCACTCTGACATTACGGGACAGCGACGGCACACGGCCTTCGCTTCTTCGATCTGCATCAATGCCGGACCGGTGTTACCGATCGGAAAGAACAGTTCCGGGTCCTCGTCGCGGCATACCGCGCGGTGACGCCAGTCCATTGGGTGGATCTCCTAACTTGGCTGAATCTGCGAGTTGGCCAGCATGGAGCCGTCCGAGCAGTGCTTGTGAATTCTTTCACGAGCAGCCAATTTGTTCAAGGGCTTACACCTGTGTGACCGCCACTGTCACCTGTGGTGATGCCTCAAGGCTGCTCCCACTGCTTGGAGCGCAGGCGGCCTGGAGGTCGTCCCTTCCAGGCCTCCCTTCCAGCTTGCCTCCTCCAGCGTCGCGGACGGAACGGCAACGAGCAAGCCCTAACCCGTGCTCACGTGCTGAGCGTTCACTATACACAGCCTATTCACAGCTGGGATGGGTATTTCAACAAGTCCGGCAAGCTGCCTGCTGCCGTGACCCACTGCCTATCGGAGCGCCGACCTCGGAGCCCTGACTAGGAGTAGACCCGCAGCGCCTTCGGCACGCTGCGGAAGTGGATGGACTCCCGCTCGTCGAGGGAGTCCCCATCGACCTGGAAGGGGAGCGGACGCGACGCCCGCAGTACGAAGTCGTGCGCGTCGTGCGCGACGTAGCCGCCCAATACCCGGAGCGCCCGCCGGGCCCGGGCCGCCGCGCTGACCGGACCCGCCGCGCTGCTGGCCGACGCCTGACGTGACCGGACCATCGATGCCGCCGACAGCAGGATACCCGGCGCTCCCATTCGGGTCCGGGCGTAGACATCGAGCCCGGTGTCGAAGGACGCGTCCGGAGTCGGCGAGACGGGACGGTTGCCGAGGAACGTCCACGGGTCGCTGTTGGTCACCAGAGCCATGTGCAGCTTGCTCACCGTTGGTCCGCCGGCGATCTCGAGGGTGAGCGCGGGCGAGTGACGCTGCTGCTGGAAGAAGGTCTTGACGGCCGTGCGCACGTACAGCGGATGGGTAGAGGTCTTGCCACGCCGGCGGTGCGCCTCGACGGCCGCTACCACCGCGGCGTCGTAGCCGAAGCCGGCAGTGAAGGCGAACCAGCGGTCATCAGCCAGGCCCAGGCCGATCTCGCGTCGCCGGCCGCCGGCGAGTGCCGCCATCAGGATGGACGTCGCCTCGACCGGGTCGTTGGGCAGGCCGAGGGCGCGCGCGAAAACATTGGTCGAACCGCCGGGAACGACGGCCAGCGCGGGGACGCCCGGATGCACCCCGTCGGTGAGCAGGCCGTTGATGACCTCGTTGACGGTCCCGTCACCGCCCAGGGCAACCACCACGTCCACGCCGTTCCGCATCGCCCGGCAGGCCAGGGCAGCGGCGTGGCCGCGGTTGGCTGTCTCTTCGACCTTGAGCTTGACGTCGGTGGCGAGTGCGTGCACGACGACGTCACGCTGGCGAACGGTGGTCGCGGTCGCTCGGGGGTTCGACACCACAAGGACGCGCACCTGATGGACTCTACCCGCCGGTAGCGGCCCCAGCCGCCGGCGATCAGGATGGCGATCGAGGCGGCACGCGGGCTCGGTGACCGCCTGCAATACCCTGCTGTCGTGGCTGATCCCGAAGGCAAGACGACTCCGACGGTGCCTGATCCGATGCCTGGTCCGGTGCCTCGTCCGGTCCGGCTCGCGGCGATCCTGGTTTTCGTCGAGGCGGCGGCGCTGGCGGTGACCGCGGTCGCGCTGCTGGTGCTGGCGTTCGTCCACACCTCGACCCGGCTGTGGGCGGCGCTCACGGTGGCGGGCTTCGCCCTGCTGGGCGCCGTGGTGCTGGCCCTGTGCGCGCGGGGCCTGGCGCGGCTGCGCCCGAGCGCCCGGTCGCCGATCGTGGTGGTGCAGATCATCGCGCTGCCGGTCGGATATTCACTCGGCTTCCAGAACGGCCGGTTCCTGCTCGCCGTGCCGATGCTGATCCTCGCCGTGGCGGTGTTGGTGCTGCTGCTCAGCAAGCCGTCCCGGGAGGCGCTGGACCGCGTCCTCTGAGACGGTCCGCCACGCGGCGGTTGAACCGATCCCGGTCACGCTCAGCTGATGCGGCCGACGTCCGACCAGCGCCGCGCCAAGCCGGAGGTCGGAGTTGCTCACGTCGTCGCCCGGCCCGCGGCGACGATGGAGCTGTCGACATTCCAGCGCAGCAGCACCGGCCGCTCGTGCTCGTACCCGAGGCTCGAAACCGCACCGGTGGACATCCAGTAGTGCCTGCCCGCGGTCACCGGCTCACCGAGCCAGCGCGCGGCCAGGCACCTGCTGGTGTGGCCGTGAGTGAAGACCAGCACGGGCCCGGACGGCCGGCTCGCAGCGATGCGGTTCAGCAGGCCGTCCAGCCGGGCCGTGATCGCGGCCTCGTCCTCGCCGCCGGGAATTGGTCCGGACCAGATCGACCAGTCGGGATAGTCCTGCTGGATTTCGGGCGTGGTGAGGCCCTCCAGTTGCCCGTAGTCCCACTCGGCGGCCTCGACGGTTCGCTCGTCCGGCGGGAAGCCGGCAAGCTCAGCGGTCCGCCACGCGCGCTGCAGATTCGAGCTCACCACCAGCGCGGGGATGCTCGATCCCAGAACGGCGCGGACCAGTTCGCCGGACGTCCGAGCCTGGTCTTCGCCCGTCTCGGTAAGCGGAATGTCGGTGCGCCCGGTGTGCTGGCCACTGCGGCTCCACTCGGTTTCGCCGTGCCGGACAAGCACCAGCGCAGGAGCGGTATTCTTCGCCGGCCAGCCGCCGTACGTGCTCGGGGCGGGGGAGTGTGCGGAGTGTTCGCCAGCTGACCGGAGCATTTTTCGAGGCTAACAGTTGGCCGCCGCGGCGGCGGGTCTCCTGGACCCGCTGCGGAACAGGCAGTGTGAGGCCCCGCAATTCAACGGATTGCGGGGCCTCATCCTCATGCCGCCTTCTTGGTCTCCCAGAAGATGGTGTCGATCTCGGCAATCATGTCGAGCAGCTTCTGGCCCTCGGCCGGATCCACCGAGCTCTTGCCACCGGAGGCACCGGCCTGCTTGGTGGCCTTGTTGAACAGCTCGTGCAGCTGCGGGTATTTCTCGAAGTGCGCAGGCTTGAAGTAGTCCGTCCACAGCACCCAGAGATGGTGCTTCACCAGATCGGCGCGCTGCTCCTTGATGAGCAAGGCGCGGGTCCGGAAGATCGGGTCCTCGTTGGCCTGGTACTTCTCCTGGATCGCCTTGACGGACTCTGCCTCGATGCGGGCCTGGGCCGGGTCATAGACACCGCAGGGCAGGTCGCAGTGCGCCGAAGCGGTGATCTGACGACGTATCAAGCGCATGACATCTCCTTGGATCGTGACATGATGCGCGCCCCTTCGCAGGACGCCCTGGCCGACCCTACTCCCACGCGACTGCCCGAATCAGGCAGCATCCATGGTTATGGACACGCTGATTCCGTGGCAGCGAGTGCGGGTGGACGGGTATTCGATGACTCCCACGCTCGCACCCGGAGACCTCGTGCTGGTGCGCCACGGCGCCGGGGTACGGCCTGGCGCGATCGTGCTGGGCCGCTTCCGGGTGCTGCCCGGAGTGCCGGTGCTCAAGCGTGCCGTCTCACCGCGTGACGGTGGCTGGCTGCTCACCAGCGACAACGCCCGGGCCGGTTCGGATTCCCGGCAGCACGGGGTGGCTGACGTCCAGGCCCGAGCGGTGTGGATCTGGCATCGGCGGCTCGGAGGAGTTCGCGGTACGCGGTGGTCGGCGATCCGGCGGTGGGTGGGAGAGCCCGCGCGGGTACGTCCAGCCCTCGACCTGTAGCGGCTGCCACCGTCCAGGCAACTGACCTGTTGTCGGGTTGCTATAGCGATCGCAGGGCAGGTCAATCTGACGAGGGGCTCAGGCCGGCACCAGCGCGCCGCTGGGGCGGCGCACCTGGCGGGGGCCCAGATCGGCCCATGCCTGTGCCATCCGCTCGACCGCCGTCGCGAGCTGCGCGGGGGGCAGCGCGAACGGAATGCGCAGGTAGCGCTCCAGCGTGCCGTCGACGGCGAAGCGCGATCCGGGCGTGAGCAGCACGCCGCGTTGCTCCAGCAGGTGCGTCAGCGGCGTGGCGCCGGGCGCATCGAGGGTCACCCAGGTGGACAGCCCGCCGGCCGGATAGCTCGGCTGCCAGGCGGGCAGGCGCGCGCCGAGTTCGGACAGCAGCGCGTCACGCTTGACGATCAGCTCCGCCCGGCGGCGGGCCGCAATGGAATCCATGTCGGCCAGCGCCTCATCGGCAACCAGCTGGTCCAGCACCGAGCCGCCCATGTCCGAGCGCGCGCGGATCATGGCCAGTCGTGACACGGTGTCGGGGTCGGTGCGGATCCAGCCGATCCGCAGGCCACCCCAGATCGGCTTGGAGAGCGAGCCGATGCTCACCACCCCGTCGTCGATGGCCGCCATCGGCATCGGCCGCTCGATCGGGGTACCGGTGCTGTCGGCAGCTCCGCTGCCCCTGGGGTTGTGCTCGCGGAGGTCCAGGTCGATGAACGACTCGTCGGCAATCACGGTCGTTCCCGAGCCCCGAGCGGCCGCCAGCAGCTCGTGCCGCTGGTCGTCGCCGATCAGGGCCCCGGTGGGATTGTTGAAGTCCGGTATGAGAAAAGCCAATCGCGGGGACGTCTGGAGCAGGGCATTGCGCAGCGCGGCGGCGTCCCAGCGGCCGTCCGGGCCGAACGGGACGGCGACCACCCGGCCACCGTGCGAGCGGATCGCGTCCAGCGCGCCGGGGTACGTCGGAAGCTCGGTCACGACGCGGTCGCCGGGGTGCAGCTGCAGTCGCAGCAACAGGTCCAGAGCGTGCTGGGCGCCGTTGGTCACCAGGATCTGGTCCGCGTCCGTGCACACTCCGCGATCGGTGTAGCGGCGGGCGACGCGCTCCCGGAGTGCGCTGATGCCGTACGGCTGGTAACCGATGTCGCCGGTGTGCTGGCTCAGTTGCCGCAGCGCCCGGGTGGCAGCTGCTTCCAGCACCCCCGGCAGCGTCGGCATCGCGGCGATCGACAGGTCCAGCACGTTGACGCCCTCGTCCTGGCGGTTCAGCCGACCGCCCGGGCCGGACACCCGGGAACCGACCGGCAGGCGCAGATAGCTGCCCGAGCCGCGGCGGCGGACGAGCAGGCCGTCCTCGGTCAGCTGCTGGTAAGCGGCGGTCGCGGTGGAGCGGCTCAGCTGGAGGACGGCCGCGAGGTCCCGCTCGGACGGCAGCCGGACGCCGGGCGCGACGCGGCCGTCGAGCAGCAGGGTGGCTACCGCGGTGCTGAGGGCGCGGTAGCGGGGACCGGGGAGCTGGCCGAGGTCGGGAAGCAACGCGGCGAGAGCGCGTGCTCCGATGCTTCGAGGGCTGTCCACCCGGCCAGTGTGGGTCAAGTGGCCTGGTTCTCCTAGTGGTCAGCGCGATTTCCAGGCCACTTTGTCGGCAGTGGTCCTGGCTGGAGGCAGCGATGGACCGGAATGCTGGGAAGTATGGGAATCTCCGCCCGTCCGGGCCCGCTGGTTGAGCATGACGTCGCTCGGTGGGCCCGGCGGTTGACGCAGCTGTACGTGGGCCTGGTGCTCTTCGGCGTGTCGGCGGGGATGCAGGTCCGCGCCGGCCTGGGCCTGGACCCGTGGGACGTGCTGCACCAGGGCATTGCCCAGCGGGTGCACCACGCGATCGGTACGGTCGCGATCGTGCTCGGCGCCTTGGTGCTGCTGCTGTGGTGGCCGCTGCGGCAGCGACCGGGCGTGGGAACCGTCAGCAACGTCGTGGTTGTCGGGCTGGCACTGAACGCCACGCTCGTGGCGCTGCCGCCCCAGCACGGCTACCCGGCGAAGATCGCGATGCTGCTCGGCGCGATCGTGCTCTGCGGGCTGGCCAGCGGCATGTACATTTCCGCCGGTCTGGGCCCCGGTCCGCGCGACGGCCTGATGACCGGTCTGGCGCGCCGCACGGGGTTGTCCGTCCGGATCGTCCGCACCGGCATCGAGTTGACCGTGCTCGCCTGCGGGTGGCTGCTGGGCGGCTCGGTCGGCGTCGGCACCGTCCTGTTCGCGTTGGCCATAGGCCCGATCACCCAGCAATTCATGACCGTGTTGCGGATACCGGGGGTCCCGCAGGGGCACGAGGGCAAGCGGCCACGGACCGGCCCGCAGCCGCCCGGCGGCCGCGACCTTGCGTGCTGCTCGGACAGCAATGGTCCGGCCTAGTCGTCCTCGTCCGGCCTAGTCGTCCTCGTCGTCGGCGCGGGCCAGCCAGGTCGCGAAGCGCTCCACCGGAATCTCGAACTCGGGATGGACGTCCACGAACGTCTGCAGCCGCTCGGCAACCCAGGCCAGGGTGACTTGCTCGTCGCCGCGCCGGGTCTCGAGTTCCTCGATGCCGCGATCAGTGAAATACACGCTGCCCCCTCAGGTTGGCCGGGCGGTCACTCGCCCGGATAGCGGACGCCGAGTTCGGCGCGCGCGTCGTCGAGCAGCCCCAGGATGGCGATGGTGTCGGCGTGCGGGATCACCGGGCTCTCGACCAGGCCGGCCCGCAGGCAGCGGGCCACCTCGGCCACCTCGGGGCCGTAGCCGGCGGACTCCGGGCCGATCGGGTCCGGCAGCTCGGTCTGCTCGCCGTCGCTCAGCACCGTCAGGCCGGTCGGACGGTAGAAACGCCCCTGGGTCTGGACCCAGCCCCTGGTGCCCAGGATCAACCCCCGGTTGGGCATGGCGTGCGGCGCCGAGCAGGACAGCTGGGCGTCCCGGCCGTCGGAGTAGCCCCACTGCATCGCGACGGAGGCGTCACTGCCGGTCGGCGCCAGCGAGCCCATGGTGGACACGGTGTCGGGGCGTCCCAGGAACAGCCAGCCGAACGTCACGGGGTAGATGCCGAGGTCGAGCAGCGCGCCACCGCCGTTGGCCATGTCGTAGAGCCGGTGCGTCGGATCGAATGACCGCCCCAGCCCCAGCTCGGCGCGGACTGCCACCACGTCACCGATCGCGCCGTCGGCGATCAGCCGCTGGGCCGTGCCGATCAGCGGATTCGTACGCATCCACATGGCTTCCATCGCGAAGACGTCAGCGGCCCGGGCGGCGTCGAACACCGCGGTGGCCTGCGCGGCGTTCAGGCACACCGGCTTCTCGATCAGCACGGCCTTGCCTGCCTGGACCGCCATCAGGGCCTGGTCGTGGTGGGACGGGTGCGTCGTCGCCACGTAGATGACGTCCAACTCCGGATCGTCCACCAGTTGCTGGTAATTCCCGTACGAGCGAGGGATGGCGAACCGGGACGCGAAGTCCGCCGCCCGCTCGGCGCTGCGCGCGCCCACCGCGGCGAGGATGTTGCCCTCGGCGCGCGCGATGTCGGCGGCGACCTTGGACGCGATGCCGCCCGCGCCGAGAATGCCCCAGCGGATCGGACGGTCCTGCGGAATGGGTGCTGGCATGAGTCCTGAATCTAGTGCACGCCCAGCCGGCACCCGTCCGGGCAAGTGCGCCGGGCTAGCCGAGCGCCGTCGCGACGACCTCGCGCTGCTGGCTCTCGTGCACGCTGGACGAGCCGACCGCCGGCGAGGCCGAGGCCTTGCGCGAGGCGCGGTAGATCGGCCGGTTGTCGCCCTTGGCCGCCAGCCGTTCGGGCAGGTTGAGGGCGATGAACGGGTACGGTCCCTGGTTCGCCGGCTCCTCCTGGGCCCAGACGAGCTGTGCTTTCGGGTACTTCGCCAGCTCGTCGGCAAGCTGGTCAGCCGGCAGCGGGTAGACCTGCTCCACCCGGACGATGGCGACGTCCTCGCGGTCGGCCTCTTTGCGAGCGGCCGCCAGGTCGTAATAGACCTTTCCGCTGCACAGCACCACGCGCGTCACGTCGGCCGGGTTCACCGTGTCGTCGCCGATCACCGGCCGGAAGGTACCGGTGGTGAACTCGTCCAGCTGGCTCACCGCGGCCTTCAGGCGCAGCAGCGACTTCGGGGTGAAGGCGATCAGCGGGCGGCGAATCGTGGACATGGCCTGGCGCCGCAGCAGGTGGAAGTAGTTCGCCGGCGCCGAGCACATCGTGATGGTCATGTTGTTCTCGGCCGCCATCTGCAGGAATCGCTCGGGCCGGCCGGACGAGTGGTCCGGCCCCTGGCCCTCGTAGCCGTGCGGCAGCAGCAGCGCCACCGAGGAACGCTGGCCCCACTTGGCCTCACCGGAGGCGATGAACTCGTCGATGATGATCTGAGCGCCGTCGGCGAAGTCACCGAACTGGGCCTCCCACGCCACCAGCGAATCCTCGTTGGCCACCGAGTAGCCGTACTCGAAGCCCATCGCGGCGTACTCCGACAGCAGCGAGTCGTATGCCCGGAAGGGCGCCTTCGCGCCGGGGATGTGCCGCAAGGGGGTGTACTCGTCGCCATTCATCCGGTCGATGAGCACGGCGTGGCGCTGGGTGAACGTGCCGCGACGGGAGTCCTGGCCGGCCAGGCGCACCGGGTGCCCGTCGACGGTCAGCGAGCCGAAGGCCAGCAGCTCCGCGGTCGCCCAGTCCACGTCGCCGGCCGTGGTCTGGGCGACGCGCCGGTCGATCTGCGGCTTGAGCCGCGGGTGCACGGTGAAGCCGGTCGGATGGTTGGCGTACAGGTCGCCGATCGTCTTGATGAGCTCCGCCGAGATCGCGGTGGACTCCGGGTGCTGGTGCGGGGTCTCATCCATCACCGGCTCGGGACGCGGCTTGCCGCTGGCGCCCCGGGTCTCGAGAAAGACCTTCTCCAGTTGCGCCTGGAAGTCCTTGAGCGCCTCTTCGGCGTCCTCGATCGTGATGTCGCCACGGCCGATCAACGCCTCGGTGTAGAGCTTTCGCACGCTGCGCTTGTTGTCGATGATGTCGTACATCAGCGGCTGCGTGAACGAGGGGTTGTCGGCCTCGTTGTGACCGCGGCGCCGGTAGCACACCATGTCGATCACGACGTCCTTCTTGAACCGCAGCCGGTACTCCACGGCCAGCTTGGCGACCCGGACGCAGGCCTCGGGGTCATCGCCGTTGACGTGGAAGATCGGTGCCGAGATCATCCGGGCGACGTCGGTGCAATACAGGCTGGAGCGCGACTGCGCGGGCGAGGTGGTGAAGCCCACTTGGTTGTTCACCACGACGTGCACCGTGCCGCCGGTGCGGTAGCCCCGCAGCTGCGACAGGTTCAGCGTCTCGGCCACGACACCCTGGCCGGCGAAGGCCGCGTCACCGTGCATGAGTAGCGGCAGGACGGTGAAGCCGTCCTCGCCCTTGTCGAGAATGTCCTGCTTGGCGCGGACGATTCCCTCCAGCACCGGGTTGACCGCCTCGAGGTGCGACGGGTTCGCGGTCAGCTCGACGGCGATCTGCGAGCCGTCGGCGCCGGTGTACGTGCCGTGCGCGCCGAGGTGGTACTTCACATCACCCGAGCCCTGCGCGGTGCCCGGGTCGATGTTGCCCTCGAACTCGTTGAAGATCTTGGCGTACGGCTTGCCGACGATGTTGGCCAGCACGTTGAGCCGGCCCCGGTGCGGCATGCCGATGACGACCTCGTCCAGGCCCTGGCTGGCCGAGGACGCCAGCACGGCGTCGAGCAGCGCGATCACCGTCTCGCCACCTTCGAGGCTGAAGCGCTTCTGGCCGACGTACTTCGTTTGCAGGAAGGTCTCGAACGCCTCCGCCACGTTGAGCCGGGACAGGATGTGCTTCTGCTCGGCCCGGGTCGGCGCGTCGTTCGGAACCTCGATGTTCTGCTGGATCCAGGCGCGCTCTTCGGGATCGATGATGTGCATGTACTCGACGCCGACCCGGCGGCAGTACGCGTCGCGCAGCACTCCGAGGATGTCGCGCAGTTTCATCAGTTTCTGGCCGGCGAAGCCGCCCACCGGGAACTCGCGGTCCAGGTCCCACAGGGTCAGCCCGTGCTTGGTGATGTCGAGGTCCGGGTGCGTCCGGATCTTGAACTCGAGCGGGTCGGTGTCGGCCATCAGGTGGCCCGAGGTCCGGTAGGCGTTGATCAGTTCGATGACCCGGGCGGCCTTGTCGATCTGGCCCTCGTGGCTGAACTCCCGATCGGTCAGCCAGATGGCCGGCTCGTACGGGATGCGCAGCGCGGCGAAGATGTCGTAGTAGAAGTTGTCCTCGCCGAGCAGCAGCTGGTGGACCCGCCGCAGGAAGTCACCGGACTGGGCGCCCTGGATGATGCGGTGATCATAGGTCGAGGTCAGCGTCATCGTCTTGGAAATACCCATGTCAGAAAGGGCATCCGGGTGCATTCCACTGAATTCGGCGGGGTATTCCATCGAGCCGACTCCGACGATGGTTCCCTGGCCCTGCATCAGACGGGGCACCGAGTGGTTCGTTCCGATGGTGCCCGGGTTGGTGAGGCTGATCGTGGAGCCGGCGAAGTCGTCGGCGGTCAGCTTTCCCGCGCGCGCCCGCCGGATGATATCCTCATAGGCAGCCCAGAATTGGGCGAAGTCCATCTGCTCGGCGCCCTTGATGGCGGCGACCACCAGCGAGCGGCCACCGTCCTTGCCCGGCAGGTCGATCGCCAGGCCGAAGTTCACATGCTCCGGGACGACCACCGCGGGCTTGCCCTCGGGCGTCAGGGCGAACGAGTTGTTCATCTCGGGAAGGTCGTGCAGCGCGCGTACGACGGCATACCCGATCAGATGCGTGAAGCTGACCTTGCCGCCGCGAGCCCGGCGCAGGTGGTTGTTGATGATGATGCGGTTGTCGGCGATGAGCTTGGCGGGGACGGCGCGCACGCTGGTCGCGGTCGGAATCTCCAGCGATGCCTGCATGTTGGTGACGACCTTGGCCGGCGCCCCGCGCAGCACCGTCACATGGTTCGAGCCGTTCACCGTCGGGGCGACGGTGGGGTTGGTCCACGCCGGCCGGTCGGCTGTACTGCTGGTGGCGGACCCGCTGCTGGTTGTACTGCCCTTGGTCGTGCTGCCATTGCTGGCGCTGCTGTTGGGGGTGCTGACCGACTTCGCCGCCACGCTGCTGGCCAGACCGGCGCCGTCGCTGGCCTGGGCGGCCACCGTCACGGCCGGAGCCGCCTGAGCGGGCGCGCTCGCGGCCTCGGTTCGCGCGGCCTCGGTTCGCGGGGCCTCGGTCTTCGGCTCGTCGGGCAGTTCTGGCTGCTCGGCCGGGGACTGCTTGGCCGAGGACTGCGCTACCGGACCGACTGCGGGCCGGTAGTCGGCGAAGAAGTCGTGCCAGGCTGCGTCCACCGAGTTCGGGTTGGCCAGGTAACGCTCGTACATCTCCTCGACGAGCCACTCGTTCGCGCCGAAGTCCAGGCGAGATGCGGATGATTCACTGCCGGTCGAGGACTGCGCGGTCACGTTGTCGGCCACCTTCTCAGTGCGTGCGTAAGCCTGCGTGGGGGACGCGCCGAACCACGTGGGCGAAAAACGCGAGCTAGGGCGCAACCCAAGGATCGAGACTACCCGCGATGCCGTCCTGAGGGCATGACGAACAAGCACTGGTCGCGGCACCGCTCCGTGCGGTTGCTCACAGACCTCAGCTGATGTCGCGGTGCAGGCTCAATTGTCCGCCGCCGACCAGCAGTGCCAATGCCCAGACCAGGAAGACCAGCCCCCCGACCGCGGGTGCGAGCAGGTGCACGTCCGACGGACCGTTGTCGAGGTGGCCGTTGGACGTGAAGGCGGTCATGGCACCACCCGGTGTGTAGGCGTAGCCCTTGCGCACCAGCGGCAGGAAATGCAGCAGATTGTCCAGCAGGAAGAAGTACACGATGCCGAACACCATTGCCGCGGCCTGATTGCGGATCAGGGCGCCGAGCCCAAGACCGAACATGCCGGTGAGCACGAGCGACAGGAACGCCTTGAACACGCCGCCGGCCACGCCATGGCCGTACTCGAGCGGAATCGACTGCGCGGACAGCCAGACGATGACCATGGCGAAGTTGAGCACGATGCAGATAACCGCGTAGAGCACCGCGAAAATGGCATACGAGGCCGCCTTGCCGGCGAGCAGCAACCACCGGTTCGGCGTTGCCAGCAGCGTGGGGGTGATCGTCTTGTGCCGGAACTCGGTGGTGAGCCCGAGCAGTCCCAGCACCAGCAGCGCGACGCCGGCGCCCTGGGACTGGGTGAACAGGCCGTAGTAGTCGACCGGGTTGCCGTTGCGGTGATCGTCGATGGCGGTCACGATGGGGCCGATGGTGCCCAGCGCGGTGAAGGCGACCGCCAGCACCACCATCCAGAACCACACCTGGGTGCTGCGGATCTTCAGTACCTCGGACTTGATCAGGCCGATCATCGCTGGACGCTCCCGTACGGCTGGTTCTGTGGGTTCTGCTGGTTCTGGCCGCTCGGTGGCAGCATCGGCCCGCGCGGCGGGCCACCGTGCACCATGCCGGGCGCGTCCAAGTTCGCGCCGCGGTGTTCACCCTCCGTCAGCGTGAAGAACAGCTGTTCCAGGTCGAACCGCTCCAGGCTGAGCTCGTACAGCTCGACATTGTTGACGAACGCCAGGTGCCCGATGCGGTTCAGCTCGTCGGCGTGCACCCGCAGCGAGCCGTCGGCCTCGGCGGTGCCGCTCATCCCCGCACCGGCCAGCGCCTGCTGCAGCGGGCCCAGGTTCGGCCCGCGGACCACCGCGGTCGCGGATCCCGCCGAGAGCTCGTCGAGCGTTCCGGCGCGCACCAGCTTGCCTCGGTTGAGGATCACCGCACGGTCAGCGACCTCCTGCACCTCGGCGAGCTGGTGGCTGGATACCAGCACCGTACGGCCCTCGCCGGCCAGGTGCCGGAAGAAGCCCCGGAGCCAGCGGATGCCCTCGGGGTCCAGACCGTTCGCGGGCTCGTCCAGGATCAGCACCCGCGGGTCGCCGAGCAGCGTGCCGGCCAGGCCGAGGCGCTGGCGCATGCCCATCGAGTAGCCCTTGGTCTTCTTCTTCGCCGCATCCGTCAGGCCGACCAGGTCGAGCATCTCGTCGGCTCGGCGCGCCGGCAGTCCGGCTGCGGCGCAGTAGATCCGCAGGTGCTGGCGGCCGGTGTGCGCGGGGTGGAAGCTCGACGCTTCGAGCGCCGCCCCGACCGTCTGCAGCGGGTGGCTGAGCGACTCGTAGGTCTGGCCGTTGATGGTCGCGACACCGGACGTCGGGCGCACCAGGCCGAGCAGCATGCGGAGGGTGGTCGTCTTTCCCGCGCCGTTGGGGCCGAGGAAGCCGGTGACCGAGCCGGGCTCGACGGTGAAGCTCAGTTGATCCACCGCTCGCTGGGTGCCGAACACCTTCGTCAGATTGTCGACCACGATCCGGCCTTCGCGCCGGTCCGCAGCGGAACTCTGGGCCGCGGGACTATCGGCGTTGGGGCTCACTCGTTGTCCGACTGGGTCATGCGGCTATCCAAACATCATCGCTTGCCAGGTGCAGGCACTTTTCACATTCCGCTCTCAGACTCCTGCCAGCAAGGCGACCGACCGCTGCTGAGAGCCGATCCGCGACCCGGGCCTTGATCTTCAGTCCCGGAGCAGTCCCGCGAGCAGCCGCGCCAGTTCGGCCGGTGAGCCTACGACCAGGTCGACGCGCGAGTGCAGTTCGCTGATCTCGCCGACAGCGACGGTGAGTCCGGGACGTCCGGTGTCAACCGCCCACCGGGTGACCGCCGCTATCGCGGGCAGATCACCGAGGTCATCGCCTGCGTAGAACGCGGCGGTGGTGTCCGGGGTCAGCAGCTCTCGCAGCGCGGTGGCCTTGGACAGCCCCGGCGGCCGGATCTCCAACACCTGCTTGCCGGGATGGGTTTCGAGCCCCTGCTGAGCCACCAGGTCCGGAACGAAGGTGTTCAGCTGATCGAGCGCGGAGTTCGGGTCAGCGGCCTGGCGGGTGTGCAGGACGAGTGAGAGCCGCTTGTCCTCCAGCCAGACTCCCTCGGGCAGCAGCGGCGGCAGTTGGGTACGCAGGACGTCGATGCCGGGCGCTTCCTCGATCGAGCGCAGCTCGCCGTCCCGCCACGTCTGCGATCCGTGCACACCGCTGATCACCAGCCCCGGAATGGCGTCCAGGCCGCCGAGCTCCAGCACGGTGAGCGCGTCGCGGCCGGTGACCACCGCGATCTGGGCGCCGGCCCGGGCCAGTGCGATCAGCGTGTCGATGACGCCGTCCACCGGGCGGGACTGGCTGGGGTCTCGCACGATCGGGGCCAGGGTGCCGTCGAAGTCCACCGCGATCAGCGCGCCGGTGAGGTGAGACCCGACCCCGGCGAGCTGATCCGGCGCGAGCCGCTCTGGGGACGGTGTGTGGTCGAGCTGTTCAGACTGCATGCCGCTGACGGTAGCTGCCCCCGGCGTCCGTGCTCACCTCCTGGTTTCGACGCACCGCCTGCCAGCCGACCAGTGCCGCACCGACCCGCCCGGCGTCGGAGCCGAAGCGGGCCGCCACGATGGCCGGCGCGTCCCGCCACACCAGCCCACGCTGGACGGCCTCGGCGAGCGGGTCGAGCAGCGCCGACCCGGCGCGCACCATGCCACCGCCGATCACGATGACGGAGGGGTCCATCAGCATCGTGTACGTGACCAGGGCACGCCCGAGCGCGGTGAGAGCCTCGTCGAACACGGTGCGGGCGAGCGGATCGCCGGCCGCGGCGAGGGCTAGGACGTCCTCCGCGCGCAGGGGCTGAGCGGCCGCCGCCGCTGGTGCCTGCTGAGCGGCTGCCGCCGCTGGTGCCTGCTGAGCGGCTGCCGCCGCGGCGTACCGGCGGGGGAGGGCCGAGGCGCTGGCATAGGTCTCGGTGCAGCCGCGCTGGCCACAGGCGCACAATTCCCCGTCCGGACAGACCGGGATGTGGCCGATCTCGCCGGCCATCTGCCGGGCACCGGTGACCACCGCGCCGCCGCTGATGACCGCGCCCGCAATGCCGGTTCCGATCGGGACGAACAGCGCCTCACGCGCGCCCCGGGCCGCTCCCAGCGTCAACTCCGCCAGGCCGCCGGCGCGCACGTCATGGTCGATCGCCACCGGCAGCCCGACCCGCTCGCTCACCAGGTCCCGCAGCGGCAGGTCGCGCCAGCCGATGTTGACCGAGTAGCGCGCCATGCCGGCGGCCGCCTCGACCACGCCGGGAAAGATCAGGCCGACTCCACGAACCGGAGTGGCGGGACCGGTGCGGGACCGCAGCTCCTGGACCAGATCCACAATGGCGGTGACCACGGCCGGCACCCCGTCGCCGACCGGGGTGGGCCGTTGCAGCCGGAGCAGCTCCGCGCCGGTGCTGTCGTAGACGCTGCCCTTGAGGTCGGTGCCGCCCACGTCGATGCCAATAACGGCGCCCGCGTTTCGGGCGGCGTCCAGTGTTCCTGCGGAGCCGGGCTCGGTGGTGCCGTCCGCGATGTCGTTCTCAACCACCACAGCGCAGCCACTCGGTCATAATTCGGCCTCTTTTCCGCATCACTCGCACCCTGCGTCGGAGCGTCCCGTGCGCGATCGGCGCCACTGTCCTAAATTGTCGAGACAATACCCGGGGCAGAATGGTCTACACCATTGCCAGGTGCTGGGGAGATGGCGCAGACTCGTGCCAACTCAGCCGACCGGTCAACCGAACAGGGAGCACTTGATGGGAAGAAGAAGGAGCACACTGCTCGCCGGCATCAGCGCGGCGGCGGTGCTCGCGCTGGCGGCGTGCGGTGGTGGCACCGGAAGCGGCAGCACCGGTGGAGGTACGGCGACCAACGCGGGCGGCAAGAAGGTCAGCTCGATCAAGCTGGTCGCGGCTGAGTATTCCCAGGAGCACACCAAGGCCTTCTGGGACCAGTTCGCCGCGGCGTACAAGAAGAAGTACGGCATCGCCCTCGACGTCCAGATCGTCAGCTGGAACGACATCGCCCAGCAGAGCAGCACCATGGTTCAGAACGGCAACCCGCCGGACATCCTGAACATCAACTACTACTCCAGCTACGCCAAGGACAACCTGCTGTACTCGGCCGACGATGTGCTGCCGTCCTCGGTGCAGTCCGACCTGCTGGACGCGTTCAAGGCCAGCGGCACCTTCAACGGCAAGCTGTACGGCTTCCCGGACCTGTCCTCGGCGCGCGCCCTGTTCTACAACAAGACGCTCTTCTCCAAGGCCGGCATCAGCAAGCCACCGACGACCTGGGACGAGTTCGAGTCCGATGCCAAGAAGGTGCAGGCGCTGGGCAACGGCGTCGTGGGCTACGTCGAACCGCTCGGGCCGGAAGAGGCACAGGCCGAGTTCTCGATCTGGGCATTCAACAACGGTGGCGACTGGAAGGACGCCAGCGGCAAGTGGACCATCGACTCCGACAAGAACGTCGAGACGCTGGCCTTCCTGAAGAAGCTGGCCGTCGATGACAAGGTCAGCCAGAACAACCCCGGCAAGACCAACCGCACCGACGGGGCCTTCCCGCTGTTCAGTACCGGCAAGGCCGGCATGATCGTGGGCTTCGGTCCCCTCGCCGCGACGCTGGACAAGGACAAGAAGGTGGACTACGGCATCGCCCCGATGCCGACCAAGGGCGCGACCGAGCCGCAGACGTACGGCGTCACCGACTACCTCAACGCCTTCAAGAAGGGCGGCAACCAGGAGGCCGTCAAGGACTTCTACGAGCTGTACTACCAGCCCGACCAGGTGAACCAGTTCATCAAGGCCGAGGGCTTCCTGCCGGTGACGAAGTCCGGTCTGGACGTCTTCAAGTCCATCCCGGCGCTGAAGGTCTACATCGACACGCTGCCCAACATCCACCTGACTCCCAACCAGGACCCGACCTGGGACAAGGTCCTGCTGGCTGTTCAGCAGCAGATCGGGAGCGGCGTCGCCGCGAACGGCGATCCGAAGAAGGTGCTCGAGAAGCTGCAGAAGACCGCTGAGGCGGGCGGCTGATCGTGAGCGACACGCTTGACTCCGCACCAGCCGCGGCCGGTACGCCGGCCGCGGCCGGTCGCGGGCCGCTCGACGGGAGCACTGCCGCCGGCACTGCGGGTGCGACAGCGTCGCCTGCGCGCCGCCGACGTGGCGCGCGGCGGGGCCGGGCCTCCATCTGGACGGCGCTGCTGTGGCTGGGGCCGGCGCTGGTGCTGATCGCGGCGGTGGTGATCTACCCCGCGATCGAGCTAGTGAAGGCCTCGATGGGGCAGTACTCGATCACCGGCCTGCGCACCGGCTCCGCGGCCTCGAAGAACTTCACCAACGTCCTGCACCACCCCGACTTCGGCACGGTCCTGAAGAACACCGTGGTGTGGGTCGTCGCCGTGGTAGCCCTGACCATCGTGATCAGCCTCGGCTTGGCGCAACTGCTGTCCAAGGAGTTCTTCGGCCGTCGGGCGGTCCGCTGGGCGATCATCGTGCCGTGGGCCGCGTCGCTGGTCATCACCGCACGGCTGTTCACCCTGCTGCTGGACTACTACCACGGCCTGCTCAACCGGTTGCTGGTGTCACTGCACGTACTCAGCCGGCCGGTGGACTTCCTGGGCGATGACCGCTGGACGATGCCGGCGATGGTGCTGGTCGGCGTGTTCGTCTCGCTGCCGTTCACCATCTACGTCTTCCTCGCCGGGTTGAGCGCGATCCCCGGTGACGTCTACGAGGCCGCCCGGATCGACGGCGCCCGGCCGTGGCAGCTGTACTGGCAGGTCACCCTGCCGCTGCTGCGCCCGGCGATGATGGTCGCCAGCGTCCTCAACATCATCTATGTCTTCAACTCGTTCCCGATCGTGTACACCCTCAACGACCGCAACCCCGGCTACACCCATGACACGTCTATCACCTTCATGTACAAGCTCGCGTTCAAGAGTTCGGAGCACAGCATCGGCATGTCCGCCGCCGCCGGCGTCTGCAACGTGTTGCTCATCCTCGCCGTCGTGATGGTGTACCTGCGCCTGGTCAAATGGCAGGAGGCCTGATGACGGCGACCATTCGGCCGAGCGGAGCGGTGCGTCCGAGCGATGCGGCCGCGGCCGTCCGGACCCGCCGTCCGAAGGGGTGGGCCTCGGTCCGCCGGTTCGTGTTGCCGCTGGCCGGGCTGGCCGTCGCGATCGTGTTCCTGGCGCCCTACCTGGTCATGGTGCTCGACGCGTTGCGGCCGAGCACGGACGTGCTCGCGTCACCGCCCACGCTCTTTCCCCGGCACTGGCAGTTGAGCACGTTCGGGACGGTGCTGTCGGACGACCGGTTCCTGAGCTGGCTCAAGACCTCGCTGCTGGTGGCCGCCTGCTCGACTCTGATCGTGCTGGTGGTGTCGGTGCCGGCCGCGTACTTCACCGCGCGCTTCCGGTTCCCTGGCCGAACCGCGTTCCTGCTGCTGGTGCTGATCACGCAGATGTTCTCCCCGACGTCCCTGGTCGTCGGCATCTACCGGGAGTTCTTCGAGGCGAACCTGGTCAACACCTACCTGGCCATCATCCTGACCAACTCGGCGTTCAACCTGGCGTTCTCGGTGTGGATCCTGCAGGGCTTCTTCTCCTCCATTCCGCAGGAGGTCGAAGAGGCCGCCAACCTCGACGGGTGCGGGCGGATGGGCACGCTGTGGCGGATCATGCTGCCGCTCACGCGCCCCGGCCTGGTCACCGCCGTGGTGTTCACGTTCATCGCCGCCTGGAACGAGTACGTCGTCGCGCTGACCCTGATGCAGGACGATGCTAAGAAACCACTCACAGTCGGGATAAACTCCTACGTAACGGGGTATGAGCAACACTGGGATCAATTGTTCGCTGCGTCCATAATTGCCATCGTCCCGGTCGTTATCCTCTTTGCCATCATCGAGAAGCATCTTGTCGGCGGACTGACAGCAGGTTCGGTCAAGTAGCGGGAGCATCCTTTGTCGAAGTACGAACGCCTGAACCGGCTGCTCGAAGTGCTGGCTGCCGACGGCCATGTCAGTGTCGAGGACGCCGCCGTCCGGCTGGACGTCTCGCCGGCCACCGTCCGCCGTGACCTCGACGCGCTCGCGCTTCAGCAGTTGCTCACCCGCACCCACGGCGGTGCGGTCAGCAACAGCACCGCCTACGACCTGCCACTGCGGTACAAGACCGCCCGCAACGCGGAAGAGAAGGTGCGCATCGCCCGCGCCGCGGCTGAGCTGGCGCCGCTCGGGTCGGTGGTGGGGCTCAACGGCGGTACCACCACGACCGAGGTGGCTCGGGCGCTGGCAACCCGGGCCGACCTGCACTCGTCGAACGAGGCGTCGTCGATCACGGTGGTCACCAACGCGCTCAACATCGCCAATGAGCTGACCGTGCGCAGTCACGTCAAGATCGTCGTGGTGGGTGGCGTGCTGCGGCCGCAGTCATATGAGTTGAGCGGGCCGCTGGCCAATCCCATGCTCAGCCAGCTCACCCTGGATCTCGCCATCCTGGGGGTGGATGCGTTCGGCACCGAGCGCGGCGCCAGCGCCCACAACGAGGCCGAGGCGGAGATCAACGCCCGGCTCGGCCGGCAGGCCCGGCGGGTCGTCGTGGTGGCAGACTCCTCCAAGCTGGGCCGGGCGGCGTTCGCGCAGATCCTGCCGCTGTCGGAGGTCGACGTGCTGGTCACCGACTCAGGGGCTGACCCCGAGCTGCTCAAAGAACTGATCAAGGCCGACGTCGAGGTCATCGAGGCCTGAGCCTTACCCCGAGAACCGAGCCTTACCCGAGAGAACGGGTCTTACCCGAGAGAACCGAGGCGCCGTGCCGCTGGCAGACCGGGCAACACCGGAGTTCGAGGCCTTCTGGCAGGAGCGGCACCTGGCGACGCTGACGACCATCCGCCCGGACGGAACCCCGCATGTGGTGCCGGTCGGCGTGACCGTCGACGTGGCAGCAGGCGTTGCCCGGGTGATCACCTCGGGAACGTCACACAAGGTGCAACACATCCTGGCCGTCGGACCGGACGGGGCTCCTGCTGCGGTGTGTCAAGTGGACGGCCGCCGCTGGTCGAGCCTGGAGGGCCGGGCGGTCGTGTGTGACGAGCCTGCGGCGGTGGCCGATGCCGAGCGCCGCTATGCCGAGCGCTACCGGGTGCCGCGGGTCAATCCGAAGCGCGTCGTGATCGAGATCAGTGTGACGCGGGTGCTCGGTAACGTCTGAGCGCAACCAGGATCGGCGCCTTCGACAGCTCTTGCCCTTCGGTAGCGGCTCAGATCACGTCGCCGGACGCGCCGGAGTCCGTCACCACCGGCAGGCCCGCCGCCTGCCACGCGGCCATGCCGCCGGAGAGGTTCACCGCGTCGAAACCAGCCCGGTTCAACGCCGCCGAGACCGCCGCGGAGCGCCCGCCCAGATGGCAGACGCAGATGATCTGGGTGTCCTGGGGCAGTTCGGTGACCCGTTCGGAGAGCTGGGACATCGGCAGTGAACGCGCCTGCGGGGCGTGGCCGGCGTCCCACTCCTCCGGCTCGCGCACATCGAGCAGGATGACGGTGGCTGGAGTCGCGTTGCTGGCTGGAGTGGTGGCGCTGGCTGGAGTGGTGGCGAGCAGCTGGGCGGCCTCGTTGGCCGAAAGCTCAGGGGCGGAATTGGGGCGCATGCTGCAAACGGTAGTGCACGTCAGGCGCGGCCCACGATGACGCCGGCCCGGTCGATCACGACGATGTCGACGCTGACCGGGGCGCCGCCGAGGACCCCCTCGGCGGTCGTCCGGGCTCGGGCCGCGATCAGGTCGCCCAGCGGCAGGCCGGCGTCCTGGCAGATGCGCAGGGCGTCCAGCGCGGTGTTCGCACCCCGTACCCGACCGATCAGCTCGGCGTCGCCGCCGGCGGTACGGACGGTGTCGGCCAGTGCGCCGAAGTCGACCTGGGAGCGACCGGAGTGCAGATCGAGGTGACCGTCTGCCAGCTTGGACAGCTTGCCGATTCCACCGGCGATGGTCAGCCTGGCCACCGGATGCTGTTTCAAGTACTTCAGCACCGCTCCGGCGAAGTCGCCCATGTCCAGCAGCGCGTCCTCGGGCAGCCCGTACAGCTGGGCGGCGACCTTCTCCGACGTGCTTCCGGTGCAACCGGCGACGTGCTGGTGGCCGGCGGCCCTGGCCACGTCGATACCTCGGCGGATGCTGTCGATCCAGGCCGCGCACGAGTACGGAACCACAACCCCCGTGGTGCCCAGGATCGAGATTCCGCCCAGGATGCCGAGCCGCGGGTTCCAGGTATGGGTCGCGATCTCTGCGCCGTCGGCCACCGAGATCTCGATCACCACGTCCGTCCCCCCGCCGTGCGCGTGCGCCACCTCAGCGACCGCCGCGCGCATCAGCTGCCTGGGCACCGGATTGATGGCCGGCTCGCCGACCGCCAGCGGCAGCCCGGGCTTGGTCACCGTCCCGACCCCCTCACCGGCGACGAAGCGAACCCCGCTGCCCGGTGGGCCGGCCGACACGGTCGCCGAGATGAGCGCCCCGTGCGTGACGTCGGGGTCATCGCCTGCGTCCTTGACGATCGAGGCCCGCGCCCAACCGTCGCCGGCCGCTTCGCGGGCCAGGGCGAAGGCAGGCTGCTGGCCCTTGGGCAGCGTGATCCGCACCGGGTCTGGAAAGCTGCCGGTGAGCAGCGCGGTGTAGGCGGCCGTGGTCGCTGCGGTGGCGCAGGCACCGGTGGTCCAGCCGTACCGCAGGCCGGTGGGTGTCGTCATCGCAACACAGCATGCCCCAAAACGAGAGAGGCGACGGTGGCGCGGGTCCTGATTCTGGGCGGAACGTCTGAGGCGCGAGCCCTGGCGGCACTGCTGGTGGCGCTGCCTGGCGTCGAGCCGGTGTCCTCGCTGGCCGGTCGGGTGGCTGATCCTGCCCTGCCCGAGGGCGACGTGCGGATCGGTGGTTTCGGCGGTGCGACCGGGCTGCAGCGGTGGCTGGCGGCGCAGTCCATTGCCGCCGTGGTCGACGCGACCCATCCCTTCGCCGCCACCATCAGCCGGTCCGCGGCCGTCGCTACGAGCGCCCTCGGCCTGCCGCTGCTGGTGCTGAGCAGGCCCGGCTGGACGGAGCGTGACGGCGACGACTGGCGCCGGGTGCCGTCCCTGACCGCCGCCGCGCAGCTGCTGAGCCATGACCACGCCCCGGCGGAGCGGGTGTTTCTGACCACCGGGCGCAAGGAGCTGGCGCCGTTCGCGTCACTGCCGCAGTGGTTTCTCATTCGCAGCATCGACCCACCGGACGAGCCGCTGCCACCGCGGCACCAGGTGTTGCTGGCGCGCGGGCCGTTCGCCGTGGACGGTGAGTTCGCCCTCATGCGCGAGTACCGGATCGACGTGCTGGTGACCAAGGACAGCGGTGGTTCACTGACCGAGGCCAAGCTGACCGCGGCCAGGCGGCTGGAACTGCCCGTGGTGGTGGTCGACCGGCCGCCGGTTCCGGACGTGCCGGTCGTGGAGACGGTGGCCGCCGCCGCCGAGTGGGTGGCGTCGGTGCTCGGCGCGGGTTAGCGGTTGAGCCGGTATAGCGGCTCAGCAGCACAGCAAGCTCAGCCGGGATAGCGACGGGGTGTGAAGACCACGGGGGTTCCGTCGGGCCGTTCGGTCAGCCGAGTCTGGGACGAGCCGATGATCAGCAGGCACCGCATGTCGATCTCGGCGGCCTCCAGATCGGCCAGCCGGACGACCCGCACCATCTCTTCCGGTCCGCCGACGTCGCGGCCGATGATCACCGGCGTGTCGGGGGAGCGGTGCTCCAGCAGCAGGTTGCGGGCCTTCTCAACCTGCCAGGTCCGCGACTTCGACGCCGGGTTGTAGATGGCCAGCACCAGGTCGGCGCGGGCGACCGCCGCCAACCGCTCCGCGATGACCTCCCACGGCTTGAGGCGATCCGACAGCGAGAGCACGCAGAAGTCGTGCCCGAGCGGGGCGCCGGCGCGGCTGGCCACGGCCTGGGCGGCGGTGAGGCCGGGACACACCCGCACCTCGACGTCCTGCCATTGTTTCTCGGCGGCCATTTCGAGCACCGCGCTGGCCATGGCGAAGACGCCGGGGTCACCTGATGAGACCACGACGACCCGGCTGCCGCGCTTGGCCAGGTCCAGGGCGAAGGCCGCGCGCTCGGACTCGACCTTGTTGTCGGAGGCGTGCCTGCGCTGGCGGGGATTGGCGGGAACCCTCGCCAGATACGTGGTGTAACCGACCAGCTCGTCCGCCGCCGCCAGCTCGGCCTGGACCTCCGGCGTCAGCCAGTCGCGGCCGGCCGGGCCGAGTCCCACCACCACCACCTCGCCACGACGCGACGGACCGACATCCGCGCTGTCTGCCGCCGCTGCCGCCGTAACGGCGATGGCCGCCGGTGCGGGAATGGCGGCACCACTGCGGCTCGGCAGCAGCGCGAGCGAGAAGTACGGCACGTCCGCGGCGTCGACCTCCGCTAGCGGAAGCATGCGCTGCTGGGCGGTGCTGGCGCGCTCGACGTACCAGGCCTCGTCCAGCCGGCCGGCGTCGGCAAACGCTTGACGCACCTTGGTAAACGTCCGTCCCAGCTTCATCACCACCACCGAGTCCGCCCGGACCAGCCGCTCGGTCAATGCTTCGGCCGGCAGGGTGCCCGGCAGCACGGTGAGGGTTTCCTCGTACTCGACGAGCGGTCGCCCCAGTGCTGCCGACGCGCCGCTGATCGAGGTCACGCCGGGTACGACCTCGCAGTCGTAGCGGTGCGCGAGCCGCTTGTGCAGGTGCATGTACGAGCCGTAGAAGAGCGGGTCCCCCTCGGCGATGACCACCACATTGCGGCCGGCGTCCAGGTGGGCGGCCAGCCGCTCGGCGGCCCCGGTGTAGAAGTCGAGCATCGCCCCCGCGTACCCGCCGGGATGCTCGGTCGTCTCGATGGTGACCGGATAGATCAGCGGCTCCTCGATCTGGTCGGCGCGCAGGTACGGTTCGGCGACCGACCTCGCGATGCTGCGGCCGTGCCGGGCGCTGTGATAGGCGATCACGTCAGCCGCGCCGATGAGCCGGGCGGCCTTGACGGTGACCAGTTCGGGATCTCCGGGGCCCAGGCCGACTCCGGCGAGGTGGCCCCTGGCAGGTGTGCTGGTCAGCTCGCTCACTCTTCCTCGCTGGCGATCGCGTTGATCGCGGCGGCCGTGACGGCGGAACCGCCGCGACGCCCGCGCACGATCAGGTACTCCAGGCCCTTGCCGTGCTCTGCGAGGGCCTGCTTGGACTCGGCGGCACCGATGAAGCCCACCGGGATGCCGATGATGGCGGCCGGACGACCCGCGCCGGCATCGATCATGTCCAACAGGTGGAACAGCGCGGTCGGCGCGTTACCGATCGCGACCACCGAGCCTTCCAGCCGGTCGCGCCACAACTCGAGGGCTGCGGCGCTGCGGGTGTTGCCCAGCTGTGCGGCCAGGTCCGGAACGGCTGGGTCGCGCAGGCTGCAGATCACCTCGTTGCCGGCGGGCAACCGGCCGCGGGTGATGCCCGAGGCGACCATCTGCGCGTCGCAGAGGATCGGCGCGCCGCTGAGCAACGCGGCCCGGGCGGACTTCACCACCGCGTCGGAGTAGCCGATGTCCTCGACGAGGTCGGTCATGCCGCAGGCGTGGATCATCCGGACCGCGACCCGGGCGACGTCCTCGGGGAGCCGGGAGAGGTCGGTCTCGGCACGGATGGTGGCGAAGGACTGCCGGTAGATCTCGGTGCCGTCGGAGAGGTAGTCGGTCACCGAATAGCCTGCAATTCGTCGAGGATCGTGCTTGCGGTATGGGTGCTCCACGTGCTTGCGCTGGCGCTCTCGACGGTGCCCGTTGCGCCGTCCAGTCGGTATCCGGAGGCAGTGGCGACGATGGTGAGGACGTTGCCGGCGGGCGTGCCGCAACGGCGCTCACAGCCGACCCAGTGCACCGCCGGCCCGGCACCCGTTTCGCGTACGCCGGCTGAGCCGGTGCCGTGGACGAGGGTGGCGTCGGCGTGCACATCGGCCAGCGCCTTCGCGCAGCCGGGACGGCCGGTGCAGGCGGTAACGCCGAGCCAGGGGGAGGAACGGTCCACGATCAACCCCACCGCGCCGGCCGACGCGCTGAGCATCGCTGCTTCGGCCCCGGACAGGTCCGGCACCACGATGCTGCGCCAGGGCGTGAGGACGAGGTCGTGGCCGCTCAGTGAAGCGGCCTGCCCCGGCAAGAGCCGGCCGAGCGGGATGCCCACCACCAGAGCGGTCGACCCGTCGCGCTGGCTGATCAGGCCGATCGGACAGGGGGCTGCCGACGGGTCCGCCGGCACGCCGGGGGCCGGAGCCTCCGGGCCGACCCCCGCACCAGGTCCGGACCCCACCAGGGCGGTGGCGATCCGGGCGGGACCGTCGTCGAGTTCGGCAACCCGCCAGGCGTTGGAGCCCTCCACCGCACGCAGCCGCAGAAAAGCCTCGGCGCTCGCCAGCATGGTGGTCACCGCGTCGCTGAGGGACACCGACCGAACGGGAATCCCGGCCAGGGACAGCGTCGCGGTGTGGGCGCCGGTGGCAATCAGGGTGATGTCCGCACCGAGGCCGGCGACATCGCCGCGGCCGTCGTCGAGGGCGAACAGGAAACGTCCGGACAGCTCCGCCAGCACCGGCCGCTCGCACAGTGCCCGGTCGAGTTCACCGATGAGCGGCCGGATGTCTGCCAAGCCCACCCGGTCGCGGCCGGTGAGCGGTGAGGCGAGCAGGTTGCGTACCCGCTCGTGCGTCAGCGAGGGCAGCAGGTCCGCCGAGGCCAGTCGGGTGGCGAGTGCCGTCTCCGCGTCCGGACGGAGGCCGCGCAGCTGGACGTTGCCCCGCGAGGTCAGGTCGAGGTTGCCGCCGCCCAGCTCGGCCGAGGCCGCGATCAGGGCCTGCCATTGCCCCGCGGTCAGCACACCGGCCGGCACCCGCACCCGGGCCAGGCCGCCATCAGCTGCCTGGTGCACCTGCAGCGCTCCGGGGCAGGAGTCCTGGGCGCTGGCACGTTCGGTCAGGGGCTGGGACGACACCTGACAGATGGTACGGCCGGGCCAGGTGTGCAACTTCATCTGATCCCGGTGGACGCCTTGGTCGACGACAGCATCGAAGTGCGCCACAATTGTGGACCATGACGACTGAGTCCTTGCGGACGGTCCGGGACCACCTGAGCGAAATCGTGGACCGGGTCGAGCAGCATCATGAGCGACTGGTGGTGACCAGGAACGGCCGGCGGCGGTGCTGATCAGCCCCGAGGATCTGGCGCAGCTCGAAGAGACGATCGCCGTGTTGAGCGATGCCGATGCGCTGGCTGACATTCGCGAGGCAGACGCCGCCTACGCCCGCGAAGTGATCGTGCTCCGGATCGAGCACCGGCGAGACGCCTACCGGCAGCTACAGTGAGGGCTCCACCAGCGGCGAGAGCTGGAGGAAGCCGGTGCAATTCCGGCGCGGTCCCGCCACTGTGTACCCCGTCCGGGGAAGCCAGACACTCCTTCTCGCCGCTACCTACACGCCAGGGGCGCGGACCCCCGGGGAGGATTCCTGTGATCTTGCTGCTGTCGACGTCTGACACCGATCTGTTGAGTGCCCGGGCCAGCGGTGCCGACTACCGGCTCGGCAACCCCGCCCGCACCGAGCCAGACGACCTACCCCGTCTGCTCGACGGGATCGAGCTCGTGGTCGTCCGCATCCTCGGCGGGTACCGCTCCTGGGAGGCCGGCATCGACGCCCTGCTCGCCAGCGGCCGTCCGGTGATCGTGCTCGGTGGCGAGCAGCAGCCTGACGCCGAGCTGATGAAGCTCTCGTCCGCTCCGTACGGCGTGTCGGCCGAGGCGCACGCCTACCTCGCGCAGGGCGGCGCGGACAACCTGGGCGAGCTGTGGAAGTTCCTGTCCGACACGGTGCTGCTGACCGGCCACGGCTTCGAGCCGCCCGCCGAGACCCCGGTCTGGGGGGTGCTCGATCGGGATGCGAAGTCGGACGAGGGCCGCCCGACCGTGGCGGTGCTGTACTACCGGGCACATCACGTCGCGGGCAATACCACCTTCGTGCACGCGCTCTGCGATGCCATCGAGGCCAAGGGTGCCAACCCGCTGCCGGTGTTCTGCGCCTCGCTGCGGGCCGCGGAGCCCGCCCTGCTCGCGACGCTCGCCGAGGCGGATGCCCTGATCGTCACGGTGCTGGCCGCGGGCGGCACGAAGCCCGCCACGGCCTCCGCCGGTGGTGAGGACGAAGCCTGGGATGTCGGCGACCTGGCGGCCCTGGACGTCTCGATCCTGCAAGGCCTGTGCCTGACGAGCTCACGCGAGAGCTGGCTGGCCAACGGCGACGGCCTCTCGCCCCTCGACGCCGCCACCCAGGTCGCGATTCCGGAGTTCGACGGCCGGCTGATCACGGTTCCGTTCTCGTTCAAAGAGATCGACGCCGACGGACTCACCGTCTACGTCCCCGATCCGGAGCGGGCCCTGCGCGTCGCCGGCATCGCGGTCCGGCACGCGATGCTGCGCCACATCCCGCCGAGGAAGCGCAAGATCGCCGTGATGCTGTCGGCCTATCCCACCAAGCACTCCCGGATCGGCAACGCCGTCGGTCTGGACACACCGGCCAGCGTCGTACGGCTGCTGACCGCACTGCGGGAGCAGGGTTATGACGTCGGTCCGATCGACGGCCCGGACGCCCTGCCCGGGGTGGCCGCGCTCGACGGTGACGTGCTGATCCACGCGCTGATCGCCGCCGGCGGCCAGGATCAGGACTGGCTGACCGCCGAGCAACTGTCGGGCAACCCGGTGCGGATCGGCGCCGCCGACTACCGCCGTTGGTACGACACGCTTCCCGAGGATCTGCGCACCGGCATCGAGCAGCACTGGGGCACCGCTCCGGGAAACCTGTTCGTCGACTTCAGCCATAACGCCGAGGGTGAAATCGTGCTGGCGGCGCTCCGGGCGGGCAACGTCGTAGTGATGGTGCAACCGCCGCGCGGCTTCGGCGAGAACCCGGTCGCCATCTATCACGACCCGGATCTGCCGCCGAGCCACCACTACTTCGCCGCCTATCGCTGGCTGGCCGAGGACTTCGGCGCGAACGCGATCGTGCACGTCGGCAAGCACGGCAACCTGGAATGGCTGCCCGGCAAGGGCGCGGGGATGTCGGCCTCGTGCGCGACCGATGCCGCCCTCGGCGAGATTCCGCTGATCTATCCATTCCTCGTCAACGACCCTGGCGAGGGCACCCAGGCCAAGCGCCGGGCGCACGCCACCCTGGTCGATCATCTGATCCCGCCGATGGCCCGGGCCGAGAGCTACGGCGAGATCACCCAACTGGAACAACTCCTCGACGAGCACGCCATGATCGTCGCGATGGACCCGGCGAAGCTGCCGGCAATCCGTGCTCAGATCTGGACGCTGATCCAGGCCGCCAAGCTCGATCACGACCTCGGCCTGGCGGACCGTCCGCACGACGCGGAGTTCGACGAGTTCGTTCTGCACGTCGACGGCTGGCTCTGTGAGATCAAGGACGTCCAGATCCGCGACGGTCTGCACATCCTCGGCCAGGCTCCGACCGGCGAGGCCCGCGTCAACCTGGTGCTGGCCATGCTGCGGGCGAAGCAGATCTGGGGCGGCCAAGCGGCGGCGCTGCCCGGGCTGCGCGAGGCGCTTGGCCTTTCCGAACAAGGCGATGCGGTGCGTACCGACGTGGACGAGGCCGAGGACGTGGCGCACCGGCTGGTGGCCGCCATGGAGGCCGGCGACTGGCGGGTCGAGGCCGCGGCCGAGGTCGTCGCCGAACTGGTACCCGACCTGCCTGCCGACCAGGCGCTGACCGTCACCAAGGTGCTGAGCTTCGCGGCGTCCGAGGTGGTGCCCCGGCTCGCGCGCACCACCGACGAGCTGACCAACCTGCTGCATGCCCTGGACGGCGGCTACGTGCCGGCCGGCCCGAGCGGTTCACCCTTGCGCGGACTGATCAATGTGCTTCCCACCGGCCGAAACTTCTACTCCGTCGATCCCAAGGCGATCCCCAGCCGGCTGGCGTGGGAGACGGGGCAGGCGATGGCCGAGTCACTGCTCGCGCGCTATCGCCAGGACACCGGCGACTGGCCGAGGTCGGTCGGGCTGTCGGCCTGGGGGACGTCGGCCATGCGCACCGCCGGCGACGACGTGGCCGAGGTCTTCGCGCTGCTCGGGGTCCGTCCGACCTGGGACGAGGCCTCCCGCAGGGTCAACGGTCTCGAGGTCATCGAACTGAGCGAGCTCGGCCGGCCGCGGATCGACGTCACCATCCGCATCTCGGGCTTCTTCCGCGACGCCTTTCCGCACGTGGTGGCGCTGCTCGACGATGCCGTCCAGCTCGCCGCGGCGCAGGACGAGCCGGCCGAGCAGAACTTCGTCCGGGCCCACGTGCAGTCCGATACCGCCAGCCATGGTGACAGTCGCCGCGCGACGCTGCGGGTCTTCGGCTCCAAGCCTGGTGCGTACGGTGCAGGACTTCTGCCTTTGTTCGACAGCCGAAACTGGCGCGATGATGCCGACCTGGCTGAGGTGTACGCAGCCTGGGGCGGGTTCGCCTATGGCCGCGGGGTGGACGGCATCGCGGCGCGGGGCGACATGGAGTCGGCGTACCGGCGGATAAACGTCGCCGCCAAGAACGTCGACAGCCGCGAGCACGACATCGCCGACTCCGATGACTACTTCCAGTACCACGGCGGCATGGTCGCCACCGTCCGCGCGCTGACCGGTACCGCCCCGGCTGCCTACATCGGTGACAGCACCAACCCGGACGCCGTCCGGACCCGGACGCTGTCGGAGGAGACGTCGCGCATCTTCCGCGCCAGGGTGGTGAACCCACGCTGGCTCATCGCCATGCAGCGGCACGGGTACAAGGGTGCCTTCGAGCTGGCCGCCACGGTGGACTACCTGTTCGGCTACGACGCCACCGCAGGCGTGGTCGCCGACTGGATGTATGAGAAGTTGGCCGAGGCCTACGTCCTGGACCCGCAGATGAAGAAGTTCTTCGCCGAGTCGAATCCCTGGGCGCTGCATGGCATTGCCGAACGCCTGCTGGAGGCAGCGGAGCGCACCATGTGGGAGCATCCCGACCCCGAGGTGCTGGCGGCCCTGCAGCAGACCTATCTCGAGACCGAGGGCGACCTGGAAGGCGCCGGCAGCTAGTTCAGCACCGCCGCAAGTCGAGGGTCGGCCAGAAGCAGATCGTCCAGCAGCGCATGGGCGATCCGCTCCGAGCCGACCAGCGGATGAATGGCGAACGAGCGCAGCGCCGCCTGCCGTGACGAGCCGGTGACCGCCTCGATGGCGCCGCGCTCGGCGGCCCGGACGGCGGCGACCAGCCCGAGCTGATGCAGTGTCAGGGGCGCCACCGGTAGCGGCCGCGCGCCCGAGGCGTCCACCGTGCACGCCGTCTCGATCACCAGGTCGGCGGGAAGCTGCGGCAGCGTCGCGCCATTGGCCACGTTGACGATCAAGCGGCTGGGCTGCCCACCGGACAGGGCCGTCATCAGGTCGAGCGCGACCTCTTCGTAGCCACCACCGGACAGGTCCTGCTCATCGCGGGGCTGGTCGTCTCCGCGTGCCTCGGCGAGGTAGGACTCCTCGCGGCGGCGACGCGTCGCCTCCCAGAGCTCCGGCGCCCGCGGTGGGTCCGCGGCGGCTGCGGCGTAGAAGCCGGCCTGCTTGTCGCGCAGGAACTCGCCACGAGTCCGGCCCTCGCGCAGCGCCGTCAGCACCTCGGCGTTCTGGTAGTAGTAATAAAGGTATTCGTTCGGAATGGAGCCCAGCGCACGCAGCAGGTCAGCCCCGAACAGCCTGCCTTCCTCGAACGAATCAAGTGTCCGATCGTCGGCGAGCAGCCGGGGGAGCACGTCCTGACCGGAGTGGTTCAGCGAGCGCAGCCAACCCAGGTGGTTGATGCCCACGTAGTCGGCCTCGGCGTCGGATTCGGACAGCCCCACCGCACGGCAGGCCCGGCGTACCAGGCCCACCGGCGAGTCGCAGATGCCGATGACGCGATCGCCGAGGACGGTGCGGCTGGCCTCGGTGATCATGCCGGCCGGGTTGGTGAAGTTGATCAGCCACGCGTCCGGCGCGAGTTCGGCAATGGCACGTGCGACGGCCAGGGCCACCGGCAAGGTCCGCATCCCGTAGGCCAGCCCACCGGCGCCTACCGTCTCTTGCCCGAGCACCCCCACGCCGAGCGCGCGCCGCTCGTCACGCACCCGTCCCTCGGCGCCGCCCACCCGGATCGCCGAGAAGACGAAGTCCGCACCGGGCAGTGCGTCGGCCAGCGAGGTGGTTGCCCGGATCCGAACCTCCGGTGCAGGTTGCAGCACGTCGGCGATGGCGGCCAGCCTGCGGGCGTCGACGTCGTGCAGCACCACCTCGTCGACGCCCAGCCCGGCTCTGCGGGTCAACGCGCGGTGGACCAGCGGCACCCGGAAGCCCCCGCCACCCAGAATCACCAGTCGCATCCCGTTCTCCATCCAGAAATCGCCGGGCGGCCGAATCACCACGCGCAACCCTACGAGTGGCACCCTCAGAGGGGTGAACGCACCGGACTTCGATGTCATCATGCAGGGCACGGTCTTCTTCGACGTCGTGCTCACCGGCCTGCCCGCGCTGCCGACCCAGGGTACGGAGCTCCCTGCCGAGGGAATGGGATCGTGCCCGGGCGGGATCGCCAACCTCGCCGTCGCCGCGAGCCGGCTGGGACTTCGGACCGGTCTTGCGGCCGTGTTCGGCGACGACGTCTACGGCGACTTTCTGTGGCGCACACTGGACGAGCAGGAGGGCGTGAACCTGTCGCATTCGCGACGAGTGGCGGACTGGCACTCACCGGTGACGGTGTCCCTCGCGGTGCACCGGGACCGCGCGATGATCACCCACAGCCATCCCTCACCGATTCCGGCGAGCACGCTGCTGGCCGATCCGCCCTCTGCTCACGCCGGTGTGGTACACCTCGGGGAGGAGCCCGAGCCCTGGGTCAGCACTGCCAGCGGGCGCGGCATGCTCCTGTTCGGCGACGTCGGCTGGGACCCCAGCCAGCAATGGTCCGGCGCCGTGCTGGAACAACTGGGCCAACTGCACGCGTTTCTGCCCAACAGCACCGAGGCGATGGCATACACCCGGACGGACGACCCCCGGGCAGCCCTGCTTCAACTGGCCGACTCGGTGCCGGTGGTGGTGGTGACCTGCGGCGGCCAGGGATCCATCGCGATCGACTCGATCAGCGGCGAAGAGGAGTGGGTGCCGTCGCTGCCGGTCAACGCCGTGGATGCCACCGGCGCCGGTGACGTGTTCGCGGCGGCGTTCGTGCTTGGCACGCTGCGCACGTGGCCGCTGCGCAACCGGCTGGCGTTCGCCAACCTCTGCGCGGCCCTGTCGGTGCAGCAGGTCGGCGGTTCGCTCGCCGCGCCCGGCTGGGGAGATATCGCGGACTGGTTGGACGCGGTGCAGCTGCAGGCGGCGGCCGGCTCACGCGCCGCGGGCGTGCTGGCACACAGCTACGCATTTCTGGCAGGCTGCATTCCGGCCGGCCGGGCACCCGCCGTCCGCCGGGCGAGCGCAACGATCGCTCGGACGTCGGATGCGTGAGCTGCCGCCGTACGCGAGCTGAGGGTTCGGGGGATCGAACGCGGCGAAGGCGACGCTGGCCCAGTGGTATCACCAGTACGGCGAGGCCGGTACCCAGCAGGCCGTCCAGCGCTACGCCAAGGCCTATCCGAACGCCAACGTCTCGGTGCAGTGGACGCCCGGTGACTACGACAAGAAGGTTGCCGCGGCGCTGCTCAGGAGCTCCGGACCGGACGTCTTCGAGGCCGGCAACGGTCCGAGCATCGACCAGATCCAGAGCGGCCAGGTGGTTTCGCTGGACGGCGTGCTGGGCGATGCCGCCAGTGACTTCAACCCCTCGCTGATCAAGCGGATGACCTACCAGGGCAAGCTGTACGGCGTTCCGCAGGTCATCGACACCCAGCTGCTGCTCTACCGCAAGAGCATGCTCGACAAGGCCGGGTGCAGCCGCCGCAGACCTTCGACGAGCTGGTCACCGCGGCGAAGAAGCTGACCACCAAGGACGTCAAGGGCCTGTTCGTCGGCAACGACGGTGGCGGTGGCGTACTGGCGGGTCCGGTCCTGTGGTCGGTCGGCGCGCTGGACTTCGCCCAGAGCTACGGCTTCCACATTCCTGCGCGGCAGAGCCTGGCGGCCAAGGCCGACAAGCTGAAATCCGGGACGGCAGCGGAGGCGGTCGACATCGTGAACAAGCACGGCCGGGCCCAGACCCCGCTGCTGTGGACGCCCGCCGCGGGCACCGCGCTCAGCGATGCGGTCACCTAGGCTTCGGCAAGAAGGCGGTATCCAGTGACTGACACGCAGGTTCCGACGGTCTCTGCATCGGCCCCCGTCATTCGGCGCAGGCGTCGTCGTCAGCCGGCTGAGCGGGTCGGGTCGGGTTTGCGGTACCTGGTGCTCGGCGTCCTGGCTGCGGTGTTCCTCATCCCGTTCTACCTGCTCGCGCGCAATGCGCTGTCCACCAACGCCGGCATCACCTCACCGCACTGGCAGTTCTTTCCCGGCAGCTGCAATGGTCCAACGTGCGTGAGCTGTTCGACGACCCGTCCGTGCCGATGCTGCACAGCATGATCAACTCGGTCGTGATCGCGGTGGTGCAGACAGCGGGCGTGCTCGTGCTTGCGTCGCTGGCGGGTTACGGGCTGGCCCGGATTCCGTACCGGCATGCGAACGGGGTGTTCCTGGCGATCCTGTTGACGCTGATGGTCCCGGCGGCGGTCACCTTCGTCCCGACGTTCGTGCTGGTGTCGACGCTGGGCTGGGTGAGCACGCTGCGCGGCCTGATCGTGCCGGGGCTGTTCCAGGCGTTCGCCGCGTTCCTGTTCCGGCAGTACTTCCTGAACTTTCCGAGGGAGCTGGAAGAGGCGGCGAGGATCGACGGGCTGGAACTACTGGGGGACGTTCTGGCGGATCGTCGTGCCGAACTCGCGGGGCTTCTTCGCCGCCATCGCGACGATCACGTTTATCTCGACCTGGAACTCGTTTCTGTGGCCGCTGGTCATCGGGCAGGACGAGCGGTCCTGGACGGTGCAGATCGCGGTGTCGACGTTCCTGACGTCGCAGACGGTGAACCTGCACGAGCTGTCGATGGCGGCGGTGTTCGCGATCCTGCCGCTGTTGCTGGTGTTTTTCTCGGCCTGCAGCGTTACATCGTGCAGGGCGTGGAACAGACCGGCATCAACGGCTGAGCCGTCAAACTTTCACCGTCAACGCCCTCAGAACAGACGTATCTTGACGCCACGGTAACTTCGGCCCACGATGATCGCCGCTGCCCACCACTTGCTTCACTAGTAATTGAGGGCGGCGACGATACACCCGCTGATTGCCACTGCCGCGTAACCGTATGGCCGGGTACAACCTTCACTGCGGTCCTAACGCCGAACCGTTCCCACCTGTGGACTGCTGGAGTGCACCACGCAGTAGACGGTGCGATCGCCGAATGACCAGCCAGACCGGGTCGGCCGGAAGAGGGTGACCTCTCGTCCGCCCACCGTGCCGTCGTCGGTGCCCGGTCGGGCGTAACCCCGCAGATCCTGCTGACAGGCTCGCATCACGGTCGTCTGCCAATATGCAGCGGCCGGATAGCTTGTGGACAAGCCGGTCGCCTGATCGATGCTAATCAGTTCGAAGTCATGCGGCGCGGCGCACCTCATCGAGGTCCAGGTCCATCCGCCCCTGCGTGCTGTGGCTGGCAGTGAAACAGGAGCCCATGGGTGTCGTCGGAAAGATTCCGTGTACCTCGTCCTGGTCGGGGTCCGGTCTGGTGGACTGGCTGGCGCTTCCGGTGGCTGCGGCCGCTTGACCGATGGTCCGTGCTGGCTGGGCGTGGGTCGGCAGCTCAATGCGGCGTCCGGGGCCAGCCACGCCGTGGGTGAGCAACTGCAGCCCACCGACGACGCCGACGACGCCGACAAGTCCGGTGATCAACCAGCGATTCCTCCGGGCGCAGCGAGGTGATCGCCTTGAGCCGCTGTGGAAATCGAGCGATCGCTCACCGGCGCCTGCGTGTCGGCTTGGCTTGTCAGCTCCGGCAGGCGTGCCGGGCTGGCGCCAACTGGTCTGCTGACCGCCGTGTCGGGCGATTGCCGCACGGGTGCGCGCCGATGGTTCGTGTGGTCCCGAGCGCACGAAGTCGTCGTCGAAAGACCAACCGTTGAATTCGTCCGCCACGGCACCAATCCCATTCTCAGCCAGCTATAGCCGACGGTCTCGGCTTGTCCTTCTCATCGGTCCAAATCGGCAATAACTAAGACGAACGCCTCGCTCCCGGGTCTCGGCTTCGGAGGCGTGCGCGAAGGCACTCTGTGATTCCAGGGCGTATCGCAGTCTGATGTCGACAGCCACGCCGTTAGGGGCGTCTACTGGCCCTGGATACTTTGGCGAATCTGCGAAATGCGATCTTGTCGTTGCTCGGGTCGAAGCCGCAAGGAGCCTGCCGAGATGTCGACGACCTTCAGCGGATCATCCGATGCGTATTGCGGGTAGACGTGGCAATGCAGGTGGGGGCACCGGTGACCCATTACCAGGCTGTCTATCTTCACGGTGTCGACGGCGCTCCAAAGCTGGTCGGTTCCGGCGCTTGAAAAGTGAGCGGTTGTGGGCAGTCTAGGTCTCGGTTTGGTCGGTGGTGGTGCGGATGCTGGGGAGGCTGTCGATGCCTCGTCCGCGGA
>NZ_JAVREH010000016.1:0-83125 GCF_031845305.1 Jatrophihabitans lederbergiae | reverse complement strand
ACCGGCATGTGGAACCGGCGAACCGAGCGACTCGGCCAAATTGTCATGCCCCCACGGCACAATCGGAAACCACAGAGGCTTCCGCCTCAACAACGACGACCAACAGGCGCTGCGTGAAAGTTTCGGGCTAGGCGTAAGCGAGGCGAAGTGACCGGTCCCTACCCGGCGAATTTTGTCGCCGCCAATGTAGTTCGGGGAGCATGGCCTGCAGTGATTGAGGAATCAGACTGGCGGGAAATGCTTGCACTCTTCGAAGCGCGCCGGTATAAGAAGCGTGGGCACAGAAGTTTGTTAGCTGGAATCCTGCGCTGTGGGCTCTGCGGGAATACATTGGGCTGGGGACAAGACCGCCAAGCAAAAACAAAAGCGGGCACATACGCTACATATCGATGCATTAGTACCAATGGAGGTTGCGCCAAGGTCAGTATTGGTGCGGCGAAGATTGAGCCGTGGCTCGTGGGTATGGTCACCGGGTACGCGCAACATTTTGCGCGGCGGGTCGAGTCGGAGGGGCGGAGAGATAGCGACCCCTCGGGCAAAGCACGAGAGGCGCTCCTTGCAAGGCTGGATGATCAAGCGGCCGCCTACGGCGATGGTGATCTCACCCGCGTCCAGTTCGTGAGAAACAAGCTGGCCATCGAGAAGCAGTTGGCCGAACTGGGAAGTGTAGGAGCCGATCAAACCGTCAGAGAGGCTGAGCGTCGACATGGGCTCAGCATGTTGGATCATTGGCAAGAAGCGGATCGCGAGCAGCAAACGGCAGCGTTGCGTGCGTTGATTCGTGTGGTAACAGTATTCCCCGCCGGACGAGGTTCAACTCTTTCCCCGGAGTACCGCGCAGTCATTAGCTGGTCAGACGACTCCGCGGATATGCCGCTTGAGGTGCTTCGCCGACGGCTGCCGCCACGGCCTCTGCCTCGCACGGATGCTGAACGTCGCGAACTCCGGAATGCGTACCTGCGCCGGAAGTACGCAGAGTCTCGGGCGGCGAGCCAGCATAGTTGATGGCCCGGCCGAAGGCTTTCCACGCCTCGCATTCTCGAATCTCGGCGGGTAGGCCTGCGGCTCGCCTGCTAGCGAGAGCCATTTCTAGATACCTCCGCGTCTCCGAAGACAATGGAGCTACCACGTGGGCCCCTCTCCGCCACTGGAGCTAAGACGCGTAGGGAGCGCCTGACGATGGCGCAAGTCCCGCGGGTGGACAGCGCCGATGGGATGCGACTCAGCGGGTAGCTCGTCGATCCGTCGATACGCCGTCATCTTTGCTCTCCGGCCCGTCGTTGCTCGACTTGGTACAGGCCATGCGTGAGACGAGCTGAAATACGAATGGTCGACGGTCCCGATGACCGCAGCCACGGCGCAGGGGTCGGCGTCGGCTGATTTGTGTCCGCGCTTGGGGCCGATTTCGGGTGTGTCGATTGTGACGGGTGAGCGCCAATTCCCAAAGCAGCTGCGACTCCGTGGTCGAGCAGGCCATGCGGAAGCGGCCGACCTCCGCCAGGTAGCCCTCCCCTGCCGAGTGCTGCTATCTAGGTAATCTGGGCTTACACCTGCAGATCCAACCCCGAAAAGAACTCCGTCGGATCCGGGATTCGGGTCAGCTCGGTCGGCCGCCACATCTTCCAGTCGCTCCAAGGCTGCCGGACCTTCAAGCTGATCACTGTCCCGATCATCACTGTCTCCGTTTCTTCTCTCGAGCGTCATGAGGTCTGCCTCCATCGTCAGAAGTGGTTTCCGAAGCTCAGGCGCAGAAGTCGGCAGAATCCCTGCCATCCGTTATCTGATTGTGACAAAAGCTCAGGTTCTGACTTAAGCGGCTCTTCTCCGCTGAGCATGGGGTCAGGTTCGGCGGTAGGGGCGGGTCGCGTCGGCGCGGAGCAGGATTCGTAGAGGGGTAGTTGCCGAAGTTGCAGAAGCCGGGTGATCCGACGGCTCTCTTCGATGATCGACAGATCGCTTCGGTGCCGGCTCAGACGCCGCTGGTGGCGAAGTAGGCCAGCACCTGTTGACGCCTAGTGTCCCGCTATTGAAGTGACTTTACTGCGGGTGGTACGCGGGATGATCTGGTCGGCGGTCTTGGTCCAGATGAACGGTTCGCAGCGTTCGTTCCACGCGTCGATGAAGATGCCGATGGCCCCGATGAGGTCTTTGACGCTGGTGAAGGTGCCACGGCGGATCGCCTGGCGGGTGATGATGCCGAAGAAGATCTCGACCATGTTCAGCCACGACCCAGAGGTCGGGGTGAAGTGCATAGTGATCCGCGGGTTCTTGGCCAGCCAGGCCTGCACGGCGGGGTGTTTGTGGGTGGCGTAGTTGTCGGCCACGATGTGCAGCTTCACTCGTGGGTAGGCCTTGGCGATCTGCTTGAGGAAGTGCAGGAACTCCTCGTGGCGGTGGCGCGGGTAGCAGGCGTCGGTGACCCTGCCGGTCGCGACCTCCAGCGCCGCGAACAGGGTCGTGGTGCCGTGGCGGACGTAGTCGTGGGTCTGCTTCTCCGGCATCCCCAGCCGCAGCGGCAGCACCGGTGCGGTCCGGTCGAGTGCCTGCACCTGGGACTTCTCGTCCACGCACAGCACGATCGCCTTGTCCGGCGGGTTCAGATAGAGGCCGACTACGTCGCGGATCTTGGCTTCCAACTCCGGATCGGTGGAGAACTTGAACGTCTGCACCCGCCACGGCTGCAGCCCCCACTTCTTCCACGTCCTAGACACGGTGAAGTCGCTGATCCCCAGATGAGCGGCAAGCAGCCGGCTGGACCAATGCGTCACGCCCAACTGTTCGGGCGGCGGCTCCAGCGTCGCGAGCACGATCTGCACCGGGTCGATCACCACCGGACGACCCGACTTCGGCCGATCATCCAACCCGGCGAGCCCCTCAGCGGCGTAACGCCGTTTCCAGCCGATCACCGCCGGCTTGCTCAACGTGACCCGCCGCACGATCTCGGCCGTCCCGACACCGTCTGCAGCCAGCAACACCACCCGGGCCCGCTGCGCGAGCCCGGCGCGCAGCGACGGTGACCGCGTCCACGACGCCAGCACCTCACGGTCACGTTCGGAAACCTGCACACCCACAGTCAACGGCATACATCATGATCCCACGAAGTAACGTTACTTCCCTAGCGCGACACTAGATCTGAGTGTGCGACCGAGGCGGGCGACTTCGAGGACCGGGCGGACGGGAACGAGGTGATCACTGACTCGGCGATGCGTCGGCCCTTGGCGGGGGTATTGGGATCTTCTCAATGAAACGTGGTGAGCGGTTACCGACACGGTCGGTTGCCTGGGCCCGAAAGCGGGCCTGAGGCCAACATTCGTGGTGTCTAGGCCACGAACTCACCCTCTTCTGCGATGAGCCGGCTATGGAGCTGTGTTGCCTTCGTCGAGTCGTGTGAAGAAGGGGCCGGGGCGGCGTCCGCCGTCGGCCGAGCGGCGGTGGATCGAGGAGCTGCGCGGCGGTGGGGTGTTCGTGCGGCCCCCCGCGAGGTGGGTGTGTCTCGCACTACGGGTGCCAAACTGGGCTCGCGGTTACAAGACCCACCGCCCCGGCGAGGTCATCGGGTTCGTGGTTGTGAACGCCGATCGAAAGTTGGCCCTTGGTGCCGGTCGTTGGTTTGGTCCGTCTTGGTCTAGCCCGACCACGCGCCGAACATCGCCGCTCGGTCCCGGTAGACAATCACCGTCGGATACTGCGCCTTGGTCTGGTGGCGAGTGGCGACCCCGGCCGCACCATCCACGAGGCCCGGGTGGACTCCGCGATCCGCCGTCGGCGGACTTGGCTGCTGGGTCCACGGTGAGCCTGGCGACCGGCCTGGCCCACCCGAACTGGCAGGCCGCCGTTGGGGTCCGCCGTAGTCGCGCTTGCGGTCAGTCCGCTGCTCGCCGGATGGTCCGCTGCCCTGGCCGAGGGGCAGGCGTCCGGCTGGTGGCGACCACGCAGAGTGACCGTCAGTCGCGGCGCGGTCGTGGCCATTGCCGCCGTTGGCTTCGGCTCCTTGGCTGTCGCCAGCAGACCCTGGACGGCCTGGTGGCTATTCGCGGCTGGAGGGACCGTGCTGGCGGTGGTCGACGCCCAGAAGCAAATTCTGCCGTCCCGTCTGCTCAGCTCCTTGGCTGCGGTTGAGGGGGCCATCCTCGTCCTCGCCGCGACCGCGCCACGGCGAGCCTCATCGACTGCTGCGGGCACTCATGGCCGCTTCAGTCCTGGGCGCCGTCTGGTTCGTCCTTGCCTTCCTCGCCGACGGCGGCATGGGGCTGGGCGACGTCCGCGTAGCGGCGATGACCGGTGGCCTGCTCGGCTGGCTCGACTGGCCCGAGGTTCTGGATGGTGAACTCGCGGCGGTCCTGCTCGCGGCGGTGACGGCCATGGTCATCGCGGTGCTGCGGCCCGCTCAGCGCGGCCGCGCGATCCGAGTTCCGCTCGGTCCGACGATGATCGCGGTAACGCTGTTGATTTGCTGGCTCTGAGTCGGTACTGATCAGATCCGGCCGCCGTCGGTGGTCACCCGACGGCGGCCGCGTCACCCTGGTTTTTTCCCTCCGGACGACATCGATGGCTTAGGTGCCGAAAGGTTGAACCCCCGGAATCTGGGGTGTCACCCCCTCCGAGTTCGTGTCACCCCGTAGTATCACCTACTCCCAACTGAGCGCCCGGCGGCGCTGCACCACTCGCGGCCGGGCGGTGACGCGGCCCTGGTGACGGCGCCGTCTCCCCACGGATCGGAGGTGTCACCCCGATTTTGGGGTGACACAAAGGTGAACACGTCTTTGGAGCGTCAACGGCATCACCACCTGATGCCGGAGGCCCTGAGATGTTCTTCGACCCGTCAATCGCCGGGAGCTGGCGAGCGCTCGTCACCCGCCTGAACAGCCGCGACACCGTCAGCCGCTGGGCTGCCCTCGAGCCCGCGCTGAGCGGCCTGACGCGGGTGGAGCAGATCCAATCGGTGCTTGGCAACGGCGGCGACAAGGACCGCTCTGACGCCGTCCTCGGGGCCCTGGTCCGCCTGGCCGCCGCGGACGGCGGTGGCAACGACGAGGACGCGCTGCTGCTGGCGCTGCACTGCATGAGCCCGGCGGTGTTCGGGTTGGCCAACGATCTGTGCGACCTCAGCCGCGACATCGTGGCGCTGATCGTGGGGGAGCTGACCCTCCAGATCCGCAGCTACCTGCGGCGGGGCCGCACCCGCGCCTACGCCGAGAACCTGCGACTAGAGACCCGCCGGGCGGTTCTGGACGAGCTACGTCCCAGCGTCCGTCACCACCCCGAACTGGGCGAGGACGTCACCGGCGACGGTGACGCTCTGCGACTAGTCACCGGCGTACAAGCCGGCCCCGATGAAAGCGACGACGAGGACGTCGACGTCGTGGATCTGCTGCTGTGGGCGGTCCGATCTGGCGCGGACTTGGACGGCGTGCGGCTGCTGGTGGCCACCGAACGCGCCCGGGCCGAGGCAACGAGCGAAGCCGCAGCCGGCGCCGATGGACGCGTGGCCAGCGCTCACGGCATCTCCGAGCGGACGCTCTACCGGCGCCGGGAGCGGACCCTGACCGCGGTCCGGCTCGCCGCCAGGGAGTACTTGGCGGCGGCCGCGTGAGCCTCTGCCGAGGCTTCGAGAATCCCCACGAAAAACTTTCGCCTCGGCTGTCAGCAATGAGCCGTCGGGTGCGCCTGCCCTTAGTGAGACCCCTTCTGGCCAATCGAGGAGCAGGCGCATGAGACCACCGGACACGGACCGACAACCCGACGCTGGCGAACTGACCGCCGGGGAGGTCGGCGACCTGTTCGAGACGGTCTCAGCGGCGAACGGCCGGATGGCCAGAGAGGTCCACCAGATCATCGGTTCCCGCGCAGCAGTGAGCCAGGCGCCGGTCGACCGGTTCACCCGACTGGCCGATGAGCTCCGGCCCGGCCCGGCTGCCCGGGCGCAGCTAGGGGCACTCGACGCCGAGCTGCTGGCCGGCACCGCGGTATGGACGCAGCACCGCCGCGGGCAGGCAGGCACCGCCGCCGAACGCACCGAAGTCAGGTGGAGCGGCGGACTGTCGGCATGAAGCTGTGCGAGATCGGAGTGACCGGCCAGAAGATCGACGTCTTCAACGGCGGCGATGTGCCACCTGACGGGCGCCTATTGTCCGTCGCCGAATTGCAGCAGGCCTACCGGGGGCTGCTGCAGAACCTGCGGGCCCGTCCAGCAGGCTCCGCCTCGGCCGAGCCGGTCCCGATCGCACCCGTCGGGGGTGGTGCGGTCGCGACCATCAACCTGGAGGAGACCGCGATCGGGTCAGCAGAAGCGAGCGCCGACATCGACGCCGACTGGATCACCATCATGGCCGCGCACGCCGGTGCCGGGGCCTCGACCGTCGCGCTCGCCGTCGCCGATGCCGCGGCCGCCGCAGGGGCGGTCCACCTAGTGGAGACCGCGCACCCGGCCCGTTCCGGACTCGTCGCGGCATCGAGGTCCGAACTCGGCATGGACTCCAGCGGCGCCTGGCGCCGCGGCCTGCGCGGCAACGTCACGATCGACCGGCGGGCCGGCGACAGGACCCCGGACGGCTGGCCAGCCGATCGTGCTGCCGCTGTTGCGACCGTCGTCGACCTCGGCCTGCCCTCGGTCGACAACCTCGCACGCCTGGTCACCAGCGCAGCGCGCTGCGTCGTCGTGTGCCGGGCGAACGTGCCCGGTGTCCGGCTGGTCGAGCAAACCCTCGACGCCCTCGAGGAAGTGCCGGTGGCGGTCGCCGTACTCGGGGCCAAGCGCTGGCCCGGCGAGGTCACCGCCAGCCTGGGCCCCCGATTGCGACGACTGCGCGCCGCCGGCCACGTCGTGACAGTGCCGCTGGATCGGCGCATCGAGGTCACCGGCCCCACCCACTCCCCACTGCCCAAGGCCGTCTTCATGGCCGGCCGGTCGCTGCTGGGGCTGATCGACGCCGCCCGGTCGGGCGAGGTCACCACCACGGTGCACGCGCCGGGAACGAAAGGAACCACGCGATGAGCAACCTCCTCGCCGCCAAGGTCGGCGCACACTACCTGGCAGCCGGCGTCTGCCCGAAGGCACCGCCCGGGGTTCAGGTCTGGTCGGACCAGGTCTTGGCCTGGGTGAAGTGGGGTGTGCTGGCTATCCTGGCCATCTCGTTCTTCGTCTCGGTCGGGATGCTCGTCTGGGGCCGGGTGACCCATCATCCCAAGGGTGCACGGCTCGGATTCGACGGCCTGATGATCTGCCTCGTCGGCGCCATCATCTACGTCGTCGGCTACGTGATGCTCTCCTCGATCACCGGGAACGGCTGCTGATGTTCGGCCACAGGTCGAGAAGGGGCGGCGGGAAGCAACGGCCTGCGCCTGAGTGGTCCCGCCAGAAGATGCTTGCCCTGGTGATCGGGGCCGCCGTGACGGTGGTGCTGTTCGTGGTCGGGGTCGTGCTGGCAGTCGTCTACGCCGTTGGTTCCGCCCGGCACACGGCCGATCAGCACGGCGCGACCGCCCACCCCGCGAGCCAAGGCGGCGGTGACGGCGGGTCGAAGCCCGGCCGCGCCGCTATCGACCCTCGGGATGCAGTGGCCGACAAGCCCATGGCCACCGTCGACGAGGACGCATCCCATCCCGGCCCAGTCTCCACCAGAGATCCGGGCACGCCGATCACGCTGCCCGCCGGGACACGAAGCGGACCGGCGCAGGTGCCCACCGGGTTTCCGCACACACCGCAGGGCGCAATGGCGCAGCTGGTCGCGATCGACCAGACGGCACTGCAGTCCGGGACCATGGAGGGCGCCCGCGCCGTCATCGCGGCGTGGGCCATGCCCGGCGGACCGACGCCGACCCCCTGGTCAGGCGTGCAGGCGATGGCTGAGTTCTTCGACGCCGCCGGGCTGTCCGGCGGTGGCGCCAACCAGCTGGCCCTGGTCGTCACACCGTTGATGGGCCAGGTCAAAGGCAGCGTCGGCCCCGACTTCGTCGTGCCCTGCGTCGACTTCGAGATCGACGTGACGCTTCAGCAGACCAGCCGCGGCGCGGCGGCCGATTGTCAACGCATGCAGTGGAACGGCACGCGCTGGATGGTCGGCCCCGGCGCGGAGCCGGCGACCCCGCCGTCGGTGTGGCCCGACACCGACACCTCGATCGCGGTCGGCTACCGCGATCTACGACAGGAGAGCACACGATGACCGCCACCGCCGTACTGGCCGCCGGATGCAGTCAGCTGCCTTGCCCCGGTCAGCGAGTCGAGGCCTTCGGCCTCGGTGACCTCAACCCGCTCAAGTGGCTCGGCAACGCTGCGTCCAAGGCCGTCAGCGATGTGTGGCTTGCCGCGATGACCGCGCTGTGGTCGGCCGCGCTGTGGCTGCTGAAGCTGGCCTTCAAGATCATCGACGCATTCACCACCCCCGACCTGTCGGCCGGCGGCCCGATGGGTTCGGTTCTACCGACCACTCTGTGGCTCGGCGCCACCCTCGCGGTGATCATGATGTTCGTCCAGCTCGCGCTTGCATTGGTCCGCCGCGACGGTGAGTCGCTGGGACGCATCTTCGTCGGCATCGGCCAATTCGGGCTGGTGTGGGCCGCCTACCTGGGTTTTGCGGCTGGATTCGTGGCCGCCGCCGCCGGGCTGGAACGCGGCATTTTGGAGTCGATGCTGCACGCGCAGGACCTGTCCCACGTCGACCTTTCCGCCAGCTTCCCGGACAAGGTTGGCGACGTCACCCTCGCCACCGTCTTGGGCGTGCTCGGTCTGCTCATCGTCATCCCCGCCGCGGTCTTCTACGTGCTGATCATGTTCGTCCGCGAGGCCGCGCTGATCATCCTCGTGGCCACCGCCCCGATCTCGGCCGCCGGCCTGGTGTCCGAGACCGGCAAGGTGTGGTTCTGGAAGACGCTGCGCTGGTTCTTCAGCTGCCTGCTGATATCTCCGATGGCCGCGCTGCTGCTCGGCACCGGGGTCAAGCTGTCGACCGGTGTCATTGCCCCGCCCGCACCACCGAAGAAGGGTGGTGGCATCGGCGGAGTCACCGACTACGCGAATTCGGTCAACACCGCCCACGCCGGCATGGCCGTCGTCGGCTGCATCGTGATCGCGATCGGCGCGTGCTGCCCGATGGTCTTGTTCCGGCTGCTGGCCTTCGTCGAACCGGGCACCGCCTCGGGTGCATCCTTGCGGCAGTCGTGGTCCGACGCTGGCGGCATGTCCGGGGTCATGAGCGGCGGCGGCAAGCAGTCCTCGGGCAGTTCTGCGGCGACCCAGAGCGGCGGCGACGGGCGCTCGGGCGGGGAGTCCGGCGCCGAAGCGCAGACCCAATCGCGTCTGTCGCAGGCGATGGGCGCGCTCGGCCTTGTCGGCCAGGCGTTCGGAGCGGGCATGGGCGCGGTCAGCTCGATCGCCACCAAGGCTGCCGACATCGGCTCCGACGTCCTCGGTCAGGCCGGGATCGGTTCGCCCGGTTACAGCCCCACCCCGACCGACGAGCGCAGCACCCGCAGCTCCAACGGCGGTGGCAATCAGTCCGGTGGCGGTAAGAACAGCTCCGGCGACGGTGGCAGCACTCCGACACCTCCGACCCCACCCATGCCGCCGACCCCGCCCATGCCCGGCGGCGGGATGCCCGGCGGTGGCGGCGGACTGCCGGGTGGGCCTGGGGGCGCTGGCGCTGCTGGTGGCGGCGCGGAGGCGGCTGCGGTGCTCGCCCTATGACCGCCCCGGCTGGCCCGGTCCGGTACGGGTCGTGGTCGCGGGACAAGCAGGGCTGGTTCCTCGGTCTCGGCGGCGGGGCCTGGATCACGATCCTGCTCGGCGGAATGCCGCTACTCATCGCCGCCGGCGCGCATGCCTGGCTCCTAGCCCTGAGCTGGACGCCGATCTGGGCGGTGCTGATCGTCCTCGTCGCGGTCCCCGTGAAAGGCCGCTCAGCGTTGCGCTGGGCTCTCGATTCGCTATTCAGATCTGCAGGAGTTGTCATGCGCTGGACCGACTGGCAGTCCAAAGCTGCCGCAGGAACCGTCGAGAACTTCGACGAGGCCGATCTGCCGGGAGTGCTGTCAGGCATCCGCACCCACGACGGCCCGCCATTCGGGCCGCTCCTGACCCGACCGGCGATCGTGGCCGACAACCGGGAACGCACCTGGGCCGTCGTCGCCCGCATCACCCACCCCGGCATTGGCCTGTCCGAGGTCCCCGCCCGAACCCGGATGGGCAATGGCCTGTCCGAGTTGCTCGAAGGCGCGGCCACCGCCGAACTGGTCTCAGTCCTCGCGTTGCAGATCCGCACCGTCCCCGACGACGGCGCCGAACGCGCCGCCTGGCAGCAGACCAACCTGCGCACGGACGCACCCAGCCTCGCGCTCGCGGTCAACGCCGAGCTGGCCGCCGTGATGACCCAAGCCGGGGTACGGCACGAGGCGTTCGTAACCGTCGTCGTTCCCGAGGGCCGCATCGTCAAGCAAGCCAAAGAAGCGGGCGGCGGCGTCGACGGCCGCGCCCGCGTCCTCTACGGCGTCATGGGTGAGATCGAGGCCCGGCTGATGGGCCCCGTGGGTTGCACCTCGGTGACCTGGCTGGACTCACCGGCGCTGGCCGCCGCGATCCGCACCGGCTTCGCCCCCGGTGACCGGGCGGGGCTGACCGCCGCCGACATTGCAGCGCAAAGCGACCCGAACGTCGCCTCGGCGTTCCCGATGGCCGCCGCCGGGCCGACATCGACGCCGAACCCCGAGCGGCGCCACTACGCCCACGACGCGTGGGAGACGGTCACCTGCACGATCCTGCTGCCCGACAAAGGCGCGGTGATGGGCGCCCTGGCCCCGGTATTCACGCCCACCACGGCGGGGGAGCGGCGCAGTGTCACCGTCTTCTACGAACCGATCCCGGCCGGCAAGGCTGACCGGATCGTCGGCAGCCAGTCCATGAGCTCGGACCTGGCCTCGGAGATGCGCCGCAAGTCCGGGTTCAAGATCCGCGCCGCGCACCGCCGGGACGCCGCCCGCGTCGAAGGCCAAGACGTGCGCCTGGCCGACGGGAACGCCCTGGTGCGGGTCGGGATTGCCGCGGCGGTCACCATTCCCAACACCTGGTCGGTCACCGACTACGGGCGCCGGTTGGAATCCAACATCACCGGGTCCGGGTTCAAACCGTTGCGCCTGGACCTCGCTCAGGACGCCGGGTTCGCCGCCGCCTGCATCCCGCTCGGGATCGGTCTGCCCAAGCGCCGGGGTGTCAAGTAAGCCGCCGCCGCAGCGCGGACGGGCGCGGCATCGCGCAGCTCGTGTCGGACTTCGGCCACAACCTGCCGCCGCTCGCACCACCACCAGCTCGGGTCAAGGACGGCGACCCGTTCACCGTGATGGTCGGCAAGCACGGCCGGTCCGGTCCCGCCGCGGGCTGGGCACCGGTTCCTGCGCCGCTGCAGGTGTATCGGATGACCTCCGAGCAGGTTGGCGGGGTGTGGCCGCTGATCGCCGGCGATGGCCTCCCGTCGACCGGCGCACATATGGGCATCGACTACCTCTCGGGCGGCGCGTTCCACGTCGACCCGATCGGGTGGACGCTCTCGGGCATCGCCGGCGTCACCAACCCCAACATGATGTTCTTCGGCGCACCCGGCCGCGGCAAGTCCGGAACGGTCAAGATGTTCTGCCTGCGGATGATGGCCTACTCCTACCGCACGCTGATCCTGGGCGACGTCAAGGACGAGTACGAACCGCTGTGCCGGGCACTCGGTGTCGAGCCCCACGCCGTCGGTCACGGCCTGCCCGCCCGGATCAACCCCCTCGATTTCGGCCCCCTCGGAAACGACTGGACCCACCTGCCCCGCGCCGAGGCCCAGCGCCGCGCGGCGATGGTCTTTGCCCGGTGGCTGCTGCTGATCAAGGGCCTCGTCGGCTCGCAACACGTGCCGTTCGGGCCGACCGCTGAGACCGCGGTCGGACAGGTCATCCGAGACCTGACCGGTTACGCCGACGGCGCCGACCAGATGAGCGAGATCACCATCCCGCAGGTCTGGGACGCGCTGAACAACCCCACCGACGAGTTGGTCACGGATTGCCGCTACTCCAGCCGGCAGCACTTCCTCGACGAGACCCGACCGATGCGCGACGCCCTCGGCTCCCTGGTGAAGGGGCACCTGGCCGGGCTGTTCGACGCACCCACCACAGTCAACGTCGACTGGCGCGCGCCGATCCAGTCACTGTCGCTGTCGCGGCTGGACCCGCTCGGCGACGAAGCCGTCGGGGTCGCGCTGACCTGCCTGAACTCGTGGGGCCGGGCCATGACCCAGGTCGCCGAGCCCGGCGACCTGCGCATCATCATCCGCGACGAGTGTTGGAAGCAGATGCGGCTGGGCACCGACGCGGTCAAGTCCCTCGACGCCGACCTGCGACTGTCCCGCCGCGACGGCTGCATCCAGGCCGTCATCGCCCACAAGCCCTCGGACATGCTCACCGTCGGCGATGCCGGCAGCCAGGCCGTGGCGATCGCCAAAGACCTGATGCACCTGTGCGGGACGAAGGTGTTGCTCGGACAGGACGACCAGATCGGTGACGAGCTGTCCGACCTGCTTGGTCTCATCCCGATGGCCGAGCGGATCGTTACTGACTGGGCCACCGCGGCCAAGGGCCGCGCGCTGTGGCTGATCGGCTCGCACGTGGCGAAGGTCCAGACTGTGCGGACCTCGATCGACATCGCTCTCACCGACACCAACGACGCGATCACCACCCCGGTCGCGGATGTGCAGGCCGAGAGACACAACACCGCGGTCGCCGCCGAGACCACCACCAGCGAGGGTTCCTTGAGCCGCGACGTTCTTGCCGTGGCGAGGATGGTCTGACATGGCCGGACAAGGTGCACAGGGCGGCGCGGTCGGCCCGAGGATGATCGCCGTCGCCCTGCTGCCGGTGCTGGCCATGGCGGCGGTGCTGATGGCGGTCGCCGGCGCCGGCGCGAGCGCCTCACCCCGCTCGAGCGTGTGCGGTGGGGGCGGGACCGCCCAGACCGTGGGCAACGTCAACCTTGACGCCGAGCAGATGGGCAACGCGCAGAGCATCGTGTCAGTCGTGGCTGGACGGCATCTGCCGGTGTTCGCAGCCGTCGTCACCGAGGCCACCGCCTACACCGAATCCAAGCTGCACAACTCATCGGTGCAGTCCGACCATGACTCCGCAGGGCTGCTCCAGCAGCGGGTCTCGATCTACACCGAAGCCGTCGCGAGCGACCCAGTGAAGGCCACCAACGCGTTCCTGGACCGGCTGGTGAAGGTCGCCAACTGGCAGAGCAACACCGTCGGCGTCGACGCCCAGACCGTGCAGATATCGAAGTACCCGGGCCGCTACCAACTCAACGCGGCGCTGGCGCAGCAGCTTGTGGGTGAGTTCTGGTCCGCGACAGCCGCAGCCGCTGGGCCGGTGCCGACCACCGGCCCGAGCGCGGAAACCGCTGCGGGATCGCCGTCGACAACTCCCGCGCTCGGATCAGGCCCGGCAATCTGTGCCGGCGGTGGCGGCGCGATCCCCGGCGGCGGCGACGTCGCCGGCAAGATCGTCGGACCGACGGGCAACAACATCGCAGGTACCACGAAGATCCCCGCCGGGTTCGTCATCAGTGGCTCCGCGAAGGGCTACCTCGCGGTCAAGTTCGCCCTGCGGCAGCTCGGCAAGTCATACGTGTTCGGCGCCGCCGGACCGAACGCTTTCGACTGCTCCGGGTTGACGATGGTGGCCTGGGCAGCGGCGGGTGTCGCGCTTCCGCATCTGGCGGCCGGGCAGACATCCAGTGGCAGCGCCGAACCCAACAATCTCAGCCAAGCCGTGGGCGGGGATCTGGTCATGATTGCCGGCTCCGACGGCACCGCCGCCAACCCGGGTCACGTCGGCATGGTCGCGGGCTACGCCAACGGCAAAGACGGCCGCCACCTGTTCATCGTCCAAGCGCCCACGGCCGGCGTGCCCGTCGAGCTGACCGATGCCACCGAATGGTCCGGTCAAATCACCAACGTCCGCCACATCGCCTGAGCACGGAGGATCACGTGAATACACAATTCGCAACAGCTCATTGCACAGAGCGCACCGTGCGGTTCCACGGCGCGGCGGCTGGTCGATGACCACCCCTTACCAGCGGCGCCGCGACCCGCAGCCGATGAGCCAGGGTTGGGAGACGGCCGTTGCGGCAGTCGGTTGCGCACTGATGGGCCTGGGCTTGGCCGCGCTCTTCGGGCTCGGCGTGGCCTCGGTTTTGTTCGGCGGGGGCTGGGTGTGGCCGCACGGCACCGACACCATCGGTCACGTCATCGGAGGCATTCTGAGCGGACACCCCGGCCGGGGACTTCCCGCACCACAGTCGCAGCTCGTCGCCTCACCCGGCGTGGTCTATGCCTGCGTCGCGGTCTGTGAACTGCTCGTCGTCAGTTTGGCGGTGCTCGCCGGCGTGCTGTTCGCCCGCTACCACCGCCCCGGTGACGCCCGCGGCGGCATGGCCAGCCGCGGCGAAGCCGACCAGGTCCTCGGCATCAGCAAACTGCGTAACGCCAAAGAAATCATCCGCCCCGACCTCTACGGCCGGGATGACACGGCAACGAAGAAGGCATCCTCATGAGCTTTGACCCCACCGACATCGGCTGGCGCATCGGCCGATCGCAAACCCCTCGGGGCATCGAGTTGTGGTGCCGTTATGACCGAACGACCGGTGTCTACGGCGAGCAAGGTTCTGGCAAGACTCTCGACCTGTTGGCGCCTGCGCTGCTCGCGCATCGGGGTGCGGGGATGGCCACTCTTACGAAGGTAGATGACTTGCTGTTGACGGCGCAGCGTCGGCAGCAGCCGCTCACACCGGGCGGTCCGCCGCGGCCCATCGCGGTCCTCGACCCGTTCGGTGCCGCACCGGGTCTGCCGGTGTTCGTGTGGGATCCGATCGCCGGCTGCGTGGATCCCAAGGTGGCCGAGAAGCGGGCCAAGGCGTTCGCCGCCGGAACGGTGACCGGGGCCGTGAGCGGTGGTCGTCAAGACGGTGCGGCGAGGTTCTATGCCGCTGAGACGGCCAAGGTCTTGCAGGGCTTTCTGCACGCGGCCGCATTGACTGGACGCACTCTTGAGCATGTGCTGGAGTGGGTGGCTAACCCGGTCGCGGCCGACCAACCTGCCGACATCCTGCAGCAGCATCCTTCCGCGGCCAGGTTTTGGGACGGCCTGCTATCGGGCGCCTTGCACGGCTCGTCCGACACTGTCGGTAACACCGTGACGACGGTGCAGCAAGCAATGTCGTTGTTCTTCCAACCCGAAATCCGTGCCCGCTGTGTTCCGACACGCGACCGTCCGGCGACCGATATCGCTGATCTGATCGCCCGCCAGGGAACCGTCTACCTGCTCGGTCGGGAAGACCCGTACGCCTCAGCCGCGCCGTTGATGACGGCGGTCGCCGAGCACGTTCTGGATACCGCGCTCGATGCTGCGAACACCGCTCCGCATGGGCGGATGACGCCCTGCTTTCTCGCCTGCTTGGACGAGCTGCCATCGACGACACCGTTGCCGACGTTGCGGGTGCGGATGGCTAACGAGCGCGCGTTGGGCCTGTCGTTCATCTACGCCACCCAGACGTGGAAGCAAATGGTTGTGTCCTACGGCGAGGACGAGGCCCGATCGTTGTTCGGCCTCACCAACAACCTGGTGATCTTCGGCGGCGGCAAGGACGTCCACTTCTACAAGGAAATCTCGGACCTGATTGATGACGTGCGGATCAGTCGTCAGACGGTCAGCGACGGCCCCGGTGGTCTTGGAACGTCACGCTCTGGTGAGGATGTGAAGGTTCTACGGCCCGGTGATATTCGGCGCATCGCCGAGCGTCACGCGCTGGTCCTTGCGGGCAACGCCCCACCGATCATTGCCACACTTCGCCGATGTTTCGACGGCAAGCAGGGGCGACTGTTGAATGCCGAGCTCGACGCAGGTCGTAGGCGGGTTCGCGCAGCGCGGGCAGGCGCCCCGGACCTCGCGGCTGTCACCGCCGACGCGGTCGCCTACGCCCGAGCCAACCGGCTGTCGCCGGCAAGTGAGGACGACGACCGTCCGCTGCCCGCCGATGAGGAGCTGCCGCTGCATCGGTGGCTCTGGTGATACTCACACGATTTCCGCAGCCGCCCGGTGTTCTGCTGAGAGCCCTAGAACTTTTGGCGATCCTGCGCGACGGTGACCCGGATGAGATGCGGGAGGCGGGGGACCTGGCTGAGCTTCCCCGGCCGTGGGATCCCACCTCGTGCCCGGACGAACTGCGGGCCACCGTGTGGCGATGGTGCGACGAGGTGGCGGGGTGGCTGAATACCGACTACGCGTGGCGACCGGTCCACCTGGTTCCCTCATGTTGGCCGCGCCATCCCCACATCGCCCGAGAATTGCCCGTGCTCGCTTTCCTGCGCTGGGAGGCTGAAGAAGCCACCGATCCGAGACTGCTGGAGGAGTGGCAGCGTTACACCTTCCCGATGTTCGCCGATCGCGTCTCCAGCCGGTTGGGTGAGAGCACCTGTCGCATCGGCAAACACCAGCAGTGGCCGGCCGAATCCCGCGCATCGGCGTTCATAGCCCAAGACGCAACGGAACGGCGGCGAGTGCTGCTAGAGGCAGACGCAGAACCGCAGGCGTCGCGCAGCCTTCACGGCCGTCGTTCCGCCCAGTGACCTGAGGACGACCGGCCGTCCTCCACACAACCGCTCTCATCGCCCCACGAGTACACCGGATGACCCACCTTGATGCTGACGTCTTGCTCATCACCCGAAGGAATCGCAATGCACCCAGACCAAGCCAGCTACGACGACACCACCAGGGCGGCGGCAACGCTCTTCAGGGCCGTGATCACCGCCACCTCCGACCCAGACACCGGCGCCCGATTGTGGTGCCTCGCCGCCCTGCACCATCTCGGCAACCCGACGATCGCCGAGAACCCCGCTGTGAGCACCGCAACCGCAGAGGCGTTGATCCAAGCCGCGTTGCAAACACTTGCGACGCTGCCCCTGCAACAGTTCGCATCCCCGCCCGTCCTCCAAGCGTCGGCAGCCGGCCGACGGGCACTGCGTCAGCTGAGTTAGCGCTGTGGCAACGTCCCTGCGGAGCCTGCTCGACGCCCTCGACGAGGAAGTGACCAGAGCCGAATCGGCGCCCAACAACGAGGCCGGCGCCGCCCAGGCGCTAGGTCCTCTCGGTCGGACATTGCAACGGCTCGCCAACGACGGACTGTCCGACGAGATCGGTGGATACCGCGAACGATTCGTACAGGAACTCGGCACGGCGTGCGTAGTGGCTTCCGATCCATCAGACGCCGGTGAGGACCGATTACCCCTGCTCAGCGGTGTACTCGCCGACACCACAGACATCCTCAGGTTCGAACTGGGCGGTGCAAGCAGGTGGGCTGCAGCAGTCGAAATGGCGACCATCGCCCGCCGCCTCGGTGAGGTCGCATCCAACGCCGACGCGCCGAAGTTGCCATCGTCGGCGTTAGAACACGTCCGCCGAGCTGGCATCCTCGTCGAACGAACCGGAGCGATCGAGCCGCCCAGTGCTAGCGACGCTCGACCCCTGGACAGAGCGATCCCGTCGCCACTGCGCCAGCCGCCGCAACAACCGGCGGACCGCATCACCGAAGCCATGACTGGCCTGGTGCACTACACCCGGCCCGGCGCCCAGCTAGCGGTCGCTGAGGTCCTCGCCGTCGGCCTGGCCGCAGAGACGCTGTGCGCCTCCGCGGCAACCCTTCACAGCCCGAACCACCCACAGTTCGAAGCCATGACGTCCGCCGGCCAGGCATGGCGGCGAGTGGGAGTAGCACTTCAACCATTCAACGACGGCAGCCGACACCGACACGACGACCTGTCGACAGCCGTCGCGTGGGCCATCCAGCTACACGAGACGTTGCGCCAAGAAAGGGCGACCGGCGTACAGACCGCCCAGGATGGCAATGGGCCGAAGGGTGAGGAAGACCTCAGCGCCGCTGTCTCGGCGTGCGTTGCGCAGTTGCCGGAGCTTGGTGACAACCTCTGCAGACTCATCCAAGAGTGGCCGCGAGGCGGTCGAGTCCTCGCCTACGCCCAGCAGCTACCACCACGGGAACACCGTGTCCGCGAACAACTCGCCGGGCGCAAGCCCACCGGCCTCATCCACGTGGACCTTGCTGACCTGCGCCCAGCGGTGAACGCCGTCCGCAGCGCTGTAGCGGAGTCCGTACCGCGACCCGACCTAGCTGCTACCGAGGAAGTCGCATCAATGGGCCGCGCCGCTGACGATCGGCCCGCGATGAGCCGGCAACGACTGAGCCACTGGAGGAGTCCAGACCATGAGCACCCCGCGGGGGCGCCGCCCACCGATCAGCGTCTGCCCGCCGCGAGTCAGCCTGTCGAGCCAGGACACCGTAGGTAAGGCTCAGCCGCCCGACAGGACGGCTAGGGCGGTTGTGGACAGCTAGCCCGTTGTCCACAACGTTTCTGCATTGACCCGGCTCGGCCCACGAGGACTATAGGTTCGAGTCTCCGCCCCAAGAGGCGGCCCGGCCAGGTGTTACCAGCACCGGACCGGGCCTTGATCGCACCCTGCGTAAACAGGAGACGACCCGATGACGAAACTACCCAACTCCCGAAGCCGACCCAACCGCGGCGCAAGCGACGAGTTCGTTCACCCGAACCTGGAACAGCGCACCCTGTGGTCGGTGCGCTGCACCCACTGTGACCTGTCGTCCTATCACGGCAACATCCCCCGCTTCACCTCGACGAAGCAACTGTGGACCGCGATGCTGGCACGCGGATGGACCCGCCGCGACGACGGGCGGGTGCTGTGCCTGCTCCACACCCGCGTCGCGGATTGCCAAGAACTCGGCCACGCGATGACCGACTGGACGCCCCACGTGGTTGACCCGACCGCGCTCCAGTGGCGCTACTGCCAGCGATGCGGAGCCAACTTCGCTCAACGTGTGCGGTCGGATGGATGACGAAGGTACGAGTGAACCGCAGGCATCTCGGACATCACATCTAACTGGCGCGTCGAAGACTGGCGGTTCACTGACGCGTACGTCGACGCAGTCGCCGCCGCGGATGCCGAGTCGGAGATTCAATCTGCGTCTCCACATCCGTTGCGAGCACTGCAGGAGAATCGGCGAAGGTGCGGACGACCTGCCAGGTGCCCACCTAGGATGAGTCGGAGTACTGCACAACAATCCGCTTCGAGTCCCACGGCGGGAGCGCCGCCCCGAGGTGGCTACGTGTGCTGCTATCACCCTGCCCAACGTTGACAGCCTCGGACGGCCTGCCGCCGAGCACCGGCCAACTGGCGGTGTACGAGTGACCGCCACGCGTCTCTACGTGGAGCTTGATGTCGGTAGCCGAGAACCCAGTCAAGTTCCTAATGCCTGCGTACAGTATTGGGCCCTCGATGTGCGTTTCGGCGCCGACAGAAGCTGAGGGATGGTTTCAACGCGACCGCCAGTGCCTTGCGTTGCATCCTGTGCAGTCCGCTTGCTCGCCTACGCTGCCCGCCACGCAGCAGTCGCGCCCACGCATGCAGCCAAACTGCCGAGGGCGGTCAACACGGTGGTGTAAAAGTCATTGGTGAGCGGTAGAGACTGCGGGCGTGAGGCCGAGGAAGTGAAGCATCGCCCGATCGTGGCATGACTCGGCCGGTGGCGGGTGGGCGCGTCAGGTCGTCAGACTCGGTAGGTCCTTATCGGCAACGAAATCCACGCCCATCGGGAAGGTGAAACGCGGACTCCTCTCCTCGACACGGTTTTTGCCTGCCTCAGCGGAGGGAGCCAACGCCATGGAGGAAACCACGAACAATGGGTCCATATCGGCTGACACCACCCTGACTTTCGAGACGGCGGTTGTGGCTGATCACGCACAACGTCGCCATCACCGTTGGCTCACTTGGCGTTCACCCGACGCCGACGGCTCGGCGGTGCATCGCTAGGCCGTCGCTCGTGCTGGCGGGGCGCATGGATCGTTGTGTCGTGCGATCGGTGAGGTGCGAGCCGGACCGACCGGTAGCGTATATGCTACTAGTCATGAGGACGTCGGCAGAGCTCGTCAGGACTGCGCGTGAGCGGGCCGACCTATCAATGCGCGCGCTGGCCGAACGTTCCGGCATGGCCTACGCGACGGTCTGGCGCATCGAACATGGTCAGATCGATCCCACGATCGGCACGCTGCGCAAATTGCTCGCGGGCGCCGGACAGCAACTCGAGGTGGACAGTCACGACGCCGACATCCCGCGTCTGGCGGCGCTCAACAATGCATGGCACCGCGACGGCCGCGGGCAGGACCGGCCGGATTGGACGCGGTTGCGCGCCCTGATTGACGCCTTGTCCTTGCACCCAGAACTGCGCGGACCAGCCACTATTGCCAGACCTGCTCTCTCGGGGTCGGATTTCATGGACAATTTGCTGGCGGCTCTAGCCGAAAAATTGAGCGATGACGCGGGGTTGCCCCGCCCTGGATGGACAAAGACTGTTCCGGCGCTGAGTGAGCCTTGGTTCAGCCCGGCGACACCCCGGATACGGGCCGCCGCCGAAAGTGCGACGCCGCCCCAGTTTGCCGCCCGGCAGATCGTCATGACCGAGAACAGCCTGTGGCGGGATTCGGACTTCGTTGCTGCCTAACCACGGCCAACCGCTCGGCGCCGACGATATCCGCAGCCGCTTGCAGGAGGTGGCGGGGGAGTTGGCGCCTCCGGCCCTCAGCACACGCTCGTCATCGTTGGCGGGTCGCTCATGGCCTGGAGAGGGCTGCGGGAGTCCACAGCAGACGTCGACACCGTGCACCGCGTTGACGTCGAACTCGTCGCCGCAGTAGCGGCCGTGGCAACGATTCATGGCCTATCACCGACCTGGCTCAACGACCGCGCGGCCGGTTTCATGCCCGCGACGTTCGATATCCACGAGTGCGAGACTTTGCTGAGCCTGCCGCGACTGCGTGTGCTGGGGGCGCCCTTGGCTCAGCTGTTCCTGATGAAGCTGTATGCCGGTCGTGACCGTGACATCGACGATCTCGTTACTCTCTGGCCGGTCAGCGGATTCCGGACGCCGGAGGAGACAGCCAAGATGTTCCGATGTGCATACCCGCATGCACCTGACGATCCCTACCTCGCCTCATGGGTGAAGCACATCGCTGACATGGCTGGCTGACCAGACCGGCTCAGGGTCTCGGGCTTCAAGTGCCCTCAGCTCGCTCGGTGTAGGGCCCGCCGTAGCGTCACCATTCGGCCAACGTCGGCGGTCATCTCCATACCTTGCCTCAGCAGAACCTAAATGCTCGCCCCGGTAGCCGAACGTGAGGGAAGGGACCGAGGCCCAGAGGGGGAAGCGCCGATCAAAAACACCCCAGACACTGAGGCCACGTGCCCATCGCACATCCTGACGCGTACCGGACGGTCCTAGGCCTTTCCGAAGATCGTTCGCGCTGGACGGTCGTTGGGGTGGTGTCGCCACTCATTCTGAAGCGCTCAAACGAAGGGCCACCACCAACATGTTTGTCGACTGAGATCACTGTGCTGAATCACTTGCGCGGGAATAGTCGCGTTGCAGATCGGTCGACTGGCCGGTCGTTGAGGACAGCTGGGTCGATCGGCTGTGGTGAGGCCTCCGGCTGCGGTGGCCTGATGATTGTGCGGTTGCGCGCTGCGATGGATCCGGGCCAGGCTTCGGCGAGGCGGAACTCCACGCTGCGGGCGACGTGCTCGGCAGGTAGCGGGTGGCTGATGACCATTGCCGGCAGTCGGCTGCGGACGTCGTAACCGGTTTGCTCGGCTCGATCGAGGCTCGCGGCGAGCGACGGCCAGCCAGGGTCGTCGGTCAGCCGTGGCGTCACGCTTTCGGCCAGGGCAGACCACCGGTCCGTCACGGACGGCAAAGTCGGTTCGTCGTTGGTGTACGCGGCGGGTCCGGACGTGCTGGTGGCCGACGTCGGCGCAGCGGTGTCATCAGGAGCAGGATCTGGCAGGCGTTCAGCCAGGTGACGACGAGCGGCGGCGTACGGGTCGGCCGACCAGGTGGTGTGCGCGTCGAACAGTTCAGCGAGGGCGGTATCCGGCCAGATGCCGGTGCGGGCGACGATGCTGGCCAGCTGCGACGGCCACTGGTCAGGTGGCAGCGCGGTTATGACCTGCGCGGCGGCGCGGGCGGTGAACACACGACCTTCGACGGTGTCGAGCTGGTCGGCCCAGGTGGCGGTGCGGGCGGTGATGACGCTGTCAGCCAACGGCACGACGGATGCGAGGCCGTCTCGAAGCGCGTCGGCGCCGCGGTTCTGCAGGAGTTCAGCTGGGTCTTTGCCGTTGGCCACGACGAGATGCCGGGGGTTGTCTCCGCGGGCTGTGAGTTGCCAGAAGGCGCGAAGTGCGGCTTGCTGACCGGCGCGGTCGGAGTCAGTGGCCACGATGATCCCGGGCCGGTCGGGCCCGATGTAGGGCCGCAGCGCGTTGGCTTGGACGTCGGTGAATGCGGTGCCCAGCGGAGCTACGCCGACATAGGCGCCGTCGCCGGCGAGGGTGACCGCGATGGCGTCCATCGGTCCCTCGACCAGAACGGGGGTGGCGCCAGCGGCGAGGGCTTCAGCGTTCTCGACGAGGCCATACAACTCGTGGCTCTTGCTGAACAGGTCGGTGTCAGCGGTGTTGAGGTATTTCGGTCCGGCGTCATCGGCTTCAGCTTTGGCGGGGTTACGGCGGCCGATGAAGCCGTGGATCTCGGTCTGCCCGTCGTGGCCGGCGGCTTTGATGGGCACGACCAGGCGGTCCCGGAACCGGTCGATGACGCGACCGGTGGAGGCATAGCTGCCCAGGCCGGCCCCTACTAACTCCTCATCGGTTGCGCCGTGGCGGCGCAGGTGGCTGGTGAGCGCGGTCCACCTGTCGGGGGCGTAGCCCACCGTGGCACGTGGGTCGTCGGTGAGGTCGGACCCGAGCCGCTCGGTGACGTAACCGGGCGCCCACGCGTCGGCGTAGTGGTCGGCGAAGAACGCCGCCGCCTGAGTGTTGAGGTCAACGAGCCGCTCGCGGGGGACCAGTGCGGTGACCCACTTGTTGGCCTCGTCAATGGCCACGTCCATCTCGGCGTCGCTCGGATAGCCGGTCAAGGACTGCTCCTCGGTCGCGTGGTGCGCCTGCGCGGACCACGCCCATGCCGAGCCCGGCTCGGTGGACGGGTCGGGTTCGACGAGGCTGGCCAGCCAGTGATCGTCGAAGGCTGCGTCGGTGTTTGGCAGCAGGTAGGCGGGGGAGGCCCGAGTGGTGTCGGCGAGCATGCCGATTCTCCAGACCAGAGCGGTAGCGAGTTCGTCCGGGCGCAGTGGTTCGTCCTCAGGGTGACCGCTGCGCAGCAGGTCGTGAGCGGTGGTGAGTAGCTGCTCGGGTTCCCAGCCGCCGCGGCGGGCGTGGGTGACGGCGGCGACAAGGCCGGGCCAGGCGGGGTCGGCTTCGATCCGCTCCGCGGCCGCTGGCCCGACTAGGTCGGGCAGTACCGGTGTCCAGTCCGGGCGCAGGGTGTCAGACACCGAGTGGTCGGTGGCGGTCATCGCGGCCGGGGTGAGGTGCCGGGACAGGCGCCACCACAGCGCGGCGGCCGGTTGTTCGTCGGGCAGCGGGGTTTCCCGGCCGACGGTGTGCACGAGGCTGGTGATGTCGATGCCGGCGCGGTCGGCGACGGTGAGCCGGTCGGCGAGGGTGGGCCAGTAGGGGTCGGCGGTGATGCGCTGGTCGATGCTGTCGGCGAGCGGTGCCCATCGCCCGGTAGCGGTCGTCGGGTTGCCAAGCAGCCGGGTGACCCGCTCGTTCAGTGTTCGTTGGGCGCGGGCATCGGCGGCGGCGGGCAGCGGTGGGCCGGTGGGTCGCCGGTCCCCGTCGTCGACGTTGTTGGCTGCTCGCCAGACGGCGAGGTCGGCGACCAGGTCAGGGTTCCGGTCGATGATGGGCTTGGCCCAGGCGGGGGCGCTTGTCGGTGTCCAGTCGCGGGCACGGGTGGAGACGTCGGCGGTGGCGGTGGCGATGACGTCGACCCTGCGCGCCAGGTACCGGCCCCAGTCGGGGTTGTCGCGCAGCGTGTCGGGGATGGCGGGCAGCCAGGGCAGCGGGCCGGTTCCAGTCGACCGGTGCCCGGTGGGGTCCAGACGCCAGTCCAGGACGGCGGCGACATCGCGGGCGTCGTCGAGGCCGCGGCCGGTGTCCAGCGCCTGCCGCAGAACCGTCTCAGGATGGTGTCCGTCGACGGCAAGCAGCGCCAGGTGCGCCCGCAGTGCTGGATAGGCCTCGCGGTGGCTCAGGCCTGGGATGATCGTGTCGGCGATGGCGTCGATCTCGGCCATCCGGGTGTCGCCGAGCACGTCGGCGGCGGCCACTCCGAGGGCGTCGTGGTACTGGTCGGCACCGTCGCGCAGGCGCCGGGCCGGGTCCGCTGCGGCGCGGGTCGCGCTGGTGGCCGAGCTCGGAGAGCCGTCGCGTGCGAGTACCCGGGTGAGGATGTCGACGGCGGTGGGGGGCAGCAGGGCGTCGCGGGTGATGACCGAGTGCGGGTCACCGTCACCGGCGGTGGTGAGGTAGACGTGGTTGGCGTGGCGGCCGCGAGTCATGGCGACGTAGAGCAGCTGCCGCGATTCCTGCCCGGTCGCGACGGTGTGGCTGGCGTCGGCGGTGATGCCTTGAGCTCCGTGCACCGTGGTGGCGTAGCCCAGGCTGACGTGCCGGGCGACGTACTCCGCCGGGAGAGTGATGTGCCGCCCGGTGCGCAGGTGGGTGACGTCGAGGGCGCCGTTCTCGCGGACGGTGTCGACGGTCCACCGGTCACCGTTCTTGACCCAGTCAGTGGCGGTGATGGGGGTTTTGCGGTTGTTCTTGCGGGTGATGATGGCGTCGCCGGCCGAGGCGTGGGAATGGTCAATTAGGCGCACTTCGCGCCCGGTTGGGCCGTCCTGGTCGGTGAGCCGGTCGCGGCGGGCGCGGTCGTTGAGTTCGGCGACCAGGTCGCGGGTCGGGGCCAGCATGATGGCGTCGCGGCCGGCGGCGCGGTCGGTCGACCAGGCGGTGAAGGCGTCGTCGATGACGGTGGTGATGTCACCGACGTGCACCCGGCCGTTGTCGATGTAGTAAGCAATCGCAGCGGAGTCACCGTCGCGCAGTGCCAGCGAGGCGGCGCCTTCGGCGTGGTTGGGCGCACCCGTGTCGGGGTGGGTGAAGCGCAGAACCTGGGACAGGGTGACCGCGCCGTGGGTGGCGGCCACGTCGCGCAGGACACCGCCTGCGCCGGTCGCGGCGAGCTGCTGGTCATCACCGATCAGGCGCACGGACCCGCCCCGTTCGGTGACGTAGCCGATGGCCTTGGCCAGATCTGTGGTCCCGGCCATGCCCGCCTCGTCGATCACCACAAGGGTGTCCGGCCCGATGCTGGCGACCCAGTCCGGCACGTCGATGCCGGTTTCCAGAGCATGGACGAGTTTAGCGATGGTGTCGGTGGAGGTGTCGATCTCTTCGCGCAGCACCGCGGCGGCAGCCGCCGACGGCGCCAGTCCTACGACGCGTCCGCCGTTGGCGCCGTCGGCCTGCGGCCTCGTCCAGGCCCGTGACAGCACCCGCATGGCGGTGGTCTTGCCGGTGCCGGCGGGGGCCAGCGCGAGTTGCGCCCGCGCTCCCGAGGTCGCGAGTTCGTGAACCATCTGGACCTGGCCGGGGTTGAGTTCGACACCGTTAGCCCTCGACTCAAGCAAGGCCAGGTTGACGGTCTCGGCGCTGACCAGCCGTCCGTCGCGTCGGCCGGCAGCGGCGACGATCGCTTCCTCTGCGGCGATGATGTCACTGGAGGTGTAGAGCTGGGCTCCGGCCACGGTGTAGACGGAGCTTCCATCGCGACGGCGCAGCGGGGCTGGTTCGGCGACGTCTGCTCCTGGGTCGCTGATGATGCCCAGCGGCATCGACCGCGCTGGGACGAGAGCTTCGTCGACGACGGCGTCGACGGCGCGGTCCAGATCAGCCAGCCTTACTCCCGCGCCGCGCGCCTGCCGTTCGGCCTCGGCCCGGACGTGGTTGGGTTGCCACGTCGCGCGTCCGGACTGGACCACCGACAGCACGGTGACGGCGGTCTGGTTCACCCACGTCGGCGTCATCGCCTGGGCGTCGCGACCGCTGTGCCGGTGCTGCAGTGCGCCCCGGAGGTAGTCGCGTAACCCGGCTTCTCCCCCTAACACAGCCAGCGCCTCGGTGCGCCAGGTGGCGCGCTGCTCGGCGTAGGACCGCGGTTCGTGCTTGGCCTGCCGGGTTTCTTTGTTCGCCTGCCCAGCCAGTGCGATCGCCTCGTGCGGGGTCGGCGGGCGGCCGTGGTCGACGTGGAACTGGGCCGAGAGCACCGCCCGGCGGACATCGATCGCAGCACGCCGCGAAGACCACTGGCGCGGCAGCGGACCGTCCACGCCGACGATCTCGCGGACAGGCCGCTTGCTCGGATCATCACCGGGTCGGTCGGCGAACTGCACCCCGAGCCGCTGGATCAGCAGCGCCTCCAAACGGGTGTTGTACCTCTCGGAGGCGGCCACCCCGTTCTTGAACAACGGTCGGCCGTCGAGAGCCAGCCAGCGCCCGTCCAGTGCCCGGACCTTGTTGGAGATCGCAACATGGGTGTGCAAATCAGGGTCACCCGACCGGGAGTCGCGGTGCGTGAACGCTGCCGCGACCAGGCCCTGGGTGTCGATTTGAGCCACGCCGTTACGCCCGGAACGGGTGTAGGTCGCGTTGTTCTCCAACCAGGTCACGGTGTCCTTCACCGCATCTTGGTGGGCCCCTTCGATGGTCTGGGCGATGTCAAGGGGAGCGACCGCCCACAACGTGGACACGCTCTTGACCGGGCTGAACGCAAGGTCGTATCCGGCGACCGCGGTGGTGGACTGCCGCGAGATCCGGGCCAAGTGGCCGGACAGTTCGCGGGCATCGGCCGGAGGACGGCCATAGGTCTCGACGAACATCGTCCGCGCCAGGTCGGTCCGTATCCGCGCCCGCTCCTCGGGCGGCACCGGGGTGTCGGCGTGCAGACCAAAGGCGATGTTGTGATCGCGGAACGCCCCCGCTGAGCGACGGTGGAACATGTTCGCCTGCTCGTAGACCCGGTAGGGGTTGCCCAGCCGAGTGGCCTGGTCGACCTGCGAGTCGTTCTTGCCGGCCGCGATGGCAGCCCGCTCGATCCGATTAGCGTCGGGGTGACGTCCCTCTCCGAACAGGGCGACCATCTCTTCCTCGGTCACCGGGCCGTCGTGGCGAAACTCCGGCACGGCGCCTACACCGGTACCCATCCAAACTCCGGGGGCTTCGCCCTTCTCGTCGTAGTAGGCGCCGAGGTTGTCGTAACCGCGGTTGGTCGCGTCGTGAGCGGCCACCTGGCGGGTCAGGTAGGTGTACCCGTCACCCGCCGTCAGCTTGTGGACCGTCATCACGAACCGACTATCGCGCCGCCCTATGCCACGCCCGGCACCATCGAACCAGGCGAAACGGGCCATGATGCAAGAGGTGTGTCGTTCGATACTGAAACTTCTTCGAGGATTCGGGTGAAATTTCTAGGTTCTCGGGGTAATCCGAGCCGCTCAGATTGGGTCGTGTCGGAGACCTGCGGGTCGGTACTTCGGGGTGCGTCCGGCAAACTGAGCAGGCTCAATCGGGTAGTGGTGCCACGCTGCTCGACACGCGAACGCTCGACCAACCTTGTCAAGTGCGTATAGGCGCTCCTTGGAGCAAGGCCAGGGCGACTTCACGAGTGGTGAGATGCTTGTCGACGGCGCCTGAATGCTGACCCCCGGGCACTGCCGTAAGGGGGTCAAAGTTCTGCTGCCGTTGACAATGCTGACCTGGCGACTGTGAGGTGAGTGCATGGCCAATGTGCCCACGTCTATCGACTGGCTGCGGCAGTGCAGACTCTCTACGGGCGGGATTCACGTTGGAGCTGTTCCCGTTGGTCCGGGCTTACGAGTGCGGGCTTCGATGATGTCAGGCAGCTGGGGCTGATTTCGGCAGCCATGTCCTCCCCGCCGCGCTCGTCCCGGCCGGCGCCGTCGAACTCGACCGCAACCATGTGTACTGGGCAGCCAAACCGACGCCGGCGGCCTCGCGCAGCTCGCCGAACACCAGCACGGTGAACGGCGACACGGCCTGATCGGTGCGCATGGGGTCGATTCCACTGCTGATCTTGTGTTCAGGGTTAGGCCCCGACTCGATCGTGACCGGCAGAGCCGTGACGTCAGGCCACTGCCGAAGCGCCTGCAGAAACGCGACCAGGTTCCGATCATCGTGTCGACGGTCGCGGCGTCGACCACGTCGATGTGTTCGCCACCAGCGACGTCTCGGTTAGCCCGCGCATCGTTGGTCCCCGCCGCGGCGGCGGCGCGTCAACATCAGCCCAGCTGATTGGCCGAGTCGGTGCCCGGCTGCCTGGCGCCGTGACGTGAGGGAAAGCCCAGCACGCCAGTCAGCCTGCTTGTGGTTGAGATCGACCATGCCGAGCCGTCGCGTCGCAGGTCGACGTGCGGCTCCGGCGCCCGGTGCTCGTGCAGCACGAACTACGGCGACGGATTGATGGCCACCGCCTTAGGCTAGCGTGGCCGCCGTGACCACAGCTGACGTCCGCCCCGCCACCCGATGAGTCGGCTAGATGAGGTGGCCGAGCGGGATGGTTGGCGGTGCTGGCTCTGCGACGAACCGGTCGACCCGCTGATGTCGGTCAACGACGACCGCGGGCCGAGCGTCGACAGCCTGGCGACCGCCAAGGCGGCCAAGGCCGCCAAGGGCAAGAGCCCCGCCGGCGCGGCCGAGCGGTTGGCCCACCGCGGCTGCAACACCCGAAAGGGTGCGATCAAGCCAGTGGTGCCGTGGCCAACGAGGCTGTTCGTCGCCGACTCGGCCCCGCTAATTGGTGTCGCCGAGCGGTTGAGGCGTAACGGCGGCCGTGAAGTCGTGGCCCGGTGCCCGAGCCGGGCCGATGCGGACAAGACCGCCGGGTGGCTCGTCGACCGGTTCAGCCGGCTGGCGCCGGAACTCGCGGTCAGCACCAGCATCGAACCGGGCGGTGGCCAGTTCATGGTGGCGCTCACGGCCGCTCGCCGCTGAGCCGGGTGAGGTCCAAGTGCCCATCCGCAGCATGGTCATTCGGCATGACGTCGAACCACACCATCGTGGCACGGTGAGTAGCCGACCGGAGGCCGCCGGCTTCGCTGGCGGCGCGTTTCCGATGCCGTCGGGCGTCGGGCGTCGCGCAATCAATCCGGCTTTGCTACGACCACGCCGCGGGAGCGCTCGGGGTCGGCATGCTCGACGTGTTGCTTCAGCGCGATGCCGTGCGGCCGGTCGCGGACAGGGCCGGGGCTTTCGAGCCAGGTGACGCCGCCGAAACGGTGCTGGCCGATTTCGGGCCGGAACTGTCGGCGATTCAGGCCGGCCGCCGGGTGTTCCTTGCGCCGTGCCTGGACCGCGCGATCCGTCGGCCGCACCTGGGTGGTGGCCTGGGCGCGCACCTGCTCTCCGCCCTCGTGGACCGCAAGCTCGTTGAACGCACGAACGACGGCATCGAGATCGTCGAGGGCAGACGTGGTGAGCTCAAGCGTCTGATCCCGCCGCCGCGGGCCGCCTGAACCGTGCCCAAGGCGATTCGGCGAGCTGACATCACCCGGGCCACCATCGCCGCCAACGCCGACGCGCCGACCCCGGTCGTCGGCACGCCCGCGTGACCGGCGATGGCAACCGTCCGGGCGGTATTCGCAGCCACCGGTGTCGAATACCCACCAGTCCCTTTCCGGGTAGCCGTCAATCGGCCCAGATCGGAGACGGACACTCCCGCTGAACCGGTGGACAGATCCGCAGCAGGTCGCGGCGGGGCAGTCAGTTGCACCTCCGCCACCACCACCCACGTTCGTCACCAACCAAGCCAGGACAGCAAGCGTCATTCTCTCATCAGGTTGGGAAATCCACACCGCCGCTACGGCATCAATGCCGGGATTAAGGGCATTCGTCCAGAGCGGGGAAATCTCGACTGCCGCAGGTTCGTCAAACCCCGGCGGCGGGCTGCACCGGCCGCCGGTAGACGGGTACGCGCCAGATGCCTTCCATAGGTGGAATGCCCGTGCTAGCGTGCGGCGTAGATCATTCGCGGCGGGCAAATTGGTCATCTTCTGAAGCCGTCGACGCCCTTTGAGCATGCCCGCGGAACTGACCGGCATCGAGCCTTGCCCCGCGTTACTCGCTGTCCCTACAACCGTCGGAGGCGGTCGGTGGTGAGAGGCCTTTTCCCTCATCGGCTGACCGAATTCTGTGGTGCGGATGTGGCGCGCCGCCCGGGTTCAAGGGCGCCCAACGGCCGGCAGGAGCGGGACAAGAAACGGACCGGCTCGTATGTTCGTCCGACGCGGCCACAGACGGTCGCGCCTCTCATCCGGCGGGAGGCCGCGTGAATCAGCTGACGTCGACGGTGGTTTCGTTGGATTGGAACGAGAATCCCCTTGGCCCGTCGCCCAGTGCTGTGGCGCGGGTGCGGGAAGCGGCCTCAGCCATGCACCGGTACCCGCGCGGGCTGCTGGAACAGGTTTCCGACCAAATTGCCGAATATCTTGGAGTGGCATCGGGGGAGTTGCTTCTTACTGCGGGGGTTGACGAGGCGGTAGACCTGGTGCTGTCGTTGGCTACCCATGCGTACGTGGTCAGTCCCGGTTTCGACGGCTACCTTGCCCGGGCGCAGGCGGTCTGGCCCGTTCCGGTGACTGCGCTGGCGCTGGATGACCACTGGCAGCCGAGCGCCATTCCGCATACCCGGGCTACCGGCTCAGTGGGCCTGCTCGCCCAGCCGAACAACCCCACCGGAAACATGTTCCGCCGCTCATGGATCGACGAGTTCCGGCTCGGCGTCGAGCGTCTGATGTTGGACGCGACATATGCAGAGTTTTGTCCGTCATCGCGTTACCTGTACCAGGCGCGCCACCCCGGCACTTTCATCTTTCGGAGCTTCTCGAAGGCCTTTGGCCTGGCGGGGATGAGGCTTGGCTGTCTCGTCGGGGAAGCGTCGGAGATTCGCGTGCTGGCTGAACGGCGCCGATTCCAGCCCGTCGATACCTTCTCGCTGCATGCGCTTTCCGGCACGCTCTCTGACGCGGCGCACATTGAACGCTCGGTCGCCGCGACTCGCGAAGCGGCTGCAAACCTCGCTCGCATCCTGGAGCGGTCGAGCCTGTTCGATCGTGTGGTCACCACTGAAGCCGGTTTTATAATCGGCGAGACGCGCGGGGTGGCGTGCGAGGCGCTCGTCGGCGAGCTGGGTGCACGCGGCGTGCGCGTCCGGAACTGTGCCAGCCTCGGCCTTCCCGGCTGGATCCGCGTCTCGGGCGGCACAGTTGCCGACCAGAGCCGACTCGAAGCTGCGCTCGCTCAACTGGCGGAAGGCGTGACTGTATGACGAACGGAACCCCTTCTGACGCTTCCGAACCCGCGGAGCTTTCCCAAGAACCAGACGTCGGGTTCTCAGACGAGCCGCCACCTCCGGCGGAGTTTCTCGTTCCCTACGCATCGGATGCTGTCGAACCGTTTGGAAGCCGGGCGACGTTCTGTGGGGTACCGGTTCGGGCAGTCAACCATGTCCGTCGCGGCGAAGTGGTCGTGCTCGGTGCGCCGTTCGACTGGGGTACCAGTTTCCGGCCGGGCGCACGCTTCGGTCCAAGGGCTATTCGCGACGCGGACTACCTGGAGCCGGACGGAAAGCGGCCACATCTGGCTACGGGCATAGACCCGCTCACCGAACTGCCGGTCGTCGATGCCGGCGATGCTCCCGTGTTCCGCGGTTACATCGAGCGGAGCCTGGACAGCATCGAGAGGTACGCCGGTGCCGTCGCGGTTCGCGGCGGTGTGCCCGTCACCCTCGGCGGTGACCACTCGATCACCTTCGCGACGGCTACCGCGGCGGCGAAGGTTTATGGATTCGGCAATGTCGCCCTGGTTCATTTCGATGCCCACGCCGACACCGGCGTCTACAGCGACCCGTCGATGATGGGCCACGGAGCGCCGATGCGGCGCCTCATCGAGTCCGGAGCGATTCCGGGTCATCGATTCGTCCAGATCGGACTCCGCGGTTACTGGCCGGACCCGGCGACGGTTCAGTGGATGCGCGAGCAGGGGATGCGCAGTTACTTCATGAGCGAACTCGTTGAACGAGGGCTGCGTACGGTCATCGACGAAGCCATCGAGGCCGTGCTCGCCGGCGACGGGAAGTCCCGAGCCAAGGTGGTCTTCCTGTCCGTGGACATTGACGTGGTGGACCCCGGTCTCGCTCCTGGAACCGGCACTCCCGAACCTGGCGGAATGACCTCCCGGCAACTCCTGGATTCAGTGCGAGAGATCTGTGCAAGCCTGCCCATCTGCGGCATCGACGTGGTGGAGGTCGCTCCGCACTACGACCAGCCCAGCAATGTCACGGCGATGCTTGCCAACCGGGCCGTTCTGGAATGCCTGACCGGCATCGCTCAGCACCGCCGCGCAGGCGGTGCACCGTTGCCCCAAACGGAGGGACTCGAGTGAAACCAACTACTGAAAACTTCGAACAGCGCTTGGTCGAGCAGCTTCAGCCGGTTCGATTCTTCGCCCTGGCACAGGTGCTGCGACATTGCCTGCGCCTCGGCTTGTTCACGTCCCTGGATCGTCGTCCGCATACCACGCAGGAGTTGGCGACGAACCACTCCCTGGATGCGGGGCGGCTCGGGGCGTTGCTCCGCTATCTCGAGAACGAGCAGTACGTCCGCGACGCCGACGCATGGCAGCTGACAGACAAGGCCAGGCAGTTGCTGCCGATTGCCCCGTGGTACGAACTGCTGCTCGACGGCTACACCACCACCTTCGACCAGCTCGGCGACGCATTGGCCGCGGGCAGTCCGTACGCTACGCGGGTCGATCATCGTGTTGGTTCGGGATCTTGCGGTATCAGCCAGCACGATGCACTACCGCTGGTGGAGTCGTTGCTGGACCGGTCGGACGGGCCAGTAGACACAGTCGTCGATCTGGGCTGCGGAAACGGTGCCTTCTTGCTGGAACTGCTTCGGCGGCGGCCAAACCTGCGCGGTGTCGGTCTCGAGCCTTCCGGCGAGGCGTGCCAGGAGGCCGGCAAACTCGCCGCGGCGGCCGGCCTCAGCGACCGGGTCACGTTTCATCAGGCGCCGGCACGCTCAGCGCTCGAGGTGGAGCTGGCGCCTGCGGGAGCTGGTGTGTGCTTCCTGACAGCCTTTGTTCTGCAAGAGATGCTGGAGCAAGAAGGCGATGCGGCCGTCGAAGCACTGGTGGGCGGAGTGCTAGCCGGGCTTCCGGAGGCGCAGTGGATCGTCATCGAGGTCGATCACCAGCCCAGCGGGCCGGCGATGGCTCATCCGCTGGCAATGGCCTATTACAACGAGTACTTCCTGCTGCATGCGATCACCGCTCAGCGACTAGAGCCGCGCAAGTACTGGGACGACCTGTTCACCCGCGCCGAAACGACGAAGATCGCGGAAGCGGGGCCGCCGCTGGAGGTCGATTCGACCAGGTTGGAATTCGGTGTCCTGCTACGCGGTGGGTCGAGATTCTGAGCCAGCGCCCCTGAACGCAAGGTGGCGTGGCAGGCTGTGCGTCCAATCGCGGTCATCAGCGGACTTTGGCCTTGTATTGACGAATGATTCTGTGTATGGTCGCGACGTCGAGTAATTTCGCGCCGCGTCAGACGACGGCGGCAGTCACCGTCGCACATTGGTTACGGGTTCATCGTCAGCGCCTACGCTTGCTGATCAAAGTTGGCGCACTTCTAACGTCGGCGAGGGGGTACGCGGATGATGCGCCGGCGACAGTTCGGTATCTTCTGGCTAGCTCAAGGGCTTTCGGCTGCCGGAGACGCCTTTTCGCTAATCGCGATTCCCCTTCTGGTGCTCAGGGAAACCGGCTCGATAACGCAGATGGGCCTGCTCACCGGGCTGACGTCGGTCGGCTCCATCGCGTCCGGGACCTTCGCAGGGTCCGTGGTCGATCGCGTGGACCGGCGTCGGCTGATGCTGCTGTGCGACGGCGCCAGGGCCGTGCTGTTCGGGCTGATTCCCGTGCTGTGGCTGGCAGAACCGCAAGTGTGGACGCTGTACCTGATCGTTCCCCTCGCGGCGGTATTCAGCATGACCTTCCACGTGGCGTACGTAACCGCGGTGCCGGGACTGGTGCCGAAGGAAGATCTGACCGCAGCGAACGGCAAGCTGGAGGCCACCTACGCCGCCATGACTTTGGTGGGCATGACGCTTGCGGGCGTTGTTGCGGCCGCCTTCGGGCCCGTGACGGCCATCGCGGTAGACGCGGCCAGCTTCGCACTCTCGATGGCCTGCTTGTTCGTGATCCGCTTCGCGTCCGTCACCGCAACCGGGCCGGAGGCGGCCGGCAGCGTGCGCAGCCGAGCCGGCTTCTTGGCCGGCGTCCGGTTCCTGTGGGAGACCCCGATCCTCAAGACCCTGACGATTCTGCTGTCGCTGCAAACCTTTCTCACTCTCGGCCTGGTGGACGTCTTCATCTTCCACCTCAAGCACGATCTCGTTGAGAGTGACCGGGCGGTCGGGTACGTGCTGGCGGTGGCGACGATCGGCTCCATGGTGGCAGGCGGGCTCGTACCTTACGTTCGCCGTGCGTTCGGGCTGGGCTGGTGCTGGGTCGGTTCCTACGTCGCCTGTGGCGTGGCCATCTGCTGCATCGGCTTGTCACACAACGTGGTCAGCGTGTCCGCTGTGGCCGTGGCTTTCATGTTCTGCACCGGCGTCGCCGGGACCTGCTCCCTGTCGTTGCGGCAGGAAATCACGCCGGATCACCTGCTCGGTCGAGTCACCTCTGCCTTCTGGACGATCCACAACGCGCTCGGCCCCATTGGCGCCGCACTGTTGACCGCGGCAGTCGCCCGGTACTCGGTCTCCAGCGTCTCTCTGCTGGCTGGCTTCCTTGCCATCCTCATCGCCCTGGCGGGGATCTTCACGCCGCTGCGATCCTCCCGCGACGGGGCTACCAGCAGCGTCGGTCCACAAGCCAACCGAGGATGACCCATGGCGCTGACCCACGTTCCATCCGCTGCCGGTGTTCTCGCTGAGCTCTGCGGCGAGCTTGCCAAGGTCGTCGGCACTTCCGACGTCCCGGCTGACCGTCCGCTGGTCGCGCTGGGCTTGGACTCGCTCGAGATTTTCGACCTGCTCGATGGGGTGTCGCTGCGCTACGGTGTGGTCCTTCCGCTCGCCGATGTGATGAGCCCCGACCTGACCGTGCGCGACATCGCTGCGCTGATCGAACGGTCCCAAGCCGTGCCGAGCCCGCCGGACCTCCCGCCGCACGGTGTCGGCAACGCGCCGGTCGATCCGGACAGTTATCCGTTGAGCGAGGAGCAGCGGCAGAGCTGGTTCGTCAGCCAGCGCGGACGGGACTTCAACCGGTCACTCAACGAAACCGTCATCCTTGACCTTCGTGGACCCGTCGACCGTGCCGCGCTGACCGCTGCACTGAGCCAGACGATCGCCCGGCACGAAGCCCTGCACAGCGTGTTCCCGCCCAGCGGCGAGCGCCAGAACGTCCGCCCGATCGAGCCGCTGATTTCGACGGTGGATCTGAGGGCAGTCGCCGAACCGCAGCGCTCCGCGCAGCTAGCCGCCTTCGCGCGTCGCGGCGCCGAGCTGGAATTGGAACTCACCACGGGGCCCCTGTACCGCATCGAGATCGCTGTCGTGAGCGAGGAGCACGTGCAGGTGGCTCTGACTGCTCATGACCTGGTCGCCGACGGTGGCTCGTTTCAGGTGATCCTCGAAGAGCTGGCCGCGCTCTACAACGCAGCGGCGGGGACCGAGGCGGCCACCCAGCTCGGGCCGCCAGCCCGCTACCGAACCCACGTCCAGGCGCGGCGCACCTACGCGGCCTCGTCCGAGCACGACATCGATGCGGCTTACTGGCGCCGTCAGTACGCGGCCGGGTTCGCTCCGCCGCGCCTCCCAGTGCCCGCCTCAGACGTCGACGCTGGCCCTAGCGAGATCGTGGAGGTGTTCTCCTCCACGCTCGTGGCGGCCGTCGAGGCTCGGGGGCGGGCACTGGCTTGCACGCCGTTCACGCTGTACCTGGCCGCATTCGCCCAGGCCTTGCACGGATTGACCGGTCAGCAGCGGCTCACGGTGGCCGTGCCGGTGCGGATGCCGCTCGGACCTCGCGCCGCCGAGGTCGTGGGCAACTGCGTCTTCGCCGTCGCTGTCGACAGCGAGCAGCTGTCCGGTGACTCGCTCGCCGGCTACGTCGAGCGAATTCGCCGGCGACTGGCGAGTGCCTTTCAGCACGCACGGTTTCCGCTCGCCGAACTCATCCGCTCCATTCCCGAACCGGTCGGGAGGGACGCCCTGCACCTGCCGGTCTTCAATCAGGTGCCACTGGGGCGGTCGGCGGAATTCCTCGGGTTGACCGCACGAGTTATCCCGGGTGGGCGCCTGGGCGCTCCCGGGGAATGGCAGACGGCGGTCCGTCCCGTCGACGGTGGCGTCGAATTCGTCCTCAACCTCGGGGCAAACAGCCTGTCTCAGGAAACCGCACGCGCGCTTGCCGAGCGAATGAAGGCGGCCTTGGTCCTACTCGCCGCAGCGGAGCTCTCGACAGCGCTTCGGCCGCTCGACCCGCCTACGGATAGCAGGCGCCGCACCGCAACGGCGGACATGACGATGCTCGACCTCGTCAGTCGTCACGTCCTCGTCACCCCGGACGCGACGGCCGTGATCGATGACGAGGGGTCGCTGACGTTCGCAGAGCTCGACGCTCGGGCCGCCTCCCTCGCGGCGCAGCTGCAGGCAGCCGGGGTCGGCACCGAACGCGTGGTCGCCGTCGCCCTCGATCGGTCGGTCGACCTTCTCGTGGCGGTGCTCGCGGTGTGGAAGGCCGGCGGGGCGATCCTGCTGCTGAACGTCGACGATCCGCATGCGCGGCAGGCGCAGATAGTTGCCGACGCCAGACCGGTCGTTCTGGTCACCGCCGACTGCATGCGTGCTCGGCTGCGACCGCTGGGACTACCCGTCATTCTGGTCCACGACAGCGTCAGCCCGCCCGATCACCGGATCTTCGGCCCCGTGCACCCTGACGCTGTCGCGTATGTGGTCTACACCTCGGGATCTTCGGGCAAGCCCAAGGGCGTGCAAGGCACGCATGCCGGGCTGCTGAGCACGTACCAGGGCTGGCAGCAGCTGCTGGACCTCCAGCCCGGGCGAGTACATCTGCAGATGGCCAACGCCAGCTTCGACGGCTTTCTCGGCGAGATCATCCGCGCGCTGGGTTCCGGCGGTTGTCTGCTTATCTGTGCACGGGAAACGATGCTCGACCCGGGTCGCCTGTCGGCTCTCATGGCGGACCGGCAGGTGGCGATCGCGGACTTTGTACCGCTGGTTCTGCGCCGGTTGGTCGCCCACACGGTGGAGACGAAGAGCACCGCATTGGGCAATCTCGCCGTGCTGATCGTAGGCTCGGATCTGGTTCACACGGCCGAGCTTCGTACCGTCCGCGAGCTCATCGCAACGGACGGACGGGTCATCAACTGCTATGGCGTCACCGAGGGCACCATCGACTCCACCGTGGCGGACTACGTCTGGAACGACGAACAACACAGCAACGCCCTGATCGGCGTTCCGATGGCCGGCGTGGAAGCCAGAGTTCTCAACGACGACCTGACGCCGGTCGAGCGGGGCGAGGTCGGAGTGCTCCACCTCGGCGGCGCAGGCCTGAGCCGCGGGTACCTTGGCGACCCGGCGAAGACCGCGGCCGCATTCCGTCCTGATCCGTTCAGCTCGACGCCAGGTGCTCGCCTGTACCGAACTGGGGATCTGGTGCGGTGGTGCGATACGCCCGCCGCCTGGCAGCTGGAGTACCTCGGGCGGGCCGACGCCCAGGTCAAGATTCGCGGATACCGCCTTGAGCTCGGTGAAATCGAAGCCGCGTTGCGCAAGTTGCCCGGGGTCAGCGACGCGGCGGCCGTCGGCGCGGGCTCAGCCGAGCGGCGACATGTCGAGGCGTACGTCGTGTGCGCCGACGACGGCGAATCCGACCAATGGTTCAGCCAGCTGCGCCGCCACCTGCCGCACTACATGCTGCCCGAGCTGCTGACTGTCGTTGTCAGCTTGCCGATCAACGTCAACGGCAAGGTGAACCGTGATGCACTGACCGGTCTAGCCGGCTCGGTGGTGGCCCGGCCCACCGCGGAGGCGCCGTCTGACCAATCCGCGGAGCACCCGCTGGCTGCTGTCGTCCAACGGCTGTCAGCGATCTGGGCCAGCGCCCTGCACCTAGACGTCGGCCAGGTGCCAGTGGATGGCGACTTCTTCGCCATCGGCGGGGATTCCCTCTTGCTCATGCGGGCGATCGGTGAGATCGCGCAGGAGTGGGGGGTCGACGTCACCGTGCGTCAGTTCTTCGATCATCCGACCGTGCGCGAGTTGGCGGGGGTGATCTCCGCGGCACCGCCGCGTCCAGTTTCCAGGCCGAGGTCGGCCATGCGGCGGGTGGAGCGCCGTCCGCTGCCCGGCACGCCAGTTCTCGAGGGGAGCCGCAACGCCCATGAGTGAATCCGAGCAGTACGCCGTCGTTGTCAACGACGAGGAGCAGTACTCGGTGTGGCCCGCCGACCGCGCCCGACCGGCCGGGTGGCATGCCGACGGTTTCGTCGGAGATCGGCAGGCCTGCCTGGACCACATCGAGCAGATCTGGACCGACATGCGCCCGGCCAGCCTCCGTCGGGCAATGGCCGCCGGTGACTGAGCTGCGCGAGCGGTCGGCCGACCCGGTGCACTGGCCGACTCCGGTCGACGTGCCCGGCAGTGATCTGCTGTCGGTTCTCACCAGCCACGCCCGCAGTCGTACGGACGAGGCCGCCCTCATCCAGCTCGGAGCCGACGGCACCGAATCGGCCCGGCTCAACTACCGCGAGCTGTACGAAGGCGCGGCCCGGGTGGCTGGCCAGCTGGCCGAGCACACCATCCCCGGGGATCGGGCCCTGCTTGTTTACGGTTCGTCAGTCGAATTCGCCACAACGCTGTTCGGATGTTTCTATGCTGGGATCGTCGCCGTGCCGGTACCCCTTCCGGACGGGTCGGTCGGCGGAGTGCGTACGTCCCGCCTCAATCGGATCGCCAGTGACTGCCTCCCCCGGCTGGTGCTGGCCGACCAGGCGCCCGCCGACCTCGACATCGCCGCCCTGCCGGTCTTCGACACCCGTGCCGTCGAGGCAGAGTTCGACGGTTCTGACGGTCCGGCCGCTGTGCCGCCGAGCCGGCTGGCGATGCTGCAGTACACCTCCGGGTCGACCGGTTTCCCGCGCGGCGTGCGGATCACCCACGCAAATTTCATCGACAACCTTCGGGCGGCCACCGAGGCCCAGGAGCTCGGCGAGCGGGAACCGGACGAGATCGTCTTCGTCAGCTGGCTGCCGCACTTTCACGACATGGGGCTGGCCCAGATCCTGGCTCCACTCCTGGTGGGTGGCACGGCGGTATGCATGGCGGCCACCGGGTTTCTGCGGTCCCCGGTCGCCTGGCTGGACGCCATCAGCCGCTACCGCGGTCACAGCGCCGCGTCGCCCAACTTCGGCTACGACCGCTGCATCGAGCAGGTCAATCCGGCGCAGAAGGCCGGGCTCGACCTTTCCAGCTGGCGGATCGCGCTGAACGGCTCGGAACCGGTCCGGCCGCAAACCCTGTCCCGCTTCGCCCGGGCCTTCGCGGACTGCGGTTTCGTGGCTGAGTCGTTCCGGCCGTCCTATGGCATGGCTGAAGCCACCGTGTACGTCAGCGGGTTCCGCCGCTCCGATGACGCGCGCACCCTTACGGTTTCCGGCTCCGCCATCGACGCCCGCGGCGAGGTTGTGCTAAACCCGGCAGTCCGCGATGCCCGCGAATATGTCGGCTGCGGTCGCTGGCCGGCCAATCTGGAACTGAGGATCGTCGATCCCGCCACCGGTGCGTCGTGCGCAGCCGACCGTGTCGGAGAAATCTGGCTGCGCGGTCCGGGCGTATCGGCCGGCTATTGGACGAGCAGCCCGAAGTCGCCGACGACGACGGAGGCAGCCGACGACGCTGTCTCGGCGAAGGGGGAGTCGACCGCCGAGCTGCGCACCGGAGACTTCGGTTTCGTCCATCAGGGGCAGCTCTTCATCATCGGCCGGCGTGACTCGGTGATGATCGTCAATGGCCGTAACCATTACGCCGAGGACGTCGAGCGCACCGCGGAGCAGGCGCACCCCGCCCTGCTTCGGGGCGGAGCGGCCGCCTTTCTTGCCGATTCGGGTGCCGCCCGAAAGGCCATAACGATCGTCTGCGAGGTTCGGCGGGACGCCAAGGCGGCGCGCGAGCTCGGCACCGATCGGATGGCCGGTTCCGAGTCGAGCGCTGCGACCCCGGTTCACCAGCGACGCCAGGAGCTGGCGGAGCAGATCACCATGGCCATCCGGACAGCGGTTTCCGTCGACCACTACCTCGCTGTGGCCGACGTCGTGCTCCTGCGCGCCGGCACTCTGCCGCGTACCAGCAGCGGCAAGGTGCAACGCGACCGATGCCGGTCGCTCCTGGCCGAGGGAGGACTGCGGCCATGGCACTGATCGAGTCGTCGCCGACGCTGTATCCGTCCGTCGTTCCGTTCGCCGGCCGGGGCCTGACCGACGTGGTCGCGGATTCGAGGGCTGAATTGCGCCGGGAGCTGCGGAGCTCAGGTGCGCTGCTGTTCCGGGGCTTCGATGTAGGAGGCAGCGAAGGGCAGCAGCGTGCGGTGGAGGCGCTGTCGGGGGTGGCCCTCGGCTACACCGAGCGTTCGTCGCCCCGGCGGGTGGTGAGCGGACGTGTCTACACCTCCACCGACTATCCGGCGTCCGAGGAGATCTTTCTGCACAACGAGAACTCCTACCAGGCGACCTGGCCGATGACGCTGTTCTTCCACTGCGTCCGACCAGCCGACACCAGTGGCGCCACTCCGCTGGCAGACACCCGCCAGATCTTGGCCCGCATCGATCCCGAGGTGGTGTCCGCATTCAGGCGTCGGGGCTGGATGGTCGCGCGAACCTATCGGGAGGATCTCGGATTGTCGTGGCGCTACGCCTTTGACACCGACAGCCGCGCCCAAGTCGAGAGTTACTGCGCGTCGCGCGGCCTGCGCACCGAATGGCTCGGCGCGGACGTGCTGCGGACCGTCGCGTTCCGTGACGCGGTTCATCGTCATCCGGTCACCGGCGCGGACGTCTGGTTCAACCATCTAACCGTCTTTCACGTCTCGACGCTGCCCGACACCGCCCGGCGAGGACTGCTGGAGATGGTGGGTGAATACGAGCTGCCGAGCAACACCTACTACGGAGACGGCGCACCGATCGAGGGCGATGTCCTGGACCACCTGCGCGATTGCTACCGGCAGGCACGCACCCGCTTCGACTACCGGACCGACGACCTGCTGGTCATCGACAACATGCTGACCGCGCACGGACGCGAGCCGTTCACGGGGCCCAGGCAGGTCACCGTGGCGATGGCGGAGCCCTCTGACGGAGCAGTCGAGTGAACGCGGCGTCCGGCCTGGTGGTCGCCGCGTCCCATGCCCAGCAACGGCTGTGGTTTCTGCATCACGCGGCAGCAGACCGCAACGCTCTCACGCTGTCGGGTGGGGTGCGCATCAGCGGCGCGCTCGACCCGGCCGATGTCGCCGCCGCGGTCCGTTCCGCAGGCACGCGCCACGAGGTGCTCCGGTCGGCCTTCCGGATGCTTGACGGCGTCCTGTACCAGGAGATCACCACGGCCCCGCCCGAAGTAGCCTGCGTCGACGTGTCCGCGGACCCGGCTCGGGTCGAGGTCCTCGCCGCGGCGGACGCCGGCGAACCGTTCGATCTCACACGCGCTCCGCTGATCCGGTTCACGCTGGTGCGAGTGGGCCCGGAGCAGCACGTGCTTCTGGTGAGTGCGCATCACGTCATCACCGATGCCTGGTCACTCGAGCTGCTCACTGCCGAAGTTGCGGCCGGGCTCAGGGCCAGGCGCGAGGGCCACCACCTGTCGGCAACACCTCCGGAGCTGCAATACGCCGACTACGCAGCCTGGCAGGACGAGCAGCTGGCAAGCGAGGAGTTTGCAGAGCAAGTGTCCTGGTGGCAGCACCAGCTCGCCGGCGCTCCACGACTGGTGCTGCCGTCGACCCGGGTTCCGGCCGGCCCGTCGCCGGTGGTCGCCGGATTGAGCCTGGTACTGGATCAGGGGCGCACCGCTGCCCTGCGGGCGATCGCCGAAGGCGCCGGCGGCAGCATGTCCACCACTCTGCTGGCGACCTTTCACGCGACGTTCGCAAGGCTCACTAGACAGCACGACCTCGTGCTCGGCAGCACGGTCGCCGGCCGGACGGACCAACCCCGACACCGAGACGATGCTGGGCTTGTTCGCCAACATGGTCGCCGTCCGGCTGCGGATCGACGGCACCGTCGGTTTCTCCCAGCTCGCGGCCCAGGCAGCCCGGGTCTGCGGCCAGGTTTATGAGCGGCAGGAGGTGCCCTTCGATCTGGTCGTCGAACGGGTGGCCAACAAACGCGCCCGCGACGGCCATCCGTTGTTCCCGGTGCTGGTGCAGGCCATACCGCCGGCACCGCGGATGGCAGTGCCGGGGCTGCGCATCAAGCCGCTTCCGGGGCAGCGTCGCGCCTCTGACCTCGACCTGCTCGTCACGGTGACCGAAGCCCTCGGCGAGCTTCGGGTAGAGGTCGACTATCGCGCTGACCGGCACTTGAGGAAGGCGATGACGCAGCTCTTCGACGGCTGGCGGGAGCTGATCGACGCGGTGCTCGACGATCCGGAGCTGCCTCTCGACGCGATCACGCTGACCGGTGCGTTCGACCCGGCCGCTCCCGCTGACTCGGTCGAGGCGCCGGTTGGGTCCGTCGTAACCACCCGAACATCGGCCGTCGACAGCGAGACGGCGGAGGCACTCGGCCTCGTCTGGACCGACGTGCTGGGCACGGCGCCGGAACTGGACTCGAACTTCTTTCTGGCCGGCGGGAGCTCCCTGCAGATGATGGTCCTTCTGAGCAAGGTGCACGCCCGGTTCGGCGTCGACGTACCGCTGGAGGAGTTCCTCACGGACCCGACACCGGCCCGACTGGCTCAGGAGCTGTCACGCAGCGCCGGCGCCCAGTCAGCCGCTAAGGCCCTTGAAGAAGTCCTCGCAGACATCGAGCGGACCAGCGCCGGACCGGTCGCCAGCCGGCCGCCGACCTCGCCCGGGGCAGGAGATTCGATGTCGACTTCGGGAGGCCCCCATGTCTGACGTTGCCGAACGCATCCTCCGACTCACCGGCGAGGAGCGCGGCCGGTTACGCGAGCAGCTGCGCGCGCGGGGCGCGGTGGCTCCGCTGGCGGCCTATGCCGGCTCCGCGCATCCCTGTGCGCCGACCTCCTTCGCGCAACGCCGGGTGCTGTTCCTGCAGGGGCTCGATCCGGCCGCGGCTCATTACCACACGCCGCTCGCATGCAGACTGTCCGGACCGCTCGAGGTGGATGCCCTCCGCTCAGCGCTGCACGCGATGGTGGACCGGCACGCCATTCTGCGCACCACTTTTCCGATCGTCAACGGAGTCCCGGTCCAGCGCGTCGCCACGACCGGTTCGTTGCACGTGCCACTGCTCGACCTGGCGGCGCGCGGGCCGGACGAGCAGCGGACGGAAACGACCCGGGTGTTCACCGAGCTGCGCTCGGCCCCCTTCGACCTGGCCAACTGCCCACCGGTGCGGGCCACCCTCGTCCGCTTGGGCCCGGAGGATCACGAACTGCTGCTGGTGTTCCACCACATCGCGGTGGACGGCTGGTCACTGGCCATCTTCAGCCACGAGCTCGCCGAGTTCTACGCGGCCGGAGTCGAGCGGCGCAACCCGGCGCTGCCCAGCCCGTTGGTCGACTTCGCGGACTTCAGCGCGTGGCAGAACGACTGGCTGGACAGCGAACCCGCCCGCGAGCAGGTGCGGTACTGGGGCGAGCAGCTCGTCGGCCTTCCTGAGCTGCTGGCGCTTCCGATCGATCGTCCCCGCCCGGCAACCCAGACCAGGCGAGGCGGCGTGGTCCACTTCGCTTTGCCCGGTGAGCTTTCCGAACGGCTTTCCGCCCTGGCCATCGCGCATTCCGCCTCGCCGTTCATGGTTCTGTTGGCCGGCTTCACGGTGCTGCTGAGCAGATTCAGCGGCCAAGACGACATCGTGGTGGGCACGCCGATCGCCAACCGGTGGGACGAGCTGACCCATTCGGTGATGGGCTTCTTCGCCAACTCGGTGCTGCTTCGCACCCGGCTGCGTGCCGACCAGCTTCTGACGGAGGTGATCGCCGACGTCCGAGCCACCTGCACGGCGGCCTTCGCCAACCAGGACATTCCGCTGGACGTCATCGCCACTGAGCTGATGCCGACGCGCGACCTCGACCGGAATCCGCTCTATCAGGTGAACTTCACGCTGCACAACACACCGGAACTGGTCAAGGCGGCTGGGGCGCTCACGATCACTGAGGTGCCCTTCGACACCGGCACCAGCCGTTTCGACCTCGACCTCAACATCTGGCGGGACGACGCGGGCTACGCCGGATATATCGAGTTCGCCAGTGACCTGTTCGACCGCGCGACCGTCCAGCGGCTCGTCGACTCGTTCACCGTGTTGCTCACAGCGTTGTGCGCTGACCCGGCCCAGACAGTGCGTGACATCCCGATCATCGAGGCCGCCCCGCGGGGGCTGGCCGGCCCGGTGGTCGCTGGTGACCTCAGCTGCATCGACGCCCAGATCGCCGCGCGGGCGGCCGACCAGCCGAACGCGATCGCGATCACCTCGCCGGACGGGGCCACCCTGAGCTACCGGCAGTTCGACGATGAGGTGAACCGGCTGAGCAATCATCTGCGCAGCCGCGGCGTGGTTCGGGGCGACCTGGTGGGTGTGCTGCTGCCGCGTTCAGCGGAGCTGGTGGTGGCGCTCGTGGCGGTGGCTCGAATTGGCGCTGCCTGTGTGGTCGTCGACCCTGGCGATCCGGCGCCGCGCCGGCGTCGCATCCTTCTGGACAGCACGATGGTGGCGCTGATCGGCAGATCGGCAGCGGCCGACTCGCCTGTGCCGGTGATCGATCCGGCCGATGCGGCCGGCGCCTCGAGCGCGCCACCCGACCGGGTTCACGGTCTCGACGACGTGCTGTACGTGATGTACACCTCGGGCTCGACCGGAAGTCCCAAGGGCGTCGCCGTTGCACACCGGGGCGTCGCCAACTACCTGCGTTGGTTCGCCTCGGTAGCGAACCTGAGCGATCCGCGCGGCGTGCCGCTGCACTCGGCCGCGGCGGTCGACCTCAGTGTCACCAGCATCCTCGGCCCGCTCACTGCCGGCGGAACCATCGTGCTGCTGCCTGAGTCGATCACCCCCGGTGAGTCGCTGATCAATTGGGTGAAGGGCGGCGGGTCGGCCCCGATGCTCAAGCTGACGCCGTCACATCTGCGGATGCTCAGCCGGGCCGGGTTGACCGAGCAGCTGTCCGGGCACGTCGACGTTCTCGTCGTCGGCGGTGAAGCGCTGTACCGGTCCGACGTCGAGGAACTGTGCCGCAGCCGGCCCGAGCTTCGCGTCGTCAACGAGTACGGCCCTACCGAGGTGTCGGTCGCCTGCGTCGCCCGCGACTACGACGGCCAGGAGCCGTTCGAGGCGGTGAGCATCGGCCACCCCATCGACAACACCGTGGGGTACGTGCTCGACGAGCGGCTACGGCCGGTGCCGGACGGCGTGGTGGGGCAGCTGTACGTCGACGGGGTCGGGCTTGCCCACGGCTACCATTGCCGGCCGGCGTCCACCGCGTCGGCGTTTCTGCCCGACCCGTTCAGCGAACGGCCGGGGGCGCGCATGTACGCCACCGGTGACCGGGTACGCCGCCTTGTCGACGGGTCATTGCAGTACGTGGGGCGCATCGACGATCAAGTCAAGATCCGGGGCAATCGGGTCGAGGTAGGGGAGGTGCGCGCGGCGCTGCTGGCCTGCCCCGGGGTGCGTGCGGCGGCGGTGGTGGCCGAGGCGAGTTCGGAGGACCACCATCAGGAGCTGGTGGCCTACGTCGAGGTCCAGCCGGCCGATGAGGGAAGCGGCGCCGATGGCACGTCCGGAGCTCTGGCCGAGGAGCGACGGTCGGCCTGGCGCTCGATGTACGCCTCTGTGTACGGCCCGCTGTCGGCTGCCGACGCCGGGGCGGAGTTCGCCGGCTGGACCGACAGCTACACCGGCGCCGCACTGCCCGCCGCAGACATGGCGCAGTGGCGGCAGGCTGTCGTCGATCGAATCCTGCCACTGCATCCGAAACACGTGCTGGAGATCGGCTGCGGAACCGGGCTGATCCTGTGTTCGGTGGCGCCGCACTGCCTCTCCTACCTCGGCACCGACCAGTCGCCCGAGGCGTTGGCCTTCGTGGCCGACCGGCTGGCGTCCGCACCGGAAGTTCACGACGTGCGGCTCGAGCCGGCGGCCGCTCACGAGGCCGCCGACGCGGTCGAGGCCGGCCACCCGGTGGACACCGTCGTCATCAACTCGGTGGTGCAGTACTTTCCGAGCGCCAGCTACGCCCGCCAGGTCATCGAGCAATGCCTGGTCGTGATGTCCGAAGGCGGGCAGATCGTCATCGGAGACGTCCGCAGCCTGGAGTTGCTGCGGTTGTTCCACACGTCGGTGGCCCTGCGCGCCGCAGCGCCCGGCGACCGGGTTGCCGTCCTGCGGGCCAGGATGGCCCGGCTCGACACCCACGAGGACGAGCTGTGCCTCAGCCCCACGTTCTTCAGCGATCTGGTCGCAGCCCATCCCCGAATCTCGGCGGCCCGCATCGAGTGGCGCTCAGCTCCGGTCGACAACGAGCTGACCCGCTTCCGCTACGACGTCGTACTGAGTGTCGATCGGGAAGCAGCCGTCGGGCAGCCTGGCCGACCGCGCCCCGCCCCAGCGCCTCGCGAGTTGAGCTGGGCGGCCGAGGACGGCGCGGGCGCGATCGAGGCCGTGCTGCGGGCGGAGCGGCCCGACGCGCTGCTGGTCCGGGGCGTGCCGAACGCCCGGCTCGCCGGGCTCGTTGCCGAGCAGACGGCCCTGGTGGCCGCGCATCCGGCCGATGCCTTCGCCACCGTGACCCGCGCGGCGGATCAGGCACTGGCCGCGCGGCCGCGGGTTCCGCATCCGTCCGAGCTGGCCGAACTCGCCGCACGGGCCGGATATGAGCTGAGCCTCGATGTTCTGCCCGCCGGGGACGACGGCCGCACAGCCGGGCGCCGCGCGCCAACAATCCGCTGCGCCAGCGACGCAGTGAGCAGTTGCTCGCCGATGTCCGGAGCGCCCTGGCCGACCAACTGCCGCCGGCGATGGTTCCGACAGCGCTGGTGGCTGTGCCGGCGATTCCCAGCACGGGCGGCGGCAAGGTCGACGTAGCGGCGCTGCGAACCTTCCGCTCCGTGCCACGGAAAACCGGAGCGGGTGCCGTTGCCGCCGGCCCCGTACCCGCACTCACGCCCGTCCAGGCGGCGATCGCGACCGTGTGGACCGAGCTGCTCGGCGTAGTCGACCCGCGCCCGACCGATGACTTCTTCGCGCTGGGTGGCCATTCCCTGCTGACCTTTCAGCTCGTCTACCGGCTGCGGGAGGCCCTAGGCGTCGAGCTTCCGGTGCGCACGCCGTTTCAACGTCCCACGTTGGCCGGGCTCGCCGGCGCCATCGAGGAACTGCTCGCGCAACCGGCACCGACCGACACCGCGCCGGACGACGGACCCGCCTGGACCGGCCCGCCGCCAGCTTCGTCCGCGCAGGCCCGGCTCTGGTTCGTGCAGCAGCTGGATCCAACAGCCTTCCACTACAACGTTCCCATCTACGCCAGCCTGGACGGGCGCCTCGACGTTGCGGCCCTGACCGCCGCTATCGACGGGGTGGTTGCGCGGCACGCCCCGCTCCGCACGGTGTTCGCGACTGTGGACGGCACCCTGCGCCAGCTCGTGCAGAGCCCGCAGCCGATCCCGGTCGAGCAGCTGGATCTGCGCAGCGAGTACACCGCCGATGCGGCGGCCGCCGACCAGCACGTCCACCAGCTCGCCGAAGCCGCCTACCGCCGTCCGTTCGATCTCTCCCGCGACATTCCCATCCGGCTGTCCATCATCGCCCTCACCGACGAGCGCCATGTCATCCTGCTCACCCTGCATCACATCGCCTACGACGCATGGTCCCTGAAGATTTTCTTCGACGAGCTCGCGGCCGGCTATGCCGCGCATGCCCAGGGCCGGCCGCTGGTCGTGCCGCCGCTCACCACCGAGTACGTGGACTACGCGCTGGCACAGCAGCGCCAGCTCGAGAAGGGTTCGCTCACCCCTGCGCTGGAGTACTGGCGCCGGCAACTCGACGGCGTGGAGGGCCTTTCGGGGCTGCCGTTGGACCGGCCGCGGCCGACGCGCCCGTCGTTCGTGGGAGAGCGCCTGTCCTTCCGCATCGAGGCTGAGACGACCGCGGCTCTGCGCCGGCTGGGCACGATGGAGAACGCCACGCTGTTCATGTTGTTGGTCACCGCGCTGGCGGTTGCGATGGCCGAGCGCAGCGGCGACACCGACGTCGCGATCGGCACCGACGTCGCCAGTCGCGCCGGCACCGAGGTTGAGCGGTTGATCGGATTCTTCGTCAACCAGGTCGTCCTGCGGTGTGGTGTGGAATCGGGTTTGCTCTGGCGGGTATTGGTGAACCGGGTTCGTACCACCGTCCTGGACGCCTATGCCCATCAGCATGTGCCCTTCGATCAGGTGGTGCGAGCGATCAATCCGAGGCGCTCCCGCGAGCAGAGTTCCCTGTTCAGCAGCAAGATCGTTCTCAACAACGCGCCGGCGGCGCCGGGTTCGCTGACCGGCCTGCAGGTGACGGCGTTGCCCTTCGAGCTGCGGACCGCTCGCTTCGACCTCACGGTGCTGCTCGAGGAAAGTGACGGCGGCATCGACGGAATCTGGGAGTACGACGGAGAGATCTTCGACGCCCGTGGCATGAGCCGGTTGTGCGCCCGCTTCGTGGCCCTGGTCGACGAGCTCTCGACTCAGCCAGATCGTCGCCCGTCGGTCGGCGTGCGCGAAGCCAGTGTGGCACTCGACGCACCAGCGCCGAAACAGCATCGCGCTCGTCTGCGCCGGAAGCCGACGCCGGTTTCGGGCGCCGGTCCCGACGTGACCCGCGAACCGGCGGAGCCCGCAACGGCCGGCGTCGTGAGCTACCTGCGACGGCGACCCGGAATCGAGCTGGCCACCTGGGCAAGGGCGCATCGTGCGGAGATCGAGGCCGATCTCGCGGTGCACGGGGCGGTGCTGTTCCGCGGCTTCGACGTCACCGAGCCCGAGGCGTTCGAGGCGTTCGCCGCTCAGTTCGTCGACCAGCTGCTGACTGACAACGGTGAGCATCCTCGCGCGGTCATCGGCGGCAGCGGCAACGTGTACACCCCGGTGTTCTTCGCGCCGGAGGAGAAGTTGCTGTGGCACAACGAGAACACGTTCAACGCCACCGCACCGGCCCGACTGTTCTTCAGTTGCGCGCAGGTCGCCGAGACCGGCGGCCAGACTCCGATCAGCGACTCGCGGGCTGTGTTCGACGCCATTCCGGCCGAGCTGCGCGACCGCTTTGTGCGACTGGGAGTTCGGTACGTCCGCGTCTACCTGCCCGAGCTTGGCGTGCCCTGGCAGGACGTATTCGGCACGTCTGACCGCGCGCTGGTCGAGGAGCGGTGCCGACGCAGCGGCATCACTTGGTCGTGGGAGGCAGACACCCTGCGCACGGAGTGCGTCCGGCCCGCGGCGATTCGGCATCCGGTCAGCGGGGACTGGTGCTGGACGAACCAGGCTCAGCACTGGCACCACGCCTGCCTGCCCGAGGCTGCCCGGGCCGCGCTGCGAGACGTGGTCAGCCACGACCGGCTGCCGCGCGACTGCACCTACGGAGACGGTTCACCCATGGCCGACGAGGACATCCGGCGAGTTCTGGCCGTGTACGCCGAACACGAGCGCAGCTTCGACTGGCGGGTCGGCGACCTGTTCATGATCGACAACGTCCGGTGCGCGCATGCCCGCAACAGCTACACCGGCGCCCGGCGACTGCTGGTCACCATGGGAGGCGAGGTGGAGAACCGGTGACCGGATCAAGCGCGCGGGTCGAGACGGCTGCCGAAGCAACCTCAGCCAGCATCGACGTCTACGTGACCTCGGAGCAGCAGCGGTTGCTGTGGTCGGAGTCCGGTGGCGGTTGCGCCGAGCTGTCGTTCGCGCTGCCGGCCCGGTTCGACTCCGGGGCGGTACGGGCGGCCTGGGACGCCGTCGTCGCCCGTCACGAGATCCTGCGCACCCGCCTGGAAGTCCACAGCGAATTCGACTTGCCGGTGCAGGTGGTCTCGCCGGCCGGTTCGGCCGCCAGCGGCCAACTCAGCGGCCCGGAAGCTGCAGGCGATGCCGATCGGTGGACTCTGGTACTGCCGGCTCTGGTCACGGACACGGCTGGCCTGCTCGTGATCGCACACGAGCTGTCCGAGGAGCTGACGGGTCATACGCTCAGTGCTGATCCCGTGCAGTACAGCGAATACGCCGACTGGCAGCAGACGCTGGCCGGGAGCCCGGAGCAGCTGGCGGCGGCTGCCGAGCAGGTCCGCACAACCGAGCAGCCGATCACCCCGTTTGCGCTGCAGGCGGGCGTTGTCGAGACGGCCAGTCGGCGGATTGCCGTCACCCGAAAGCTTTCCGGCACGACCCTGCGCGGCCTGCGGGACATTGCCGAGGCCGTCGGGGGCGACCTCGAGGCGGTTCTGCTGGCCGGATGGCAAGCGCTGGTGGCACGCAGCAGCGCCTCGGAGTCGGTGGTGACAGACGTCCTGGTGCCGGCCCGCGGTGACGATCTGGACCAGGCGGTGGGACCGTATGCCAAGTGGGCCCGCCTGATCGGGGAGCCGACGGCGGAGAAGTCGATCGCCACAACGGCGCGGGCCGTTGCTGAGGCGCTCGGTGAGCTTCGAGACGCCGGTGACTTTCTGCCGGCCGGCGCGGGGGACGACGCGCTGACCAGCGGAACCGGATTCGCCTTCACGCCGGTTCCGCCCGCCGCGCCTGAAAGCAGATTGCTTGTGATCGACGCCTATACCGACACCCGCCGGCACCCGGTAGCCCTGAGCTGCCTGGCCTTTTCCGATCGCGTGGGCGTCCGGCTCACCGCGACCGAGGAGGTACTGCCCGCGGGCTACCTGGACGACCTCGCGAACCAGTACCTGACGTTGCTGGCCGGGGTGGCGGGTGCGCCAGAGACTCCGATCGGGCGATGTGTGCTGGCCGATCCGCTCACCGCAGTGCCGCCCCTCCCGTCAGCGTCTCCCAGCCGGCACCCGCAGCCAGCTCCGGAGCACCTCACCGACACGCTCACCCATCGGGTGCACCGCATCGCCCACCAGCATCCCGACCGGATAGCCGTGGCGGGCCCGGAGGGGTCACTCGACTATGCCGACCTGGACCGCCTGGCGGCAGCCCTGGCCGGTCGGCTGCGCCAACGCGGCATCGGCACGGGTGACCGGGTGGGCCTGTGGGCGGTGGCCGACCAGTCCAGCGTGATCGCCATGCTCGGGGTGCTGCGCAGTGGAGCCGCGTTCGTGCCGGTCGACCCGGCGCTGCCCTACGCTCGCGCCGCCCTGATCCTTGCCGCCGCCGGTTGCCAGGTGTTGCTGACCGGCGCCGCCGATACACCGTGTCCCACCGGGGTGGAGCTGATGTCGGCGACCGGTCCGGCCACCGTCGATCGTCGCGAACCGGTGCCGCCGCCGGATCCCGAGGTGGCGACCGCGCCGGCGTATGTCTTGTTCACCTCCGGCTCGGCCGGGGTGCCGAAGGGGGTCGTCGTCACTCGATCGGCGCTGGAGAACTATCTCCGGGCGGCCGCCGAGACCTACCTGAGCGACGGCGGGGGCACGGCGGTACCCACCTCGCTCGCCTTCGACCTGACGGTCACCAGTTTGTTGCTGCCACTGGGAGCCGGCCAGCGGGTGGTCATCGACCCGGCGCTGCGAGAACTCGACAGCCTCGCCGCCCGGTTGCGACGGGAGCAAGACCTGACGCTGCTCAAGCTGACTCCGTCGCATCTGGCGGCGCTCACGCAGCTGCTCGGCAGCACTGGCCTGGCCGGCCGCGCCAGGGCACTCGTCATCGGAGGCGAGGCCCTGGACGCCAGCACCCTCGCCGCGTGGCGTTCGACTGCCGGCGGAACGAGGCTGATCAACGAGTACGGCCCCACCGAGGCGACGGTAGGTTGCGCCACCTACGAGATCGGGCCGTCCGATCCCGGTGCCGGCCCGGTTCCGATTGGCACCGCTTTCGCCGGCGCGGACCTACACGTCCTCGACACCGCGGGCGATCCGGTACCGCCCGGCGTGGTCGGGGAGCTGTTCATCGGCGGGCCGGGGCTGGCTACCGGTTACCTCGACGACCCGCGGACGACCGCCGAGCGGTTCCTGCCGCACTCATGGTCGGCTGTCGCCGGCGAGCGGCTCTACCGCTCCGGCGACCTGGTATGCCGCCGCCCGGACGGAACGTTGCTGTTCCTCGGCCGCGCCGACGACCAGGTCAAGATTCGTGGTTTCCGCGTCGAGTTGGGCGAGGTTCGCGCAACGCTGGTCGCCCATCCGATGGTGCGGGAGGCCGCCGTCGTCCTGGACACCGAGGCCGCCGGGCCGCCGCGGCTGATCGCCTATCTCACTCCGACGGCGGCCGGTGATGCGAACCCGCAGGCGTGGGCGGACATCCAGGAGCACCTGGGTACCGTGCTGCCGAGGGCGATGATTCCGGACACGGCGCGCTGGGTTGCGGAGCTGCCGCTGACGGTGAATTCCAAGCTCGACGTCGCGGCGTTGCGCGAGGTGGGCCGTAGCGCATCCGCCGGTTCTCCCAGCCGTCCGCTCACCTGGGACGAGGCCCGCGTCGCCAGGCATCTGGGCGAGCTTGTGCGCGCCGAGATCAACGACCCGTCGGCTTGCTTCTTCGCCGTCGGCGGCCATTCGATGCTCGCGATACAGCTGATAGCCCGCCTCAACGAGGAGTTCGGTACCCAGTTGGTGCTCGGCGACCTGTTGCGGGACGCCGGCGACGGCACTGCGGCCGACAGCGTCGAACGCCTGGCCGCGTTGGCCGTCCAGCGCCGTTCGCAGGATGCCGGCAGCAGTCCGCTGGTGGCGCTGCGAGCCGGAGCCGGGCCGGTGCCCCTCTTCTGCGCCCATTCAGCGGGCGGTGAGGTCGCGGAGTTCGGGTCACTCGCCGCGCGGCTTGTCTCCGGTCGGCCGGTGTGGGGGCTGCAGGACCCTGTCCCGCGCGCTGGCCACTGGCGGATCGACGCCGCCGGACAGCGTTTCGGCGCGACGGTCATTGCCCGAACCGGCGGCGGGCCTGCTGATATCGCCGGGTGGTCGATGGGCGGGCTGATCGCCCTGGAAACCGCACGGGAGGTGCAACGCGCGGGAGGTCGCCTTCGGCAGCTGATCCTGATCGAGTGCTATCCACCCCAGGTTCTGGACCAGTTCCATGCAGCCCATCCCGCCGGTGCCCGCGTGCTTTCGCCGCTGGCCGAGCTCGATCAGCAGGCGCAGTCCTGGCCCGCCGCCGACCGGGCCGACCTCGCTCGGCGACGCGAGTGGTACGAGGTCCACCAAGAGGCCGCCGGCGTCCACCGCCCGAGCCATTTCGACGGTCACACGCTCGTTGTCTTCGCTGCCGATCAGCCCGCCGACTTGCGCGCCGCCGCGCGGGCGGAATGGTCCCGCCTGCTGCCGAACGCCCGCTTTCACACCGTCGCAGGCGATCACTTCTCCGTGTTGGCCGATCCGGGCGAACTCGTCCACCTCATCGACGACGATGAGACCCCCGGAGCGCAGGCGTGACCCCGGCCGGACGCGCCCGCGACGGGGCCGGCGACTCGGTGCTCGCGATGTTCGCGCGCCAGGTGGCCCTCACGCCGGACGCCATTGCGGTAGAAGACCGCGGGGTCGCGATCAGCTATCGTGCCCTCGCCGCGCGGTCTGCCCGGCTGGCCGCCGAGCTGGCCTCTCGGGGAGCCAGCCGGAACCGGGTCGTCGGCCTGTGCGTCGACCGGTCAGCTCGGCTGCCGATTGCGATCCTGGCGATTTTGGCGGCCGGTGCGGCGTACCTGCCGCTGGACCCGGCCTATCCCGCCGCTCGCCGCAGCTTCATGCTCACCGACAGCGAAGCCACCGTCGTGCTGGCCCAAGCGGATCTTATTACGGACCTGGACGTGCCGGCCGGAGTGCACGTCATCGACATCGACAGCCTGCGCCCTGATGCTGATGCTGATGCTGATGCTGATGCTGATGCTGATGCCGATCACGGACCGGTCCACGGCAGCTGGCCCAGCCTTGAGGGTGACACGGCCGGACCGGACGACCTCGTCTATGTCATGTACACGTCCGGCTCGACCGGCGTGCCCAAGGGAGTGGCGATGCCGCACCGGGCCATGACCACCCTGATCGGTTGGCAGGTGAGTGCTTCTCGATGTGGCGTGGCCGCCCGCACCGTGCAATTCTCGGCCGCGAGCTTCGACGCTTCGTTCCAGGAGATGTTCAGCACCTGGGCAGCCGGCGGCACGCTAGTGATGATTCCCGAGCCGATCAGGCGTGACGCCGGTCGACTGCTGGGGTTCCTCGTCGAGCGCCGGATCGAGCGGATCTTCCTGCCGTTCGTCGCCCTGCAGTCCCTGGCTCAGCAGGCCGATCGGGCGAAGTGCTATCCGCTCGCGCTGCGCGTGGTGATCACGGCCGGCGAGCAACTCGTCGTCACCCCGGCGCTGCGCGCGTTGTTCGCCCGCTGCCACCACGCTCGCCTGACCAACCAGTACGGGCCATCGGAAACCCACATCGTCACATCGCTGGCGCTAGGCCCCGATCCGACCGCGTGGCCCGAGCTGCCGGCCATCGGCGTACCCATCGACGGCACCCGCATAACCGTGGTCGACGAGCGGGGCGATGTCGTCACCGACGGAGTGACCGGTGAAATCGTCATCGCGGGAAACATGGTCGGCCGGGGCTACGTCGGACGACCGGCGCTCACCGCCGACCGGTTCCGTCCCGAGCAGGCCGGGCCGCCAGGAGCACGGGCGTACCGCAGCGGCGACCTCGGCCGCATCGAGCCGGACGGCACAATCGCCTGGCTGGGCAGGCGGGATCACCAGCTGAAGATCAGGGGCTTTCGGGTCGAGGTCGGTGAGGTTGAGGCCGCTGTCAAGAGCCTGCCCGGCGTACCCGACGGCGTGGTGGTGGTGACCAGCGGGCCGGACGGCAAACGGCTGGTCGCCTTCGTCGAGTCGCTGGATCGGTCCGCGCGTAACCTGCTCGAACAACTCCGCCGCACGCTGCCGGACTACCTGGTTCCCGTCGCCGTCGTGGTTCTGGACCGCCTGCCGTTGACCCCGAGCGGCAAGGTCGATCGACTCGGTCTGGCCACCCGTCCGGTGGTGGTGACCGGCTCGGCCGGCGATTCCGAGGTGCCGGTGGAAGAGGCGGCATGGGCTCCGCTCGCGGGCCTGTGGCGGGAAGTCACCGGAGCAGAAGGCGTGGGCGCGCATGACAGCTTTTTCGACCTGGGCGGCTCGTCCCTCAGCGGCATGGTGTTGATAGAAAAGCTGACGGCTCACCGCTCGTCGGGGGCGGCCGCATCCGACGACCTGGATCTCGACGTGCTGCTGGACCACCCCACCCCGGCCGCGATGGCGGCCTGGCTCGGCTGGAGCGACGACCCGGCCGCATCGATCACCGGGGACGGCCAGTCGTGAAGCTTCTGTGGCTGCGTCACTTCGACCTTCCGGTTGCGACCATTGCCGTCGGACCTGCTGGTGATGTCACGGTCGACCTGGCTGACGCCAGCCGGTTGCGGCTGGACGTCGACGGCTTTCGCCACGACCCCGTCGCGAGCCGCGCGGGGACCGGTCACCGGCCGTGCCCTGCGGTCCAGGCTCACTACCGGGGGCACCGGCTCGAGCTTCGGCATGACGGCACGGTTGTCGATGAGCAGCTGATGCCCGGAGCAGTGCGGTGGACCAGCGCCGACGCCGATGCCGTCACCGTGTTGACCGCGGACGGCGACCTCAGCCGGTGGCGGACCGACGCCCCGGTCGCCACCCTGGCCCGATTGACGGCAGCCGAGGTGGACTGGCTGGCCGGTGCCGCCGATCAACGACCGGTGCACCCTGGTCATGCCCTGCTCGGAGCCGGCTTTGCGGTCCGGCGGCTGTCCGGTCTGCACGCCGCCGGCATCCTGACCGGCGCGGAGCGCGACAACGCCCTGGTCCGGCTTGGCCAAGCGTGCGGCGACGGGCCGCTTGCCGCTGGCGAGTGCCTGGCGCTGGCCGACGCCCTCTGCCGGACGGGGAAGCTCCGGGACGCCCTGCCTCGCTACCAGGCCGCCGCTCGTGACCCGGGACTGCGCGCGGCAGCTCTGCGCGGTGCGGCGCGGTGTCTGGCCGTCCTCGATGCGCCTCGAGCCGCCGAGCTCGCATATGCACGGCTGGCCGAGTTGCAGAGCCTGGAGCTGGACCCGGCCGCCGTGCGCAGTGCCGTGCGCGCCCTGAGCGCATCCGGCCGGCCTCGGTCCGTCCAGCTAGGCAACGAGCTGCTACTGGCCACCGACCCGGACGCCACCGAGCCGGACGCCACTGACCCGGACGCCACTGACCCGGCCGCAACGGATGCCGGAGCCGGCTCGGCTGGTCTGTCGACCCAGCTCACCGCGGTGCAGGCGCTGCAGGAACAGGGCCTGCTGCCGAGCGAGAGCGGGGCATCCGGCTTTCACGCGGGCTGGTATCACAGCTTCGACCACGCATCGGCGGCCGACACCGCGAAGAAGACGCTGGAAATGGTCAACGTCTTCGGGCACGTGGGTGACAGGCCGGTTGCTCGGATGCGCACGCTGGACATCGGCAGCGGCACCTTGCGGTACCCCCAGGCGCTGGCGCGGCTCGGGGCGTGCTCGGTCGGCATCGATCTCGAGAGTTCCGGCGTCGTCGGCCTGCCGGCCGACGTTCGGCGGCGGTTCGTCCAGGCCGACGGCACGATGCTGCCCTTTGGCCCGAACACCTTCGATCTGATCACGTGCGCGATGGGAACCGTCAACCACCTCTCCGCCTGGCAGCGCGGTGAGCTGTTCGCCGAGGCGCGCCGCACCCTCGTACCCGGGGGCCAACTTGCCGTCACGGCGTGGGACCCGCGCAGCTTGGCACAGGACTTCCTGGCCATGTACTCCGCCGGCGACCGAGCGGCGTTGCGGTCCGGCCTGATCACCCGCGAGGAGCTGGCCGGTGAGGCTCGCGCCGCCGGGCTGGAGGGTATCGACGTCAGCCCGTTCGCGGTGTTTCCGGACGCGGTGGCGACCGCAATCAGCCTCGGGGTGGACGGACAAGTGTGGATCGCGCTGCTTGCCGCCCTCGATGAGGCCGCCCGTGTGAGTGCCGGTGCCCATGGCGGCGACGCCGTCGGCCAGCTGTTCCTTCTGTTCGCCCGCAAGAGCGAGTTCTGCCAGCTCCGATGATCTGACCACCCGCCACCCCTACTGAGCGGAAGGCAAGGCGCCCAATTGCGCATCGCATTCGTACATACCCCGATGACAACGGTTCCAGTGCCCCAGCGGCAGCTCTTCTGGCAACGCTTCGATATCCAGTACCAGTCCACCCATCCGGACCTGCCAGAGATGCGTCGGCCGATGTGGGAGCTGCCGCACTGGATGCACTGGCTGGGCGGCACGCTGCAGGCCCACGGCTACAGCGAGCTGGACGTGCTCGATTTCTATACCGAGCCTGGCGTGGTCGGAGAGACCTCACGCCTGGACCCGGTCGCGGTCGAGCGGATCCTTCGGGAGCACCCGGCCGACTGCTACCTCTTCTCGCCGATGACCGTGAACCTGCATTTCGCCCAGCAGATTGCCCAGCAGGCGAAGGCGATCTATCCGTCGGCGCACACGGTGTTCGGGGGGGTCGTCGCAACGCCGCTTGCAGAGCTAGTGGCCTCTCACCCAGCGGTGGACTACGTGATCGCCGGACGCGGCGAGCGGGCACTGCCGGCCCTGCTCGACGCGCTGGCCGCAGGCGTGACCCGGCCCGACACCGTCGGTCACCTGGTCTACTCCGACGGCACCCGTTGCGTGCGCACGCCGTTCAGCTATCCCGATGTCTCGCCCGCTGACATGCCGTGGCCCAAGGTGGACCTCTTTCCGCCCTCCGCCGGTGGCGACATCCGGTACCTGCGTCAGGTGTATGCACTGGGGTGTCCGTACCAGTGCACCTTCTGCACTATTCAAACGATCGGCCGTAAGCCCGCTTACTTTCCGGTCGAGCGGGTGTTGGCCGAGATCCGCGCCTACCGCGACTACTACGGTGCCCACCACAACATCTACTTCGGTGACGAGACGTTCACGCTGCACCGCGACCACACGCTGGAGTTGCTCGCCGCCCTGGCAGCCGAAGGCGACATCGGTTACGACTGCCAGACCCGGCTGAACTGCCTCACCGATTCCAGCGTGCTCGACGCATTGCGCGACAGTGGATGCCGTTGGGTCGAGATCGGTCTGGAGACCGGCGTGCAAGAGAGTCTCGACGCGCACAAGCACCGGATGAAACTGCGCGACTGCGAGCTGACGCTGGAACGCATTCGCGACGCCGGGTTGGCGGCGTGCGCGTTCACGGTGAACGGCTTTCCCGATCAGAGCCTGAACGACATGCGCCGCAGCCTCGACTGGGTGGCGTCGCTCATCGAGCGGGACCTGCTGCAGGCGTCGTACCTGTTCGGCCTGGTGCCCTATCCAGGCAGCGCCATGTACGCCGATCCGCAACGTTTCGGCATGAACATCGAGCATCACGACTACTCCCGGTACCACGAGGACTTGCCGCCGGTGTTCAGCAGCGCGCACGCCACCCCCGATCAGGCGTACGAGGTGTTCCTCGAAGGCCTCGATGTGCTGGCGGACGCCATGGGCAAGCAGCCGTACTTCGGAGGGCCGCCCACCCGCCCGCTCGGCACGTACGGCTCGTTCTGGGCGGACGCCCATGTCTGAGCGTCCCGAGGTCTGGAACGGCTGTCGCCACGACGGCGAGCTCACCGTGCTGGTGGTCGGCTTCGAAGCGGCACGGGGCGAGGCGCGGTTGGCCGATCTGGCAGAGCACTTCGGGCCGAGCCACTTCCTGGTCAGTCAGCCGGCCCGTCTAGCCGCGCCGATCGAGGCAGCGGGGACCTACCTGGACAAGCTGTCCGACGCGCTGGGAAAGGCGATCACCACCGTCGACGCGGTGATCGGCTACTGCGCGGGCGCGCCCCTCGCAGCCGGACTCGCCGCCCGGCTCGCCGACGGGGCACGCCGGCCGTTCCTGGCGGTGATCGACCCGGAGGTGGTTGATGAGAGGACGATCGTCAACGAGTACCTGGCCGCCCTGGCTTCGCTCGGTGCCCGTTCCGAAGATGCCACACCCGGCGCGGGCGCCTCGATGAGGGTTGAGCGGGTCGGCGCACTGGCCTGCTCGCTGGCGGCCGGGTACCGGCGGGCCGCGGAGACGGCGGCCGAGCAAGTTGGCCTCGGCGCTGCCTTCGTCGACCAGCTGACCACGCGCTGGAACCGCTACCTGGCCTACCTCGTGGCGGCCGCGCACGCCGGCAACTCCTTAGACGCCGCTGACTTGGTGCTGGTTTCCGCGGACTATCCGGGAGTCGCCGGACCGGCCGCCGAGGGGAATTGCCGGCGGTTCGATGCGCCCGGATCGCGACTGCTCGCCGATCCCGAGTTGGCGGTCGTGCTGCGGCAGGCGCTTGCACCGGCGTCGAAGGGTTGACGCGGTGGACGTTTCCCCGCTACCCCTCGCCGAGAGGACAGACTCCGCCGTGACCGACGATGTTGTCACCCGCATCCGCTCCGAGCGCCGAGCCCGCATCGACGGCCTGCTGAGGCATGAGCGCGACTGGTGCGTGTATCCCGGTGACGGCGGGTCGCCGCTCGACGTGTCCGAGGCTGCATTGCAACGCGAGCAGGATTTATGGCGGACAGCGGAGCAGCTGCGCGAGCGGCTGGGCGACGGTGCCCCTTCCCGGGAGGTGTTGAAGTACTTTCCGGTGCTGTTCGTGAGCGCGCCCCATATCGAGCGCGGCGTGACAGGGACCTTTCCGGGAATGCCGACGCCGCTGCTGTACGCAACCAGCCTGGCCGATCGCCTCGTCCTCATCGATGAGTTTCCCGCTCAGCGCACGCCGCGGACGGTCGCCGTGCTCAATCCCGGCGTCTACGACGATGACTTCGTCGCAGAGTTGCGTCGGGTGCTAAGAGTGCACCGGCCCGTGCTGGTCGGCGTGAGCAACCTCTCCGAGGGTCACCACTACGCCCTGCGAGTGGCCGCGATCGTGAAGGAGGAGGTGCCGTCTGCGGTCGTGCTGTTCGGCGGCCAGCACGAGGACGGCGTCAACCCGCTCGTGTATCGCTCAGCCAGCGAGCGGGTCAGCCGCATGCCGGAGCGGCAACGCGCCATCTACGCCGACTTCGAGCTGTCCGACGCCGCCCGCGACCGGCTGGCTGACCTCGAGACGCTTGCCGCGCCGTCCGAGCGGGCGGTGGTCGATCTCGTCTTCGCCGGCGATGCCCCGTACGCCATGGTCGAGATCCTGCAGGCGGTGGCCGACTCGCCGGACGGTGACCTGGCCTCGGTCAAGGCCGACCTGTTGCGGCGGCGGGCGAACTTCGCCGCGCTGCCGGGCAGCGGGGTGCTGTCGTTCTGGGACGACAGCACCGGGCAGGTGTGCCGGCTGCCGCTCAGCGGGTCCACCGTCGATGCCAACCAGCTTCCATTCTTCGACACCCGCGGGCTGGCACGGCCCAATCGATTTCCGGTCTTCGAGGGTCAGCTGACCGCACAGATCATGGCCTGCCTCGGCTGCAAGTACTCGTGCTCGTTCTGCCACGAGTCGGCCGATGCCTTTCTCTATGCCTCGTCGAAGTTTCGGCAACGCACGGCGAGGCATGTCATCGCCGAGATGCAACTGCGCTACGAACAGGGTTACCGGGCGCTCTTCTTCGACGACAGCACCTTCACTCAGAATCCCGCGTGGCTGGCGCAGTTCCTGCCGCTGGTGACCGCGGAGCTTCCGGGAAGGGTCGAATGGGGCTGCCAGACCACCATCAATGACCTCGACGAGGCGATGGTCGGGCGAATGGCCGACAGCGGCTGCACCTACATCTACTTCGGTCTGGAGTCGGCCGAACCGACGCCGGACGCCGTCCAGAAGGTGCTTCAGTTGCGCCGGACGAATGCTCGGCTGAGCTGGTCTGAACGGCTGCGAGAAGTGGCCGGCTGGTGCCGGGCCGCCGGCGTGCGGATCGGCACCTCGCTCCAGTTCGGCCTCGGTGAGAGCAGCGCAGAGCGAATGACCACGCTTCGCTTGGTCGCCGAACTTCACCGCGAGGGATTGATGCCGGACGGGTGCGTCGCGTTGAACGTCAACAGCCCCTATCCCGGCACCCGGCAGTGGCTCGGGCTGCTCGGCAAGCGCGATCCGCTGCCGGATTACCGCCACCGGCTGCTCCGCCACGGCGGCTTCGAGACCGCGCACCAGTTCTCCTCCCTCACGGGCGCGGCCGTGGACGAGATCTATCGCCTTGCTGTCGAGACACTGGGCAAGGCGCTGCATGCCGATCAGGTGGCCGAGTGGTGACCGAACTTTCACCGGCCAAGCCGACCGTCGTGGTCGTGTACGACGTGGGCTCCGCCTCTCCGTTAGAGATCGTCCGGCATGTCGGTGCGGTCGCCGACCTGATCTTCGTGCTCGCGCCGTCCGAGCATGCGGTGGCCATGGAGCCCATCATTTGCGCGTTCGCGCCGGCGGTGGACTGGATCGACGCGGAAACCACAGCGCAGGCGGTTCGGGCCGTCGGGACGACCGACGGCGTGGTCACCTTCAGTGATCGGCGGCTGCGTGAGGCCAGCGCGCTGGCGGCCGCTCTGGGGCACACCTTCCATGCCGGGGACACCGCTCGACTTCTCACCGACAAGAACGCTCAGCGCATCGCCCTGGATGCTGCTGGCCTGCCCGGTCCTCGCTTCGCGCAGCTCCGCCACGCCAAGGACTGGCAGGGCGCGGTGGCCGCGGTGGGTCTTCCGGCGGTGCTGAAGCCGACCGTCGGGGAAGGCAGCATCGACAGCTACCTGATCGACGACACCGACACCGGTTCGGCTACGGCCACCCGGCTGCTGAGCGCGGGGGACGGCCGCACCTTTCAGCTCGAGGAACTGCTCGTCGGCGTGCCGTCCGGTCGGTTCGGCGACTACGTCGGCGTCGAGTCCAACACTGTGGACGGCGTCGTCGAGCACATCGCCATCACAGGCAAGTTCGCGCTCGTTCCGCCCTTCCGCGAGTCGGGTCAGTTCTGGCCCGCTCCGGTCGACGATGCGACCGCCCGAGCAGCCCGCGACTTCACCTCGTCGGCGCTGGCCGCACTGGGCCTTCGCAACGGGATGACCCACACCGAGTTGAAGCTGACCGCGGCTGGTCCGCGAATCATCGAGGTGAACGGCCGGGTCGGCGGATTCGTCAACGACCTCGCACTGCGGCACCTGGGACGCGACCTCCTGGCCGAGGCGGCGCTCGTCGCATGCCGCCGGCCACTGCCGACGTCGGAGTCGCGGACGGACGACGTGACTTTCCAGTTCAGCTCGCTGGCCCCGAACGACACCGTCTTCATCGAGGCAGTAGCTGGCGTCGGTGACGTCCGCGGCGTCGACGGCGTGGCCTCGTATCACCTGTTGGTGCCGTGTCCCGGCCCGCTGACCCCCGGGGTGGCCACACAGGAACTCGATCTGCTGTGCGGCACCGCCCGGGACTTCCCAGCTATGTTCGCGCTCATCGAGCGGGCGCAACGGACGCTTCGGTTCAAGCTGCGCTCGGCCGATGGGCAACGTCGCTGGGTCGCGGCCCACGAATTGCCATCAGCTCCTTCCACAGCGAGTGCGGTAGCACCGTTGGTCGGAAGCCATACACAGCCGGGCACCGCCAGCCCTCCGGGAACCATCCGGTAAGGGCGGCGTGCACGCCAGCGTCAGGAGTCGGCCGACGTAGTTAGCCTGCGGCGTATTGGTGGTGACCATTGTGGTGCTCCTTCGTGCCGTCGCGTTGGTCAGGCGCGGACTGTGCGCAGGCGCGTTGAGTCGGGTCACGCGTGCGGCGCTGGTCATGTCGCGTTCACTGTTTCTCGCCTCCGAGAGACGGTGCGTCTGGTGGTGCTCAGTTGGGTGGCGATGTCGCGTATCGACTTGCCGCGTTCGGTCATGCGACGGACAACTTCGGCCTGCTCGGCCGGGGTCAGTTGGTCCAGGCGGACGCCGTCGCCGGCGACCGCTCGTTCAATGGCGATCCCGTCGATGTCGGCGGCGCCGGCGGATGCCTGATCGCGCTTGTATGGGTCTGGGTCCGGATCGGAGTCGATGTCGTCCCAAACGAGCGGCGGCAGCCAGCCGCGCTGCGCGGCCGCGGTTCGCGCAGCCTCAACGGCTGCGCGCTCGGCGCTGGTGTGCTGGGGGGGACGCACGTTCCACAACCGATTGTACAGGTCGCGCACCTGCTTTGCGGTGCGCGCGGTGACGTGCGCGGCCGCGAGGGTGCGGGTCAGATGAGTTGTGGTGCGGTGAAGCTGTACGGCGAGCTGGGCCAGAGTCCAGCCGATCGCGACGAGTGCTTGCAGGCGCCGGCGGGTTCCGGTCGGGTCTACCTTGCTGTACGCGGCGGGTGCTGCGCGCTCGGGTTCGATCGCGAGGATCCGGGCGGCGGTGTCGGGTCGTATCTTGGCTCGCGCGGTAGCACCGTCCGGGCCGGTGCCAAGCAGGGCGCGCAGGGTGCTGGTCGAGACGTGGGCCAGGTCGGCGATGCGCCGCAAGCCGAACCCGGACGCGCGCAGCACGTGGATGTGCGCGGTGGCCGGGCTGGCGTCGATGTAGGGCTGCCAGTGGCCGTAGGCCCGGTCACGATTGGCGCATCTGCTCGCGGCGGTGTTGGCGGCAGTGCAGCGTTGGCAGCGGCACCGGTCGCGGACGTAAGCCGTGCGGGTGCCGTGCACGTGGTGAGCGCGCTGGTGGTCGCAGTCGCGCTTGATGCCATTGGCGCGTCGTTCGGCTCGGCGTCGGGCGCATTCGGCTCGCCGGAGTTGCTTGGCGCAGGAGTGCCTGCCGTGTTGGTAGTCGGCGATCGCGTCGGTGGCGTAGCTGCCCGTGAACCGGCACTCCGGGCAGACCCGGTTGGCGCTCACCGGACCGGCTCCCGGTCCGGGTCGGGTCGGACTTCACCGCACAGGTCGTAGCCGCCGAAGCCGGTGTAGGCGGGGACGTGCCGGGTACCGAAGTAGCCGCGCACGGTGCGGATCGGGCCGCCGCTCTCAAGCCACCCTGCCGGGTAGACGTCGTTGACGGCGGCGACCCAGCTGGCCATCGTCGCCTGCTGGCGTGCACTGGTGCCGGGCTCGGGCCGACGGTCGACGATCGGCAGGTCGCGCCAGCCGGACCAGGCGTGGTCGTGGGCGTCCTCGACCGCTGCGTTGTGGTCCTCGCCGATCTCGCCTTCCCACGCGCAGTGCAGGCATGCGCCTCGGTAGACCAGGTCGCCGACGCAGCTGCAGTCGCTGTTGTAGTGCTCGCAGCGCAGGTCGGCGGTGAGGGTGACCGGTTGGCATTGGTCGGTGGCTGGGATGCGTCCTCGTCCGAAGCCCGTCCCGCCTATCTCGTCGCGCCAGGCGTGCGAACGGCGTAGGCAGTCGAAGTGGCCGTACTGCTCGTCCCACTCGCGGGCGGCACGGACGCGAGCGAAGAAGCCACGCACGGTGTCGCCGAAGATCGGGGGAGCCGTGTCGAAGACCCGTTGCCGTTCGGCCTCGGCGACAGCTTCGGCCGCCGCGTCGAGGTCGGCGAACAGGTCCAGCTGCTCGGTGCTCGTGCCGGCCATCAGTTGGCCTCTTCCAGCACGCGCCGTTCGCGCTCGACCCGCGCGGACAGCTGCCGAGTGGACAGGCTGCGCCCGGCGTCGCTCTGCTTGGCGTCCAGGACGTCGTCGAGAGCGCGGAGCAGCTTCTCGGCCGAGCGGGCATGTTCTGCAGCGGCGTCGAGCGCGCGCCGCCGCAGGCGGCTGTGGGGGTAGGCGGCTAGATTGGCGAGCTGAGCCGAGGCCTGGTGCAGCATCTGCTGCCAGGCCAGGGCCTCGCCCCGCAGCTCGGCGGTCTCCTCCGGGCTGGCCAGGTCGTCGGTGACACTGGTCGCCGTCAGGTCCTCGGCTGAGTCGCCGTTCATGACAGCACCTGCACGGTGATCGCGCCCAGCCACTGGCTGACGTTGCTGCTGACGGCGTTCCCGGCCTGCATCTGCTGCTCGCCGCCGTTGCCGGTCAATCGGTAGGAGTCCGGAATCCGTTGCGCCCGCGCTGACTCACGCGGCTTGACCATCCGGAAGTGGCAGTCGTTGATGTCGATCGCCGGGGTGGCCAGCCCGGCGGCCTCCACGGTGGCCTGGGTCAGCAGCGGCTCGTTGGTGGTCTTGGTGCGGCCCTTGCGGTAGGGGATGACCAGCGACATGTTGGGGCGGGCGACCAGGCCGGGCATCGGGTCGGCGACGTCCTTGTTCATGTGGCCGATCGCGGCGTAGTCCAGGCCGCCGTGGTTCTTGGAGATGAACGCCCCGGGCGGGACGGTGACCCCGTGGTGGCGGGCGGTGGCCATTGTCGCGAGGGGCTCATCCATCCCGGTCGCCTCGGCGTGGTTGCGCAGCATCGGGATGAACGGCTGTGTAGCCGGTGACGGGGTGCAGACACCCTCGATGTCACGAGTGGTGCGGGTACGCATCGGGTGCTCGGTGCTGCTGCAGGTGTCGTTCCAGCCGCCGCCGACCGGCACCAACATGGGGGGCAGGCCAGACCGTCACCGGTCTTGGTGGTGCGGGCCGGAACCGGTGCTGCGGCGGCAGGGTAGGCGCGGCCGTCCTCGCCTACGCCGTGGTTGACGTTGAGCATCGTCGGCACGCCGAAGGTGTCAAGCCCGGCCTGGATCCGGCGCATCGTGGCTGCGACCAAGGGGCGCTTGCCTTCTGTGGCGCGGTCGCCGATGCGGGTCCCGAGGTCGTGCCAGTCGATGATCGACGCGGCCGGGCGGACGTAGGGCTCGATGATGCGGTAGCGGCAGCGGGCGTTGGGGCAGCGGTAGTCGTACTGCTGGCGGTACTTGCCGACCTTGCGCTGGTTGGGGCGGCGCCAGGACTGGACGGCGGCCACGGTCTCGTCGCAGTCCGAGCACCACGCGGTGGGTCGCGGGCTGACGTCGGGAACCGGGACGCCCTGGGCGGTGCAGTAGACGTAGAGCCGGTCACGCCACTGGGCGGCCGGGTCGTTGCCTTCGCTGCCGACGTGGGCACTGCTGACACTGATCAGCTGCACGGTGTAGCCGAGGTTTTCCAGCCCGGCCTTCCACCAGTCGAACAGCTTCCACTTGGTGGCGAACTCGACGACGTTCTCGACGATGATCACCTTGTAGCGGTGGACCTCGGCGGCGCGGATGACGTCGAACGCGGTTGCGCGGGAACGCTCGGCGGCCTCGTTGGGGACGTAGTCGTCGAAGGTGGCGTCCAGCTCCGCGCGGATCTGGTCCTCGCTCTTGTTGCCACCGGCGGGGGAGTGCCACACGCACGACGGGGACGCCCACAGGACCTTGGTGCGCGGCAACCGGCGCATGTCGTAGTTGGTGACGTCGGCGATCAGGTGGTCGGAGTTGGGGAAGTTGGTCGCGTGGGTTTCGATCGCGCGCTTCCAGTGGTTGGCCGCCAGGGACAGGTTCAGCCCGGCCGCGACGAGCCCGATCGAGGAGCCGCCGGCCCCGGCGAACAGGTCGGTGAAGTCGATGTCGGTCCAGCCCTCGCTGACGAAGCCGGGCAGCACCAGGGCGTTGGGCGCGGGCGCCGTGAGCTGACCGGGGCCGTCGCCGAGGGCGCTCATGCGGCGCTGCTCTGCGCGTTGGTGGTCGGGTGGCCCTCGGTGGTGAAGCCGTAACCGGGGACACCGGCCTTGTCCAGGACGCTCTCGATCCACTCGGTGCGGAAGGTGCCCTGCTCGCCGACGTGATCGTCGAAGTCCATCGCAGTGAAGTGGCCGTGGATGGCCTGCCATTCGGCGTCGGTCAGGCTGCGTTCGACATGGGCGTTGATGGTGGCGCGGTCGATGTAGGCCAGGCTCAGGTCCAGGTGGTCGCCGAGGTCGCGCAGGAGCCGGTAGACGTTGCCGTCGTAGGCCCGCGTCAGCTCGGCCAGGGTGTGGCTGCGCAGGCGCGCTAGTTGGGTGAGGTCGCGGGTAAACAGCACCGCTTCGTCGGCGGCTTGAGCGAGGGCGGTGTCCTCCGCGACGCCCTGGGCGATGAGTGCGCGGGCGCGCTGCTCGCAGCGGTCGGCGGCGGCGCTGCGGAGGTCGTCGGTGATGTCGCTCGGGTCCGTGATGACCGGGGCCGTGTTCCGCGCGGCGCGCACCGCCCAAGTGCGGTCTTCGCTCCCTGCGCGGTAGGTGTCGCAGTCGATCTCGTCGAGCAACTCGTTGTGGTCCTCGATCGGGCCGGTGGGAGCCCAGTTGTCGATGTCGGCGAGCAGGGCGGGGACGTCGGCGGCGGGCACGTCGAGGATCTCTGCCAGCCGCGCGTGGGTGAGGGTGATCTCGTAGGTGACCGTCTCGGTCATCGAGATGGTCACGGTGTCGTTGGCGCTCATCAGTAGATGACCTCGTCGGCGACGGCGACCTGCACGACGAGGTCGGCCATGGTGGCGTCGACCCGGTCGGCGTAGAACCGGGCCCGGGGGTAGCCGTTGGTGGCCAGCTCGCTCTGGATCGCAGGCAACAGGGCGGGAATCGCTGAGCGGAAGGTGTCATCGATGCCGCTGTCAGGGGCGAAGCAGTCCTCGGGGTGCGTCGCCAGCTTGGTGATGGCCTCCTGCACGTTGTCGAGGTCGAGGTGCCACAGCGACCGTTCATCGCGGGCGTCGATTCCTTCGGCACGTACGTCGGTTGGGGGGCAGTCGATGAGGTAGCCGTGCACGCGGGCCCAGTGGTTGATGCCGCCGTTGACGGCGATGGTGAGGACATCGCGGGCGAACGCGTGTTCGAGGGTGTAGCCGGTCGGGTTGGTCATGGTGGGTGGCTCTCTTTCTGCGTCGGTCGCGGGAAACGCGCTTCAGGCGACGCGGCTGTGGCGGGCGTGGTTCGGCACGTGCGGGACTTCGGCGAGGACGTGGATCACTTCGGCGTCGAGGTCCAGCACGTAGCTGCGGCCGCCTCGGTTGTCGGCCAGGCCGATGAGCTGGCGGGCGCCGTTGAGCTGCGCGATGCCGACCACCTGGATCTGGTCGTGCCGGCGGTGGAAGACGGCGGCCACGATCGCGCGTACGGCCGGGCCGTCGAGGTAGGGCACGAGGGTCGGGTTGTCGGTCCAGGCCATCCGCTCGACGGCGGCGAGGATCTCCTCCCGCTGCGGCTGCTCGCTGGTGAAGCCCCTCCGAACTCCCAGGGGGGTCCGGGTCAGGTGCTCAACGTTGGTGGTGATGGTCATCGCGCCGCACCGCCCTCGGGCATCGGTGCGGGTCGCATCGACATCGGCCTGTCCGAGGTCGACCAGAGGTTCAGGACACTGCCCATGCCGCCGTCGCAGGCATCGATCCGCACGACGTACTCGGTGCCGTTGCTCTGGCGGTGGATGGAGCTGATCTGGCCGGTGCTGGTGGTGCCCTTGTGCTGGACGAGGACCCGCGAACCGACCTGGTAGCTGGGCTTGATCGTGTTCTGCGTGGCGTTCATGCTCTTGGCCTCCAGTGGGGGAAGATGGAGGTGCACGCGTCGTGCACTATACGAGTAGTATAGTGCACGGATCGTACAGTACACAAATTGTGTAGTGCACGAGTTGGTTAGGATTTGGGGATGAGCGATTACCCGCCCGTGGTGGCGATGGCCGAGATGACCTCGATGCTGGGCATCAGTCGCTCGCGCCTGGTCCAGCTGCTGGTGCTGCCGGAGTTCCCCGAGCCGATCGCGACGCTCACGGTGGGCCGTATTTGGTCGACCGAGGCGATCAAGGCGTACGCCGAGCAGGCAGGCCGGACCCTGCAGCCACTTCCTGCTCGCTGATCTGTTGTTCGTGGTCGTGTGCCTGAGTGCAGGCGCGCACGGTGTTAGGTGCCCTTGGTCCTCAGTCGGCCTGACCGCCGTCGTGGTCGTGTCGTGTGGCATGCGTGCTCCCGCTCGTGAGAAGTGCTCTCACTAAGGGCAGGCGCAGGCGCGGGGCGGTTACTGACACCGCGGGCGCGATTTCTTGCCGCAGACCGTGTCCGAGGGGGCAGCGGGCTGGAGCTTCTTCATCACGGGCGCGGGCCGGGTCGGTAGCCGGGGTCGCGCCTGGGGGCGGGTACCGGTGGCGGCGGGGGAGTGACCGGTCGGGCGTGCTGCTCGGCCTCGAAGCGGGTCCGGGCAGCGGCGCCAGGTTCGGGTGCCAGGTCGGCGAGGCAGTAGTCCAGGCTCCGGGCCGGGTGTTCGGCCGGCAGCGGGCGGTCGGTGGTGGCCTGCGCCAGAAGGGCGGGGACGTCGCCGCCTTGGGCGTCGATGCGATCGAGGACTCTGACGAGCGCGGGCCAGTACGGGTCTTGGGGTACGCGCGGGTCGATCGCGGTGACCACCTCCCGCCAGCGGTCCGGTGGTGCGGTGATGGTCGGCGACTGGGTGAGCGAGATCGTGGTGGGTGGTTCTCCCGGGCGGCTGACGTGGCTGATGGGGGCGTGCCGACGGGTGCCGTAGGGCGATTCGACGGTGACGTGGTTCGGGCTGGGGTGACCGACCACGACGCCGCTACCCAGTCGGCGGCCTGGGCCGTCCTCGCCGATGGCGTAGACGACGAGTCGTCGTCCAGGTCGTGGTAGCCCGGGTCCTGCGGTGTCATCACGACCGGCAGCCACGGTGCCTCGGCCGAGTTTTCGTGGTCCATTTGCTCGGTCGTCGGGTCGTACTCCGGGTGTCCAGGTTCCGCCGGCAGCAGCACCAGTTCCCGCAGCACCTGCGACTCCGCGGTCGCGCGTGCCATCCGCAACCGGCCCACCTTCGCCAGGTAGTCCTCCCCGGCCGGGTCGTCCCCGGCCAGGTCCGCTGCCACCTGGTCGATCTGGGCCTCCACGTCCAGGCCCAACCTCGAAAAGAACGCCGCCGGGTCCGGGATCTGGCTCAGTTCGGTCGGCCGCCACGTCTTCCAGTGGTTCCAGGCCTGTTGGCCGTACGGGTTCATCACCGTCGCGCTCATCGCTGTCTCCGTTCTCACCCGGCTCGGCCGCGGGACCCCACAGCAGGGCGTCGAACGACAGTTGCCCGTCGCCAGCAACGCTGCGCCTGTCCTTCTTCCCCATGCCCGCAGCGTCCTCACGAGTGTCGCACTCAACCTGTCCGCGAGCGCCGCGAAACGGTCATAGCGGCCCTCGCGGGACCCGGTGTGTGTCACTGCGTGGTCTCACGCTGATCCACGGAGACGGCGATTGAGGAAGACGGCCACAATGACGGCGATGTGTGCGTGGGTGGCGCCAGCGGTGACCCGACGCCGGGAGTGCCATTTCGGCGCCTGGCGAGCTGTTGCTGCGTTGCCATCGATCATCGGCAGCCTGCTCGTGTTGCTCGTCTTGTTCAGCTGGCTGGGTGCCTGGGAGGGCTTGGGCTGGTTGGGCTCCGGTGCGGCCGTGTTCTCGGGCCAGGTGAGCAGATCGCGGTGCGCGTCGGCTGCGGCTTCCGCCGACCGACCGCGGCGCAGTCCGCTTTGCTCGACCCGATGTGGGCGCGCGCGCTGGCCTACTGCCAGCTCCGTCCTGACGAGGTGGACCTCTACGTGCAGCGCTCCGCGCAGGTCAATGCCTTCGCGTCCGGAGGTCGCAGTGTCGCCGTCACCACCGGGGTCGTCGCGGATTTTGCGGCACGACGCCTCGGCGAGGCGCACATCATCGCGATCATGACCCACGACCGGTCATCACCAGACGGGAGCGACTCGATTCGCCCCGCTCAGCAACTGGCTCGCCGGACCGTGGCGGGTGCTGTCCCGGCTGGTCATCGGGGTAGCGCTGGCCCGTCCGGACGGCAACCTCGTCGCCTGCTCGGCGTGGTCCTCGTCGCCGGCGTCCCGGTGGCGATCGTGCAGGCCGTCCAGCAACGACACTGAACGGTGGCGTTCACGCTCGGAACTGTCGCCGTCGCGGCGGTGCTGTGCCCGATCGCCATGCCGCGGTGAGCAGGCGCAACCAGTTCGCCGCCGACCGATTTGCCGCGCGCCGCGGTCTGGGGGCCGCGTCTGGCTAGCGCGCTGATGGCCATGAACGGTGGCCGGGCACCGCGGCGGCGGGGGCGTCACGGGTGCTCGCCAGCCACCCGGATGGGGCCGCTCGGGTCTGGCGGCTAAAGGCGCCCCAAGCGTGAGCTGTGTCAAATGCGCGGCCCGCAGACGGCGCCGGTAGGAGCTGACGGCGGCGGCAAGTTCGTTGGCCGGCGGTGGTGTCGGCGCCGGGTCGTGGCTGGGTGGCGCTGAACGCTGTTGGGTGGTTGATGCCCGCCGCGGCGTCCTCGTCCAGATCGGCGGCGAAGGTCGGCAGTCATCAACCTCGACGACCGCGGGCATGACAGAGACGACCAGGCCGCGCCACCGGTCAACGGTTGTTGCTCGAGCTGCGGCGTCAGCGTCGCTCGCTCGTCGTCAGTGCCAAACACCATGCCTGTGCGTGCCCAGGCATGGCCGTGGAGCAGCTTGTCGAGGTCATCGAGGGCGGGGGTTTCCCGGTCGACCCCGACGGTCCTGGGGTGACGACGGTCAGCATGGCGCGCATCGGCTCGTAGTCCCCGTTGCAGGCGGCTGCGGCCCCGATGTGGTTGCGCTCGCTGCTGATCTGCGACCGGTCCAATGTGTGTATCCGGCGGCTGCGGAATTTGTCAAGGTGGTTGAGGCCAGCAGGAGTTGTGCGGCGGTGGAGTCGATCCCCTGTTCTTGATCTCCAGTCTGGGTGATGGGTGGGTTGATCCAGGCGGCGTCGGGGAGGTCGAGGATTTTCGGGTCGAGGCTCTTGAGAACCGGTGTGGGGTGGCTGCCCGGGCGGCGGCGAGGGTCCACCGTCGTCGTTGGTCGGTGTCCGCGGCGAGGCCGTCCTCTATGTCGGTGGGGGTGTGTAGCCCGATACCGGTGTGGTGGTGGTCGGGGTTGTAGTACTGCACGAACTCGCTGAGGAAGCTGCGGGCGTGCTGCATCGAGCCGAACCGGTCGGGGAACACCGGGGCGTATTTCAAGGTCTTGACCAGGCGTCGGAGAACGGGTTGTCATTCGACACCCGCGGTCGCGAGTGGGAGCCCACGGTGCCCAAGTCGGTGAGCAGCGCGGCGACGCTCTTGGACGTCATGGAGGTGCCGCGGTCGGCGTGCACGACCCGCGGGGTGCCGTGGACCGTGAAGACCGAACGCATCATTTCCTCAGCCACGACAGCCAATTCCACTGCGTGCACGCACGCACCGACGATGTCGCGAGAGTAGATGTCGATCATCACGTAGGCGTCGTAGTAGCTGGCCTTGACCGGGCCGCGCACCTTGGTGATGTCCCAGCCGAACACCTACCCGGCCCGGTCGCCACCAGCTCCGGACGCACCCACGCCAGATGACGGGCCAGCCGGCGACGGAGCGCGTGTGCCTTTCCCATGATGTCTAACGCCACCTCGGTCCGCGCCAGACGACGCTCGGCCCGGCCGAGCTGGGAGCGTAGCCGGGCGATCTCGGCCTGCTCAGCGCTGAGCCGCCCGACCTTCGCACCGGCCGCTTTGCCGTCCAGCACGCCAGCGTCAGGCAGCTTGCGCCACTCGGTCATCTGCGAGGAGCATAATTCCTCCCCGCCGCAGATACGCCCTACCCTGACCATCGCGGCACGCCTCGTCGTAGGCGTCCAGATGCTGCAACTTCTCGCCTGGAGCAAAGGCTCTCCGCCGAGACGGACCACCGGCCCGAGGCCGGGCACCACTCATCGCCCCATCATCGACGACAGGGCGGGAAAGCATCGAACTCGACATCATTATCTTCCGGCCGCGATGCGGGCCATCAGGACCCGATCGGTTCGCCGGCGCTCGGCTGGTGCATTGCTCCCTCTCGACTCCTCGCCGCGCAGGTGACTGCTGACGGGACGTATCCTCTGTGCGTCGACTGAGAACAGGCGCAAATTTCGGCTCGTGACTGCCGCGTCGCCAGCAAAATGCACTTGAATATCGCGGTCGCGGATCTCCAAAGGCGGTGGCGCTAGGGTCGAGCGGGGCTGGTCGTCAGCCAGCGCCGAGTGTCTTACGCGGCGGGTTGTTGAGGCGCTCCTCGACGGCGCGCAAATCGGGTCGGGGCAGCCCAGCCCTTCGTGGCCAGCAAGTCAGTTGGACCTATCCGTGCAGCAGACCCTCGCTGACGTTTGATACGTCACACTTGAGTCCCTCGGCTGCTCGGCCGGCACCGACATCCGGGCCCATGTATGCGGTGTCAGCTCGTCTGAGCCCAAAACTGAGTTGGTCCGTGGGGCCAACATGATTCATCACCAATTTGTCGGAGTCTCGGGTCGCCAGGACGCTTCTGACACTTGCCGAGGGATCCCTCCGTAGTGCCGGAAAAGTGACTGCCACCCGGTATACGGTTTGACTACATGATCGGCGACGGAGAATGGTGTGGCAAGTCAGCGATATCCGCCTTCACCCCTACGAGGCGGTTCGTTACAGTCTGGAGGGTAAGTGGGAAGCTCAACTCGCCGGCGGTCGAAGGCAACGTTGGTCTTGGCTCTGCTGCTTGGCGCAGGGGTCGCAAGCTGCAGCAGCAACGGCGTGGATACACAGAGCAGTTCGCCCCGTGCCAGGCCACCTGATTCGTCAGCCTCAGCGACCGGCCCGTCTCGCGCCGAGGCTCCCACCAGCTCAAGCAGTACAACCGAAACCGTGGGTTTCGGTGACGCGCAGCCAGCTGTAGACGCCTTCACCGCGCTCACCAAGGCGTACAACGAGGCTCTTCGGAATCCGGCGGCGACTTCGCCGACCGCCTTCAACGAGTACGTAGCCGGGCAGGCTAAGAACGCTTACGACGCGTCGCTCGCCGACGAGAAGGCGCAGGGCAGGGCATTTCGAGGAACGCCCCCCGCCAACCGGCTGATTGTCAAATCGAGCGACGTCACGACCACCGTCCCTACCGTGACGCTGGAGAACTGTGTGCTGCTTTCGACGACCCACCCTTGGACTGAGTACACGCTTGCAACGGGTAAGGCAGTTCCGACCTCGGCTCCAGTGAATGTGTCACCGCCATACCCAACAACTATCAAGATGTTCAAGCCCACAGCGGCTGGTTGGGTAGCCACCTCGTTCACCACTGACCCAACGAAGACCTGTACGCGATGAGGCATCCCAAACGGCGGCTGGCGTTCCTAGTCACTGCCCTCGCGACAGCCGCGCCGATGGTTGCAACGATCATGTCTGCGTCGCCCGCCTTGGCGTGCGACATCAACATCAGCCCAGACTGCGTCGGCGTCGGCGTCGGCGTCGGCGTCGGCGTCGGCGTAGGTGGACGTGACGCCGACGGTGGCAGGACCGGACAGGGTGGCGTTCGAACTGGCAGAGGCGCCCCGACTCCACCCGACCGATGCGCGAAGTATCCGGCCGGTTATTACGAGGACTGCAAGACCTGGAAGGGTCAGGGTTGCCTGGACCTGTTCGACCGGTATCACGGCGTGATGCCGGTGGTTGCCTTCAACATGTTCGTTATGGCGAGCGGCTGCCCGGGAGTCGCTGCTGGGGCCGCGCCGCCGCCTCCTACGCCGGCGCAGCTTGCTGAGCGGGCTGCGGCGACGTTCTTGCTGCCTCATCCGTCTGGTCATAGGTCGCCATCTGAGGACAAGGACATCGGGGGATATCCGTTCACGTACATCAACTTGTGGACGTTCTATTGGACTGATCCAGGGACGTGGAGGTCGCTGACGGCGACCGCTGAGGCCGGCGGTAACTATGCGACGGTTACTGCTACGCCGGTGTCGCTGACCTTTGACCCTGGCAACGGATTGGGTTCGGTGTGGTGCGTGGGCCCGGGTCGTCCGTGGGTGGAGTCCGACGGCGACAGTGCGCCGAGTGGGCAGGCGTGCGGCTACCAGTACTCGAAGGTTACGGGGCCTGGTTACGAGCACCCGGTTGCCTCGACGCAGACGATCACGTGGCGGTTGACGTGGATGGGGTCCAACAAGAGCAACGGCACTTTGACGTCGAAGAGGACGGCGACGAACGGGCCGCTGAACGTGCTGCAGGTTCAGACGGTGAATCGCTAGCGGGGGGGTGGGGTTATGGCGTCTGTACCGACGGAGGCGACGGCGTCCGGTAATGGTCTCAAGCAACGGGCGCCGGTCACACGGGCTGGTACACCGCTGCCGGTGCGAGAGAAGCGACCGGCGTTCGTGGCGTTGGCGGTGGTGTTGATCGTCGGTTTGGCGGCTGTTGGCGCGTATCTCTACACCCAGGCAGGCAAGAAGACGCCCGTTGTCGAGGTGGTCAACCACATCGCCGCGGGGCACCCGATTCACCGTTCGGACTTGAGCACGGTCCAGGTTGCCGGGGGCGTGACGGCGCTCGGCGGTGCGAGCCTGTCGTCCTTGGTGGGCCAGACCGCGGCCGTTGAGCTGCTGCCGCACACGCTGTTGCAGCGGGCCATGGTCACCAATGCGCCGACGCTGAACAGCGCGCAGGCGCAGGTCGGGGTCCAGGTGAAGCCGGGCCAAATCCCGGCCGACGGGTTGAACGTCGGAGACACCGTCGAAGTTCTCCAACTGCCGGACAAGAACGCCGCCGCCGTCAGGTCGTCGCCGTCGGCGGTGCTCGTGGAGACCGCTGCGGTGTATGCGTCGGTACCGGATCCGTCGCAATCGGGAGGGACACTGCTGACGCTCGTGGTGCCCCGTTCGGATGCGGCGGTGATCGCGATGGCCAGCAACGCTTCGCTGGTCGCGTTGGTGCGGGTGGGCCCATGATCGTCACTGTCTGCTCGGACAAGGGCAGTCCTGGCGTGTCGACAGTGGCCACCGCGCTGACGATGCTCTGGCCGGGGGAGCGAGTGCTGCTCGAGGCAGATCCCTCGGGCGGCGACGCCGCGCTACGGTTCCGGACTCCCGAAGGCCGGCTGTTGGGGCGCCAGCCCACGCTGCGTGGACTGAGTATCGACGCCCGCAGCGGATCGCTGCCGTCGATGACTGCCTACGCGCATGAGACGAGCCTCGGCGTGCCGGTTATTCCGGCTACCGACATGCGCACCGAAGACTTCGCTCTGATCGCGCGGCAGTGGCCGGCGGTCGCGGCGGCGGCGCACGCGTGGCGCGGCACGGTGATCGTCGACGTGGGTCGCCTGCAGGAGGAAACAGCGTCCGGTGCGGTGGCAGCAGCGTCGACCATCGTGCTGCTGATCGGCCGGTCAACACCAGAAGCCCTCTACCACCTGCGCGAGCGAGCCAGCGCGCTCGCCGCGCGACTCGGGCAGGGTATGTACGGCCGCTCGCCGCTGACCGTCGCACTGATCTGCTCAGCCCGAGACCACAAGGCCCGGCTGAGCGATCTACAGGCCCACCTGGAAGCTGATGCCGCAACCACCGACATTCCGATTGCTGGGTGGATCGCTGACGATCCGCGCGCGGTGCAATTGATGCGCGATGGCCAGGTGACCAAGAAGCTGACGACGAGTGACCTGATTCGCTCGACGAGCAAGGTCGCGGAGACGCTGCTGTCATGGTGGCCGCAGGTCCGCGGCCAACAGCAGCAGGCCGGGCAGCCGACACCGCTGACTGCGGTGCCTTCGCAACAGCCGCCCGCGCCCCAGGCAACTGCGCCGCCAACTGATCCGCCTGGCATGGGTCCACCGCCGGTTGGTCCGTTGATGAGCACCGGGGGCTGGTCATGAGCGATCTGCTGGACTACCGGCTGGTCCGTGAGTTGCAGGCCAAGGTCGCCGATTTCCAGCTCGATGACCGGCGCGGCTTGCAGGCCCGTGGTTTGCCGGTGCGGTCGGCGGTTGATGAACAACAGCAGGCGCAGAGCTTCATCCGCACCGTCGTCGCCGCGCACATGGACGCCCTGCTTCGCAGCGGCCAGGAGCTGCCGCCCGACACGTCGTATGAGATGCGGCTGCGCTCGGCGATCTACAGCGCCATCTACGGCGCTGGCGAACTGCAGGAGCTGCTCGAAGACGATTCCGTGGAGAACATCGACATCAACGGTTGCGAGCAGACCTGGGTGACCTACGCCGGTGGCGTGAAGCAACTGTGGCGGCCGGTCGCGGCGACGAATGAGGATCTGGTCAGCATCGTGCAGAACCTCGGTTCCTACGCCGGGATGAACGCGCGCCCGTTCTCACCCACCACACCCGAGCTGGACGTCCGTCTGCAGGACGGGTCGCGGCTGTCGGCGCTCATGTCGGCCACCGAGACGCCGTCGGTGAGCATTCGACGCAACCGCTACCCGCAGATGTTTCTGCGTCCAGACATCGCCGCGGGCGCCACCAAACCGGGCACCGAGCGGCCGCCGGACTTGGTGTCGCTGGGCACGGTCACTCAGGAGGTCGCGGATTTTCTTTACGCGGCAGTGCGGAGCCGGTGCAACATCGTCGTCGGCGGGGCGACGGATGCAGGTAAGACGACTCTGCTGCGCGCGTTGATCAACTGCATCGACCCGCTTGAGCGGTTGCTGACGATCGAGAAGGCGCTGGAGCTGGGGCTGTCCCGGCATCCTGACTTGCACGTCGACGTGCGGGAGATGGAGGAGGTTCTTCCCGACTCCGAGGGTCGGTTCGCCGGCCTGGACATCGCCACCTTGGTCCGCCGCTCACGTCGCATGAACCCGTCGCGGGTCATTGTCGGTGAGGTCCTCGGTCCGGAGGTCGTGGAGATGCTATCGGCGATGGCGCAGGGCAACGACGGCTCGTTGTCGACCATCCACGCCCGCGACGCCTCCGAGGTGTTCAACCGCATCGCGACCTACGCCGTGCAAAACGCGATGCCCTCCTTCGAGGTCGCGCACTCGCTGATGGCCGGGGCGATCGACTTCGTGGTCTTCGTCGAGAAGAACCCGAGGATGGGGCTGCGCCGAACGGTCACCGAAATCATCGAGGTCGGCGGCACCATGGAGGGCCGCGTCGCCCAGTCGAGGATCTTCGCGCCGTCGAAGGAGGACGGCAGAGCGACCCGGTCACACGAGATCCCGATCGTGCGGATGGAGCGCCTTACCCGCGCGAGTGAGTTCACCGACGGCCTACCGGCCTGGTCTGCCCCAGCCCGTCAGGATGCGTGGTGATCGGTGCCTGACCTCAACGTCCTGCTTGCCGCCGTGATCGCGGGCGGCTTCGGAGCGGCGATCCTGGTGCTGATCATCGGCATCCGGGGGACCGTGGTCGACCCCACGCGGCCGCCGAGCCACCTGGTCGAGCTGATCCGCACGCCGCGCTCACCACTGTTCACGGTGCGACTGGTAGGAGGGCTCCTGCTGGGGATCATCATTGAGTCCGTCACCCGCTGGCCGGTAGCAGCGATTGGGCTCGGTGGACTGATGGCGTTCTGGCCCGCGCTGATGGGCGGGTCCAAGGATGAGCAACTGCAGATCGTGCGTCTGGAAGCAGTCGTGACGTGGTGTGAGGCACTGCGGGACACGACGACCGGGCACGCAGGGCTGGAGCAGGCGATTCCGGCTACAGCCCAGAACGCGGCCGCACCGATCCGCCCGGCGCTGCTGCGGCTGAGCGGGCAGCTGCGTAGCAAGGTCCCGCTGGAGCAGGGTTTGCAGGATCTTGCCGAGCAGCTCGACCACTCGGCCGATCTGATCATTGCCGCGCTGCAGATGAACGTCCGCACCCGCGGTGACGGCCTGGTCGGGGTGCTGACCAATCTCGCCCTGGCCGGGCGGGAGGAATTGGATCTGCGACGCAAGATCACCGCGGGTCGGGCCGGGGACCGCCGCGCGGTGCAGCTGATGCTCCTGATCGTGCTGGCGGTAGCGACGTTCCTGGTGCTGTTCAGTGACGCCTACACAGCCCCGTACCGGACGGTGGCCGGTCAGATCGCCTTGGCCGTCGTGCTGGGGCTGTTCGCGACATCGTTCCTGTGGATCCGCAAGCTCGCGATGGCCAAGCCGGCGACCCCGTTCCTGCCGGTCGCTGGTCAGCTGATCGACCCGATGCATGCGCGGATCATTGCCGCTTTGACCGGGACGGGGCGGGGCGTCGCCGGGGCGTTGCCTGCAGAGCCCACACGCAGGCGCGGTGGGAGTCGGAAGGTGGGTACCGCGTGATCGTGATGGCTGTCCTGGGCGGCGCGATCGGGGCGATGCTGCTGTACCTGGTCATGAAGATCTTGCCGCCCAGGCACAGCGCGATCGTGGAGTTGGGCAGGTTCTATGCCCACTACCGCGGTGCCGAGGTCCCAGCGATCCCTACCCCGCCCGCCGGCGGCGCCCAAGGCCGTGTGGGGCAGTGGGCGACGGCTGAGTTAACCAAGCGCGGCATCCAGTACACCGGGCTGCGCCACGACCTCGCCCTGACCGGGCAGAGCCTGGAAACGCTGATGGGCCGCAAGGTCATCGCCGGCGTCGCCGGATTCCTGGGCGGCCTCATCACCCTTTCCGGGTTGAAGTACATCGCCGGAATCGGCCTACCGCGGTTCGCGCCACTAACGGTCGCCATCATCGCCGCGGCGGCGCTGTTCCTTGCCCCGGACATCGACGTCCGCAAGGCCGCTGCCACGCGGCGGCAGGAGTTCACCGAGCAGCTGTCGGTATACCTGGACCTGGTGTCGCTGAAGATGGCCGGGCACGCCGCCGCGGCCGCTGCACTACCCGAGGCCGCCCAACGCGGCGGCGGCTGGCCGATGATGCTGATCCGCGACACCCTCTTCCGGGCGCGCCTGTCCGGTCAGGACGAGTGGGACGCCCTCTCGGATCTGGGTCAGCGCATCGGTGTCTCAGATCTACGCGAGCTCGGCGCGCTGATCAAGCTCGTCGCCGCCGACGGCGCCCAGGTCCGCAACACCCTGACCGCCCGAGCGGCCTCGATGCGCCGCGCACGACTGGCGGACGAGGAAGGCAACGCCGAGGAACGCAACCAGTCGATGCGGTTGGCGCAGATGCTCATCGCCTTCGGCTTCATGTTGTTCATCGGCTATCCCGCGTTCGTCAACATCAAGTTCTAGACCGGCACAACCAATCCAAGGGGAACAGAAAATGATCGAGCTCCAGATGCTGCGGGCATGGGCCAACGTACGCGTCGCCACGATCCGCGAGGAGGGCGACGAGGACGGCTTCACCACCCTGGAGTGGGTGGCCATCGCCGGCATTGTGATCGTCGCCGCGATCGTGGTCGCCACGGTGCTGATGAACAAGGCCAAGGACGGCGCCAACAATGTCAACGTCCAGTGATCATCGGTGACTTCATGGCCGCCTTGTCGGCACTGCACAGGCGCTGGGCACGGGTAGTCCGGGACCGCGAGGACGGCTTCACCACGGTGGAAGCCGTCGTCGTCATCCCGGTCGTGATCATCATGTCGATGATCTCGGTGCAGTACGTGATGCTCTGGCATGCCCGCAACGTCGCTGAAGCGGCCGCCCGCGACGGGTTGAGAGTGGCCCGCGGCTACCAGGCCACCAGCTCGCAGGGATCTGCGAGCTGCACCCACTACCTGGACCTGGTGGCGAACAAGATGCTGGGGGATCGAACGTGCACCGCTGATCGAGGCACGCAGACGGTGCTCGTCACCGTCCACGCCAAGGTCATGTCAGTCATCCCCTTCGGCGACTTTGCCGTCGATCAGTCCGCGACCGGGCCGGTCGAAGTGTTCAACGGAGGAGGTTGAGATGCGGGCCTGGGTCACCGGCCGTAGGGAGCAGTTACGAGGACAAGACGGCTTCGCCACGCTGGAACTCGTCATCGTCGCACCGTTTCTGCTGGCATTCGTTCTGCTCATCGTCGGATTCGGCCGGGTCACCCACGGCCGGCAACTGGTCGAGCAGGCCGCCGCAGCCGCCGCTCGAACCGCGGCGCTGGGCAGCACACCCGGTCAGGCCAAGGCCGCCGCCCGGCAGGAAGCCGCCGACACCTTGTCCCAGGCCGGCATCAGCTGCACGTCGATGCGCACTGACGTCAACACCTCGGGCTTCCACCCGGGAGGACAGGTGTCGGTCACGGTGACATGCGTGGCCAGCCTGGCGGACCTGACCGTCGTTGGGTTCCCCGGATCGAAGACGCTGACCGCAACCTCCATGTCGCCGCTGGATCATTACCGCCAGATAGGTCTTGGGTTCGGGATGACTGACGAACGTTTGCACGCGAACCGAGGCGCGGAGGCGTCCCATGTTGCGGAGTAGGCACGTGGGTTCGCAAACCGGTGGACAGTCGGCTTGGTCGTCAGCCGCGTTTACGGCCCAGGAGCCACTGGAACGAGGATTCACCGCCGGGTTCATTCATGGTGACAATCTCATTGATGACGGGGTCGAAGCCGGCTTCGTGGAGCAGCCGGAGATTGGTGTCGGGTCCGTAGCCACTGAAGTACATCGGGACGCCGACGAAGTCGTCCTGCCTCCCGTCGGTATCTCCACGCGCGCTGAGGGTCGCCAGCAGGTAGCCGTCTGCTTTCAGCCAGCCGGCGATGCGCCGGAGCACGTCGGCGTGCTCGACGCGCGGAATGTGAGTCAACGAGTAAAACGCAGTGACTGCATCAAACGTGTGTGGCGGCAGCTCGACAGTCGCTATGTCGGCCTTGGTGAACCGGGCGCTCGGGATCCGGTCTTGAGCGCGGCGCAGTTGCTCTGTCGAGATGTCTATGCCGAGGACGTTGTGTTGTTCGGCGAGCCTGGCTGTGCAGGGGATTCCCGCGCCGCAGCCCAGATCGACAACCTGCGATCCGGGTTGGAGCCGTGCGAGCAGCTGGTCGAGGAAGCGAAGCCGAGGATCACCGGTCGTCTGGTCGACGTAGTCGAGGTAGGCATCGGCCATGGCGTCGTAGCCTTGCTCGACGATCGCGCGCTCGTTCGTCATGATCTACAGCCTGCCAGATGCGCGGCTCGGCGGCGCTGGACATTCGTCGCAGCCGGGTGGGTGTTTGCACGGGTGCCGGCGGTGGCGGGCAACTGCAGTTCGGGTTCGCATCAGTCATCGCTCTGGTGGCACCGAACCGAGCTCGCCGAACCCGGGATGGTCGACGGTGTTCGTATAGCGGCTCGCGGCCTTGATGCTGAGCCCGAACAGGTCGGTAAGGCGGCGGGTATCGCCACGGGTGGCGTGCGCTTCGTGCAGGATGCGGTCGGCGCGGACGGCCGATGCGGTGAGGTCGGTTCCGATCTTGAGCTGGACCCAGCGGAGTCCGACGGCGGTGTCTCGCGAGGCGGAGCGGCTGTTGATGAACAGATGCGGATTGGCGGTCGCGGGCCAGGTGATCGCTCGTTCGTCGAGGTAGGCGGCGACGCGTGTACGGACCGGGGGCGCCAGCGGAATCTCGCGCTCGTCTTGGTGCAGCAGCCGATCTTGGATGTCGGTGAGAAGCAGCCGGCGCACGGCGCCGATCGACACGCCGTGGTAGACGATGAGTGCGACGATTGCCGCTCGGGCCGGATCGATGGATTGCAGGGCTTCGCGCAGCACGGCCGAGTCCTGGGGCACCGGTTCGCGCTCCTGATACTGGCCGGTGACCAGCCGCCCGATCGGGTTGACGAAGATCGTCTTACGTCCTTTGAGAACGCCGAAGATCGACTTCAAGCCCTGGCCGCATCCAGCGCGTGCGTTGCCGTCTGCGGGCAGCACCATCAGCACGTCCTCGCGGGACACCTCGCGCAGCGAGGTCATCCCAGCCGCAGCCCAGGCGCGCAGTGCGGACAACGCGAAGTTGAGCTGGACGTTGATCGTGGCCTCGGCTCGGGGTTTGCGCCGCGGCGACGTGCTGCTTGCGTCGTGCATCACCAGGAATCAGATCCCAAGCTCGTCACGCATCGGCGCAGGGAGCTCGGCGGCGCGTTGGGCGAACCAGGTCTTGACGGCCGGTGTCCGGT